>BLLV01000001.1 GCA_011959205.1 Bacteroidaceae bacterium
TCCTTATTTATACCCTCTCCAATATTAGTTATTCCAGGTCTCATCAAGTCTGCACCATTTGCCATGAACTTAACAGCACCCATATCTACTGTAATCTTCCTAAGAAAATTATTCTTCAGCAAAACCTTAAGCATAGGAACAATCATATCTTCATGATAAAAGAAACAAGGTTCATTGTTAACAACTATTACTTTCTTATCTCTTAACTCAATATTATCCTTTTTATCAAAAGACATTCCAAATTTTTCAATCTTACTGTTCAATTCTTTTATTTCCTTCTTGCTGAGTTGTTTTCTCATTAAAACAGTTATATAAAAGCTGGTTTATAATATTTTTGTATAAAAATTACCAACAATTTAAAACTTAAAAGAAACCCTTATAAATAACCAAATCCTACCTTAATCAAAATGACACAAAAAAAACCGAAAGACAAGATCACAAAAGATATGACTTTAGGAGAAGTCGTAACCCAACATCCAGAAGCAGCAATGGTAATGATGAAATACGGTCTTCATTGCGTTGGCTGTCATGTAGCATTTTCTGAAACTGTTGAACAAGGTGCAACTGCTCATGGTTTTGATGAAAAAAAGATAAAAAAGATGTTGAAAGAGATTAATGAAGCTGTTTCTAAAAAGAAATAATTTAACCTAAATGCTGAGGTAAACCAAAACCTTTATACAAAAAAAAACAAAGATTCCACAAAAATTGTTTTCAATTTTTGGGACCCAAAAAACTTTGTTTTTTGTGGTTTTTAGTATAAATGTTCAAAAATGCTTTGTATTTTCGTAACATTTATATATAACTTAACAATCGTTAAGTTAAAATGCAGCTAAAAATGACACAGGAGATTGAAGTCTGGTATATTTTGCCTGCAATTAGGAAAGATTTAGCAATATCACTAATAAAAGACTTTAACATGACTCAACGTAAAGCTGCTAAACTTATTGGGCTAACAGAAGCTGCTGTTTCGCAATACCTAAAATCAAAAAGAGGAAAAAAAATATCTTTTTCCAAAAAAATAAAATCAGAAATCAGAAAATCTGCTAAAAACATTTCAAAAAATAACTGTATTTTGATGTATGAACTACAAAGATTATGCAATCTTAAGG
>BLLV01000002.1 GCA_011959205.1 Bacteroidaceae bacterium
AAAATATTTGTCACAACTTTTACAGGAAAATAATTTTTAATGCGTCTGCCCTGAAAGGCAGTCAAAACAAACTCTTCATAATAGCCATACCATTTCCTACAGGTATAAAAGCACCAGAGAAAATGAACTTCCACAAACACATCCCGAACAACCCAAAACTGAAACTTTCATAATCAGGCTGAAGGAATTCCGGAAAGCAATCCTTCAGCCGCTTCGCCCTATTGACGGGCTTTTGCGGAGAGGCTGAAACATCTGAAACAAAAAACAGGGCAATCTCCTCGGAGGCACAGACAATCATCTCAATGGTAGCAGAAACCGACAAATGTACTCATGAAGCGACAGCTTCCGAATAAATAAGCCCTCTCCCGCAGTATACAGCCGAAAATATACTTCTTGTGAAAGAGGCAATAAAGGCATTCCAACAATGGACGGAGAAGTGCGATAAGGTGGAATATTGATAGAAAAACAAACTTTCCCCCTCCTTATATTGTTATATTCATATTTTATGTTACTTTTGCGTCTACCTATTCAAACAAAAAGATAGAATATGAGTCCTAAATTCAGGCTTCAAGATAGATATGTATTCAAAATATACTCTAACGAAGAGACACGGAAACACATCCATGTTGTAAAAGCAGAACGAGAAGCCAAGTTTTGGCCGGAGCCGGAGATAGAGCTGGCAGAAAATTTTGGCTTCCACAGCAAAGAATGAAAAAGGACGCGGACGATACCTATCCCTATCATCCGCGTCCGAAAGTTTTATAAAGTATTAAAGGCTATTCTTTTACCGGCGTATTTTCCAACGTAGCTACTACGAAATCATAGAACTTGCCTACAGAAGGAATAAAGCAGCGTTCATCCGGTGAGTGAGGAGAACGCAAAGTAGGCCCGAAGGAAATCATATCCAATCCCGGCACCACCGCACCAATGATACCACATTCCAAGCCGGCATGAATCACTTTCACAGCAGGTTCCTTACCGAATTGAGCCTGATAAGACTCCTTCATGGCTTTCAGGATAGGAGAATCCACATTGGGTTCCCAGCCTGAATAACCGCCGGAACGGGTTACTTCCATGCCTGCCATAGAGAAACAGCTTTCCAACGAGGTGTTCAGATAATCCTTCATCGAGTCACGCGAGCTGCGAGAAAGGATCTTGATTTCAGCTTTGCCGCCACCGATAGTGACGATAGCCAGATTAGAAGAGGTTTCTACTGTATCGGGAATAGTAGGAATCATGCGCATCACACCATTCTGGCAAGCATAAATGGCATCCACCAGATTATCTTTGATTTCATCGGGAACCATCATCGCAGGCAATTCTACCCGTTCTGCCTGGAAACTGATCGGAGTTTCGTGCACATGATATTCTTCATTCCACAATGCTTCGCACTCCTTCACATATTCCAGCACGTCTTCTTCTTCTTCAGCCGGAACCGTAATGACCACTTCACATTCACGGGGAATGGCATTACGCATGTTTCCGCCTTGCCAGGACACCAGACAAGCCTCATCGTACGCAATCACCTGATTCATGAAACGGGCCATCAGCTTGTTGGCATTGGCACGTCCCTCATTTATTTCCAATCCGGAATGACCGCCACGCAGCCCTTTCAAGGTAACTTTCAAAGCAATGTCGGCGGGGTCTGTTTCTACTTCCTTATATTCCAACACTGCTGTCAGGTCTTCGCCGCCTGCACAACCGATATACAATTCTCCTTCTTCTTCCGAATCCAGATTCAACAGAATATCACCGTCTACCGTTCCCGGTTTCAAGCCGAATGCACCGAACATGCCGGTTTCCTCGTCGGCAGTAATCAATGCTTCCAACGGGCCATGTTTCAGCGTCTTGTCTTCCATGATAGCCATGATAGCGGCAACACCCATGCCATTGTCGGCTCCCAGCGTGGTACCTTTAGTTCTTACCCAATCACCATCAATATAGGTTTCGATAGGGTCTTTTTCAAAATCGTGCACTGTATCATTATTCTTCTGAGGCACCATGTCCATGTGAGCCTGAAGAATCACCTTCTTACGGTTTTCCATCCCCGGAGTGGCAGGCTTGCGGTAAATGATATTACCGGCTTCGTCCTGAAATGACTCTACGCCTACACTTTTTCCAAAGTCCAGCAAGAACTCTTGAACTTTCTTCAAGTAACCCGAAGGGCGGGGAACCTGAGTCAATGAATAGAAATGCTTCCACACATTCTGCGGAGCGAGAGAGAGAATTGTACTCATAACTTCTTAGTTTTATTTGTGAACGGCAAAGCCGCTAATCCATATATACCCAACAAAATTAATAAAAAAGTTTGTATTCCATGCACTAATAAAGCAAAAATTCCCGCATCTTCTTTCCCTACTCCATAGAGCATCATCATCGTTATGACAGCAAAATGCCAGGGACCCGCCCCATTAGGAGTCGGAACTACTACCGCAATGCTGCCTACAGCAAACATGACCAGCCCCGCCATCACCCCCAAATTATCGGAAAAATCGAAACAAAAGAAGGAAACATAAAATTGCAGGAAATAGCAAGCCCAAATGGCAATGGTGTAGAATACAAAAAGAGGCATACACCGTACATGACGTAAAGAAAGCACACCTACCCATACATTATGGAGAATGCCCTTCACTTTGGCAAAGACCGCCACATTCCTGATCAAGAAAAAAGACAGTGCCAACACAGCCAACACACAAACAACAGTCACGTAGAAATGTTCCGAGGTAAAAACCTGTGCCAAGACTGTGGCATCCGTACCGGTTTCTTCTAAAAAGGTATCAAACACTCTTGCCTGCATTATCAAAGTCACCCCTGTAATCAACGCCACACAGAGCGTATCAATCAACCGCTCTGTCACCACCGTACCCAGCGATTTGGAAAAAGAGGTTCCATCGTATTTAGCCAGAATTCCACAACGGGAAATCTCGCCAACGCGGGGAACAACCAGATTAGCGGCGTATGAAACGAAAACAGCATACACGCAATCGGATGTTTTGGGATGCTCGCCCAACGGAGCCAGCGTAAGCTTCCACCGCCAGCCACGAAAAATATGGCTAAACACGCCAAACACTAACGACACTAACATCCACCCATAATCCATTCCTCCATCCAAGACCTCCCACACCCGGGAAAAATTGAATCCGTGATACATCCATATCAGTATCGCGATCCCCAAAAATAACGGAAATGCAATCTGCAAACCTTTATTTATCATCTTTTTTAATCGAGTTCGTTCCAAAATCTGTGTATATTAATTTAGAATGTTTACCTTTGCACGATGCAAAGATACTATCTTAGCGAAATAAACCTATTTATAAACCATGGAAAAATAACGGAATGGGATTAGTTAAACCAAAAAAATTTCTAGGACAACACTTCTTGAAAGACCTCAGTATCGCAAAAGACATAGCCGATACCGTAGATGTGTGCCCCGACTTGCCAATTCTGGAAGTAGGACCGGGTATGGGGGTACTAACCCAGTTTATCATGCAGAAAAGCCGTCCCGTAAAAGTAGTGGAACTGGACTATGAATCTGTAGCTTATCTTCGCGAGAACTTCCCGGCCCTGGAAGGCCATATCATTGAAGACGACTTTCTGAAACTGCACCTTGAAAAATTGTTTGACGGGAAGCCTTTTGTCCTGACCGGCAACTATCCTTATAATATATCCAGCCAGATATTCTTTAAAATGCTGGATTACAAAGACCTGATTCCCTGTTGCACCGGAATGATCCAAAAAGAAGTGGCCGAACGCATTGCCGCCGGCCCCGGAAGCAAGACGTACGGCATCCTCAGTATCCTGATACAAGCTTGGTACAAAGTAGAATACCTGTTTACCGTGCACGAACATGTATTCAATCCGCCTCCCAAGGTGAAAAGCGCGGTCATCCGCATGACACGCAATGAAACGACCGACCTGGGATGCAATGAAAAACTGTTCAAACTCATTGTAAAAACAACGTTCAACCAACGGCGTAAAACCTTGAGGAACTCCATCTCCTCCATATTAGACAAAGAGAACCCGTTGAGCACCGACCCCATTTTCAACAAACGGCCGGAACAATTGTCCGTACCAGAGTTCATCGAACTGACCAACAGAGTGGAAGCGGCACTGAAAAATAAAACAGATATGGTTTACAGCAACGATATCGCCCGGAAAGGAACAAACAAGAAAGAATAACACCTATTTATTATATTAACGGAAGAGTAGGATGAATAAAGAGGAACTAGAAAAAGTAGAGCAGCTGATCGAGCAAAAAGACTCAGAGCAACTTAAGGACTTGCTTGCCGGCCTGCATCCTGCCGACATAGCAGAACTGTGCAATGAACTGGATGCGGAAGAAGCACGGTTCATATACCTGTTACTGGACAATGAAACAGCCGCCGACGTCCTGATCGAAATGGATGAAGACGCCCGTAAGGAATTCCTGGAAATCCTTCCCTCTGAAACAATCGCCAAACGCTTTGTCGACTACATGGACTCGGATGATGCTGTGGACATTATCCGTGAAATGGACGAAGAGAAACAGGAAGAAGTCCTCTCACATATTGAAGACATAGAACAAGCCGGAGACATTGTCGATTTGTTGAAATATGACGAAGATACGGCCGGTGGATTGATGGGTACCGAAATGGTAGTCGTAAACGAAAACTGGAGTATGCCCGAATGCCTGAAGGAAATGCGCATCCAGGCGGAAGATATGGACGAGATCTATTATGTATATGTAGTAGACGATGACCAGCGGCTGCGCGGCGTATTCCCATTGAAGAAAATGATCACCAGCCCTTCCGTATCCAAAGTGAAGCATGTGATGAGAAAAGACCCGATATCCGTCCATGTAGACACCCCCATAGATGAAGTGGTACAAACCATTGAAAAATACGACTTGGTTGCCGTACCGGTAGTTGACAGCATCGGACGTCTGGTGGGACGGATTACGGTAGACGACGTGATGGATGAAGTCCGTGAACAGGCTGAGCGCGACTACCAGCTGGCATCAGGTTTGTCACAAGACGTAGAAACAGACGATAATGTATTCCGCCAGACTACAGCCCGTCTGCCCTGGCTGCTTATCGGCATGATAGGCGGAATAGGCAACTCCATGATTCTGGGCAACTTTGACAGCACCTTTGCCGCACATCCCGAAATGGCCCTCTATATTCCCCTTATCGGCGGAACAGGCGGGAATGTAGGGACACAGTCCTCAGCACTTATCGTACAGGGACTGGCAAACAGTTCACTGGACGCTCAGAACACTTGGAAACAAATAGTAAAGGAATCCGTAGTAGCCGTAATCAATGCTACTATTATTTCTATGCTGGTATATATTTATAATTTCATCCGTTTCGGGGCAAACGCCACCGTGACCTATTCGGTTTCACTCAGCCTGTTTGCCGTGGTCATGTTCGCTTCCATCTTTGGAACCCTGGTTCCTATGACGCTGGAAAAATTAAAAATAGATCCCGCCATCGCCACAGGCCCGTTCATATCCATCACCAATGACATTATAGGTATGATGCTTTATATGGGGATCACCGTATTATTATCCTGATGCATTTCACCATAGATCCCCCTGTTTCCTCCACTTTTAAGGATTTTCCTAAAAAAAACGGGAAAACAGTATGAAGTTCTAATTTATTTCTTTTAATTTGTAAATTGTTGTTATAACAAAAACGCTTACTTTAAAAATCTATACGATGGACTCGAATGAAACTAACTGCCCTTTAACCGAAGTTCCAGTGGAACAGACATCTGAAACTTTGGTATCATCTTCCGCTATTGTGGAAGAAAACAACACTATGTATGTACCTAAACAAACGAAAGAAGAGGTTATCGAACGTTTGAAAGAAATTAATGAAGACGCCTGTAACGCAAACAAACAGGAGTTGGATTTATTGAAACAAAACTTCTACAAACTGCATAAGGCAGAACAAGAAGCCGCCCGTAAAGCATTTATTGACGGCGGAGGTGCTCCTGAAACATTTATTCCCCAATCGGACGATGCCGAAAGCCGTTTCAAGGATATCATGAGTTCTATCAAAGAAAAAAGAAGCGCCATACAAGCTGAGCAGGATAAAGAAAAAGAAGATAATCTGGTGAAAAAGCTCGCCATTATCGACCGTTTGAAAGAACTTGCCGAATCTCCCGAAGATGCCAACAAGGCATACAATGAATTCAAGAAACTGCAACAGGAATGGAATGATATAAAACAGGTGCCGGTCGCCAAAGTAAATGAACTGTGGAAAAATTATCAGCACTATGCAGAAAAGTTCTACGACTTGATAAAGTTGAACAATGAATTCCGTGAATACGATTTTAAGAAGAACCTTGAAATAAAGACTCATCTTTGCGAAGCTGCCGAGAAATTAGCCGAGGAAGAAGATGTCATTTCCGCTTTCCACCAATTGCAAAAGCTACATCAGGAGTTCCGGAATACAGGGCCTGTAGCAAAGGAATTACGCGAAGACATCTGGACACGGTTCAAGGCCGCCTCAACAGCCGTAAACCGTCGCCACCAGCAACACTTCGAAACCTTAAAAGAAAAAGAGCAACGTAATTTGGATGAAAAGACCGTAATCTGCGAAATTGTGGAAGCAATGGAATACGATACGTTCACTACTTTCCAAGACTGGGAAAACAAAACCCAAGAAATTATTGCCCTGCAGGCCAAATGGAAAACAATTGGTTACGCACCACAGAAAATGAACGTGAAGATATTCGAACGTTTTCGTGCCGCTTGCGATGAGTTCTTTAAACGCAAAGCCGAGTTCTTCAAGTCCGTCAAAGAAAACATGGCAGGCAATTTGGAAAAGAAGAAAGCATTATGTGAAAAAGCGGAAGCCTTGAAAGACAACACGGACTGGAAGGCTACCGCCGATGTGCTGAGCAAATTGCAAAAGGAATGGAAAACAATCGGTCCTGTACCTAAAAAATATTCGGATACCGTATGGAAACGATTCATCGCCGCATGTGACTATTTCTTCGAACAAAAGAACAAGGCTACTTCTTCACAGCGATCAGTCGAACAGGAAAATATGGTTCTGAAAAAGGCGATCATTGAAAAATTAAATACAATCGACGCACAGGAAACACCGGAAGAAGATGCCGGAAACACCATTCGGGATTTAATGAAAGAATGGAACAGCATCGGCCATGTACCGTTTAAAGAGAAAGATAAATTGTACAAGCAATATCATGATGTCATTGACAAGTTGTTTGATAAGCTGAATCTCTCCGCATCACAGAGAAAATTAAGTAACTTTAAATCAACTATCAGCAAGGAAGGCAACCTCTATCGTGAACGTGAAAAATTGGTTCGTGCTTACGAAAACATGAAGAATGAAATTCAAACATACGAGAATAACTTGGGTTTCTTGACCAGTTCTTCCAAAAAAGGCAGCAGCCTGGTTACGGAAATGAATCGTAAAGTGGAAAAACTCAAAGCAGACTTGGAACTGATATTGAAAAAAATTGAGGTGATCGACCAATCAATGAAAAACGAATAAAAAACAGTTATGAAACAAATGTCGGCATGCAGGACGTTCCTTGTGTGCCGACATTTGTTTTGTATTATAATAATTTTATGTAGTTTTGGGGAATCAGAATCCCGAATTGGGGTCGCGTTTTTTTTGTGAGCGTTTCAGAAAACTACGAAAAAAGCCCCTAAACCTATACGTTTAAGGGCTTTTCAGCTTGTTCTTTAGTTGGGATACCAGGATTCGAACCTGGAAAAACAGGACCAGAATCTGTTGTGTTACCATTACACCATATCCCATTCTTCCTATCAAAGCCTCTGTTTTGATTTTGACGCTGCAAAGATACGGCTTTTTATTTAACCTACAAATTTTTGAAGCTTTTTTTTCTAATCAAAATCCTTTTTTCTTTATTTATCTTCTTTTCCCAGCCTGCTTTATCCCACTTGGCCACAGATCCTCACTTGTGGTTTAACTTAACGCTAAAAAGATTATCTAACTAAAAAAAACAAAAACCGAATATTTTAATGCACATTTTTTCGCTGGAATGAGAAAACCAAGTATCTTTGTGCATTGTTGTAAATACATAATATTAGAATAATCAGTTGTTAATAACATTATAATGAACGAAGCAGAGACTTTAGTAAAAAAAATAACAGAAGGAATTCAAGAAAAAAAAGGTAAAAACATTGTAATAGCGGACCTCACCGCCATTGATGATACCATTTGCAATTATTTCGTCATCTGTCAAGGCAATTCCCCAAGTCAAGTTACAGCCATTGTTGACTCAGTCAAGGAGTATGTACATAAAGAAATAGATGACAAACCGACGGGAATAGACGGACTGAGAAACGCAGAGTGGGTGGCAATGGACTACAGTGATGTATTGGTGCATGTCTTTTTGCCGGAAACGAGAAACTTTTATAATCTGGAACATTTATGGGCAGATGCCAAACTGACTCAAATTCCTGATTTAGATTAATCCTATACAAAACCAAAATGAGTGAAAATACAAATAATAAGCCAAAGATAAACATGCCACGCTTCAATTTGAGCTGGCTGTATGTTATCATTGCCATGAGTTTTGCCATTCTCTACTTTTCCAATCAAGAAGGAGGAATTGACAAGCAAATAACATATACCGAGTTTAAAGACATGATAAACAAGGGATATGCCAATAAAATAATTGCATACGATGACAATACGGTAGAAATGTACATTAAACCGGAATTTGTTAAAGATGTATTTAAAGATAACTACAAAAAAGTGGGACGCAGCCCGGCCTTGAATGTAGAAATAGGTTCCATGGAGTCATTGGATAAATTCATGGAAAAGGCACAGGAAGAAGGTCACTTTACCGGATCTATCAGTTACGAAAAGAAACGTGACTACTTCGGTGCATTATTCTGGAATATCGCTCCGTTCTTACTATTGATCGGAATCTGGATGTTTGCCATGCGCCGCATGAGCGGCGGAGCAGGAACCGGAGGCGCCAATCCGTTCAATGTAGGTAAAAGCAAAGCTCAGGTATATGAAAAAGGAGACAAAGCCATCCGGATTACTTTTAAAGATGTAGCCGGACAGGCAGAAGCCAAACAAGAAGTGGAGGAAATTGTAGAATTTCTGAAACAACCTCAGAAATACACGGAGCTGGGAGGCAAGATTCCTAAAGGCGCATTGCTGGTAGGCCCTCCGGGAACCGGTAAGACCTTGCTGGCAAAGGCTGTTGCCGGTGAAGCGGACGTACCTTTCTTCTCGCTTTCGGGTTCCGACTTTGTAGAAATGTTCGTCGGAGTAGGCGCGTCCCGTGTACGTGACTTGTTCCGCCAGGCGAAAGAAAAAGCTCCTTGTATTATATTCATCGATGAAATAGACGCGGTAGGACGCGCCCGTGGTAAAAGCCCAAGCATGGGAGGAAATGATGAACGAGAAAATACATTGAACCAATTGCTGACAGAAATGGATGGTTTCGGCTCAAACAGCGGTGTAATCATTCTGGCCGCTACCAACCGTGCGGATATATTGGACAAAGCATTATTGCGTGCCGGACGTTTCGACCGACAGATTCATGTTGACTTGCCCGACCTAAACGAACGTAAAGAAGTATTCGGCGTACATTTGAAGCCCTTAAAACTAGACGAGAGTGTCGATCTGGACTTGCTTGCCCGCCAAACTCCCGGATTCAGTGGGGCGGATATTGCCAATGTTTGTAATGAAGCAGCACTGATCGCCGCCCGACATGGCAAGAACGCAGTAGGGAAACAAGACTTTCTGGATGCAGTAGACCGTATCATCGGTGGTTTGGAAAAGAAGACCAAAATCATGACTGCCGAAGAAAAGCGTACTATTGCTTTACACGAAGCAGGCCACGCTACTCTGTCTTGGTTTTTGGAACATGCCAATCCTTTGATCAAGGTAACCATTGTTCCCCGTGGGCGTGCATTGGGAGCCGCATGGTATCTGCCCGAGGAACGACAGATTACAACCAAAGAGCAAATGCTGGATGAAATGTGCGCCACTTTAGGAGGACGCGCGGCCGAAGAACTGTTCACCGGACATATCTCAACCGGTGCCATGAACGATTTGGAACGTGTGACGAAACAATCATACGGAATGATTGCTTATGCCGGCATGAGTGAGAAGTTACCCAACTTATGCTATTACAGCAACAATGAATACTCTTTCAGCAAGCCTTACAGTGAACGTACAGCCGAAATGATTGACGAAGAAGTGAAAAGAATGATCAATGAACAATATGACCGGGCAAAAGCCATATTGTCCGAACATAAAGATGGTCACAACGAGCTGGCACGCCTGTTGGTTGAAAAAGAAGTAATCTTTGCCGAAGATGTGGAGCGTATTTTTGGCAAACGCCCCTGGACCTCACGTTCAGAAGAAATTATGGCTCTAGAAGCTCCTGCAAAACCCATAGAAGTGACCGAAGATTTTGAAGAGAAGGATTCTTCCGACTCCGAGGAAAAAGAAAAAAAAGAAGCATAACATTGTAGAGAGATCACTTAAGACCAATGACCATGAAAAGCAATTTCTTACAACGGGCAATAACCGGAATTATCTTCGTTGCAGTATTGATAGGCTGCATAGTGGGGGGACCCGTTTCTTTCGGTATCCTATTCGCTATAATCAGCGCATTGGCTATCAACGAATTCTGTAATCTGGTCAATCACGTAAAGGGAATACAAGTAAATAAACGTATATGCATTCTCAGCGGGATATTCTTGTTCCTGTGCTTTTTCTATTTCGGAATAGATCCTTCACAAACAAGTATATTCATTCCTTATTTAGCTTTATTCATTTATCTGATGATCAGCGAGCTTTATCTGAAAAAAGAAAATCCGCTGAACAACTGGGCTTATGCCATGCTAAGCCAGATGTACATTGCCTTGCCGTTCGCTTTGCTGAACGTATTGGCTTTCCATTCGGACGAGACTGCCAGCATTTCACAATACAATGCCATTCTCCCGCTATCTATTTTTATATTCAACTGGGTAAATGACACAGGCGCCTACTGTACAGGCATGTTGTTCGGCAAACACAGGCTGTTTGAACGCATTTCTCCTAAAAAATCATGGGAAGGTTCTATCGGCGGAGGTATATTCTGCATCATAGTCTCTTTCTTGCTGGCCCACTTCTTCCCTTTCATGTCCACCGAAGTATGGGTGGGATTGGCATTGACAGTGGTAGTGTTCGGTACATGGGGAGATTTGACGGAATCCCTATTAAAACGTCGATTGGGCATTAAAGACTCGGGCAATATTTTGCCGGGACACGGTGGAATGCTCGACCGTTTTGACAGCGCGATTCTCGCAATCCCGGCAGCAGTGATCTATCTGTATGTGATTTCTTTATTTTAATCCGCCAACTTCAAAGAATCAAAACCGGCCACATCCTTGCCTGTGAGCGGACAAAAGAAAATAGATATTTTTCTTTCCCGCCCACAGACTGAACCGGCCTTAAACTGTTTGCCCGAAAAGATCAAAAGATATCGTGAGAAGCTTACTTCTTCAACAAAGCCACCATTTCACGGGCTGCCGCCTCCGAAGCTCCTGCCGGGCCTAAAATCCGAATAATACGGTCATACTCTTCCAGCATCCTGTTTCTATATACCTTGTTATATAAGAGAGCTTCCAATTCAGAACGCACATTATCCACTGTCATCGTATCCGCCACCAGTTCACGCACCACCTCCTTGCCGGCTACCAGATTGACCAACGAGATATATTTCACCTTCAGAATATGCCGGCGAAGAAAAGCGATGAGCTTTCCCACCGGAGTATAATAGCACACCACTTGAGGAACACGGAACAAAGCCGTCTCCAAAGTTGCAGTACCCGAAGTCACCAATGCCGCCCGCGCCTGTTTCAACAGCCTGTAGGTCTGTCCGAAAATGATTTTAACCGGCACATCCGGATTCATATAATCCGAATAATAAGCAGGATCCATCCCCGGAGCCCCTGCCAGCACCAACTGATAATCTTTGGTGAACGGAGCAGCAGCCTCCAGCATCATCGGCAGGTTGTCTTTGATTTCCTGCTTCCGGCTACCCGCCAGTAATGCGATAACAGGCTTGCCGGACAAACCATTATCCGCCACAAATTCCGGAAATCCATCCGGATGTTCCTTACAATAAGCATCCACCGCGTCTACACAAGGATTACCCACATAATGAACAGGGTACTGATGTCCGGCAAAAAACTCGACCTCAAAAGGCAGGATGGAAAATAATTCATTCACATCCCGCTTGATATTTTTAATCCTATACTCTTTCCAAGCCCATATTTTGGGAGAAATATAATAGTAGACAGGTATTTGCGTTTGCTTCTTTATATACTCGGCTATTTTCAGGTTAAAGCCGGGATAATCCACCAAAATCACCACATCGGGAGCCCATCGGACAATATCCAGCTTGCATTTCTTCATATTCCGGAAGATAGTACGCAAATGAAGCAACACCGGAATAAACCCCATGTAAGCCAGTTCCTTATAATGCTTTACCCGCGTTCCACCAACAGCCGTCATTAAATCCCCGCCGAAAAAGCGGAACTCCGCTCCGGAATCCTCCCGCTTCAAGGCACGCATCAAATTAGACGCATGCAAATCGCCCGATGCCTCGCCTACGATCAAATAATATCTCATACTTCCAGATTCCAGTTCCTCAGCTCATTCATAATCCCGTATGCAGTGACATCAATTTGGGTCGGAGTTACCGCCACATAACCGTGCCCCAGCGCCCAGTGATCTGAGTCCTCCGCTTCCGGTTCATAGTTATCAAACTCCCCGGTCAGCCAGAAATACTCTCCACCCCGAGGATGCAGGCTGCGCTTCCACTCATTAATCCAAGCCCCATTCGTCTGGCGGCAAACGCGTACCCCTTTCAAGACAACCGTATCCGGAAAGTTCACATTCAGACAAATGCCCAAAGGCAAACCATGTTCCAAGACCTGTTCAGTGATGCGGCGTATATAAGGCAACGACGGAGAGAAATCGGCATCCGCAAAATGATTACACAATGAATACCCGATAGAAGGAACCCCCTTCAGACACCCTTCAATCACCACCCCCATCGTGCCGGAATAATGCACATTCACAGAAGAATTATCACCATGGTTTATCCCGCCTATCACCACATCGGGCCGCCGGGGAACCACTGTATGCAATGCCAGTTTCACACAATCCACCGGTGTGCCCGTACATTTATACACAGTCAGATCCTCCTCTTCACGTACCTTATAATACCGGACAGGATGCTCGGAAGTGATCGACCCCGAAGCCCCCGAGCGGGGGCCGTCCGGTGCCATTACGATAATCTCGCCCATTCCGCGCAGTCCTCTTATCAGTTCATTCAGCCCTTTAGCTTCCACGCCGTCATCATTTGACAGCAATATCAACGGTTTTGCTTTTTTCATATTTTTCCACTCTTTTTCTCGGAGCGTAAAGATACAACTCTTTGCCGGAACTATCCCCTGCCAGAAAAGAAAATTATCTTAATGTTCTACAACCCAGTGCTAAAAATAGAATAGAATTGAATGAAAATTTCTATCTTTGCCGCCGTTGAGTTATTAACAAAACCAATGAGTTATCAACAGTTTTGCTAATGTCTGCCGTTTTTTATAGGTACAATCACCTATTATTTGTTACTTCGCAGCGAGAAAAACTGATTAATATGGGAAAAATTATTGCTTTAGCCAATCAAAAAGGTGGCGTAGGTAAAACTACTACAACGATTAACCTTGCAGCTTCTCTGGCAACCTTGGAGAAAAAAGTGCTGGTTATTGATGCAGACCCTCAGGCCAACGCATCATCAGGATTGGGTGTGAACATCAAAGAGGTAGAGTGCTCTATCTATGAATGTATTATCAACGAAGCCGATATACGGGAAGCAATTTATACCACCGACATTGACGGACTCGATATTGTATCTTCACACATCGACCTGGTTGGCGCAGAAATAGAAATGCTGAACCTGGAAGACCGCGAGAAGATCATGAAAAAAGTATTAGCCCCCATGCGGGACGAATATGACTATATCCTGATAGACTGCTCGCCGTCATTAGGCTTGATAACAATCAATGCACTGACAGCAGCCGATTCAGTGATTATCCCTGTTCAATGCGAATATTTTGCATTAGAGGGCATCAGCAAATTGCTGAATACCATTAAGATTATCAAATCGAAACTGAATCCTTCACTGGAAATAGAAGGCTTTCTGCTGACAATGTTCGATTCACGTCTGCGTCTGGCCAACCAGATTTATGATGAAGTGAAACGCCATTTTCAAGAATTGGTATTCAAGACAATTGTACAGCGTAACGTCAAACTGAGCGAAGCTCCCAGCCACGGCATTCCTGCAATATTGTATGATGCCGACTCTACCGGAGCCAAGAATCATTTGGCATTGGCACAAGAAATTATAACACGTAACAGTAAGTAAAAACCATGGCAGTACAGAAGAAATTTGCTTTAGGACGCGGACTTGACGCACTGATCTCAACCGAAGAAGTAAAGACCGCCGGCTCATCTTCCATCAATGAGATAGAATTGAGCAAAATATCCGTCAACCCCAACCAGCCGCGTCGTGAATTTGATCCGGTAGCGTTGCAGGAGTTGGCTGACTCTATTGCCGAAATTGGTATCATCCAACCTATTACGTTGCGTCAGCTGAGTGAAGATTCTTACCAGATCATAGCCGGAGAACGACGTTACCGCGCTTCTATACAAGCAGGACTGAATTCCATCCCTGCATACATCCGCACGGCCGATGACGAAAATGTGATGGAAATGGCACTGATTGAAAATATCCAGCGTGAAGATTTGAATTCACTGGAAATAGCCTTAGCTTATCAACACTTGTTAGAACAATACGAACTGACACAGGAAAGACTGAGCGAACGTGTGGGAAAAAAACGCACTACCATTGCCAATTATCTGCGTCTGCTAAAACTTCCGGCACAGATTCAGGTAGCTCTGAAAAATCGTGAAATAGACATGGGACATGCACGTGCTTTACTATCATTGGATGATCCTAAAACACAAATACGCATTTTCAATGAAATACAATCACAAGGCTATTCAGTCCGCAAAGTAGAAGAAATAGTCAAGGCACTGAGCAGTGGCGAAACAATAGACAGCGGAGGCAAGAAGATCAAACCGAAAGGTGCCAAACTGTCCGAAGAATACACCTTGCTTCAAAATCATCTTTGCGGATTCTTCGGTTCAAAAGTACAACTCTCATGTACAGACAAAGGAAAAGGCAAAATCAGTATTCCATTCAACAACGAAGAGGACTTGGAGCGAATCATGGAAATACTGGACTCGCTGAAACAAAAAGAATAAAGTGTTATCTACCTTGGAAAGAAAAATATCCACATATAAACTGTTTATGTTCCTGCTTCTATACCTTATTATGGCCGGAAGCATGAATGTTCACGCCCAAAAGGCACGCAACCGCCGTATGGGTATAAAGGCAGATTCTATCATACAAGTAAAAGACTCACTTGCTGCCGACAGTGTGAAACTGCTGGAAGAACGGCAAAGGATAGAAAATATGGAAGCCCCTATTGATACCGCCGCGTTGGTACGCAAAAATGACTCCATACAGAAAGCCATGGCTGCCGAAACAAAACCTCGGTTTATTCCGAACTCCAACCGTGCCATCTGGCTAGCATTGGTAATTCCCGGCGGGGGACAAATATACAACCGCAAATATTGGAAACTGCCGATAGTATATGGTGGTTTTGTGGGATGTGCATACGCGCTTACCTGGAATAACAGAATGTACAAGGACTACTCACAAGCCTATTTGGACATTATGGACGATGACCCCAATACTAAAAGCTACGAAGACTTTCTGCCCCACGGTGTGAGTGCCGAAGGGATGGAGGACACTTTCAAGAAACGGAAAGACTTCTATCGCCGGTATCGGGATTTAAGCATATTCTGCTGCATCGGTGTGTATATACTGTCTGTCATAGACGCATACGTGGATGCTGAATTATCTGATTTTGACATATCTAAAGACTTAGGTCTTCAAATACAACCTGTTATTTTTAATGATGGCCGCAGCAAGATACCTAACACAATAGGCTTGCAATGCAGTTTCAAATTTTGATCACATGAAAAACTTTTTAATTGCCTTATTTACATTTATAGGAACAACGGGAATCAGCGCACAAATCAAAAGTATTACCGTTCACTCGCAAACTACAGGAAAAGAAGAAATTATTGATGTTCCTGAAAGTATGCAATCAGAAATGGACAGCCTTTACTGGGACTGGCAGTCAAAGAATTACATCACACTGGGAGAGAACTGCACCATGGCCTCTACCAACCCTGTTGTAAGTGACTCCATCTATATGGACCGTCTGTCACGCATCCCGTCCATCATAGAAATGCCTTACAATGAAGCAGTACGCAAATTCATTGATATGTATGCTGTCCGCCTGCGCAATAAAGTATCCTTTATGCTTGCGGCAACCAATTTCTATATGCCCATCTTTGAAGAAGCACTTGATTTATACGACCTTCCTCAAGAGTTGAAATATCTGCCGATTATAGAGTCTGCCTTAAATCCTGTCGCCGTTTCCCGTCAAGGGGCTACCGGCTTGTGGCAGTTCATGCTGGGTACAGGAAAAATATACGGGCTGAAAAATAACAGCTTGATAGACGAAAGACGCGATCCTATCAAATCAACTTGGGCGGCAGTCCGATATATGAAAGATCTTTATGACATCTATCGGGACTGGAATTTGGTATTGGCTGCCTACAATTGTGGCCCAGGCACCATCAACAAAGCCATCCGCCGTGCCGGAGGAGCTACAGATTATTGGACCATCTACAACTATCTGCCCAAAGAAACGCGCGGATATGTTCCTGCTTTTATTGCGGTGAACTATATCATGACCTATTACTGTGAACACGGTATCTGCCCCATGGAAACGCAACTTCCCAGCGCCACAGACACCATTCACATAGACAAAGAACTTCACTTGCAGCAAGTGGCAGAAGTATGCAACATCAACCTCGACCAGCTTCGCAGCCTGAACCCCCAATACAAAAAGGATATCATCCCCGGCAACAGCGAATTGTGTGCACTTCGTCTGCCCAACAACTTTGTCAGCACTTTCCTTGCCCGTCAAGACAGTGTATTCGCATATAAATCCAATGAATATCTGACCAAAAGAAAGACGGTAGCTATCAAGGAAACAGCCAATACCAAAAACCGCTCATCCAAAGGAACTCTTTATCATAAAATCAAACAAGGAGACACCCTGGGAGGGATTGCTGCCAAATACCATGTATCCATCAGCCAATTACGTAATTTAAACGGTATAAAGGGCAATAATATCAGAGCCGGAAAGAGTTTGCGCATCAGATAATTGATAAAAAATGCAGATTTAACACGATACATTTTCTGAAAACGCTTGCTTGAATATGTTTTTTGTATATTTTTGCAGTATAGATTATAGGAGGCAAAGACATGACGGATGAAAAACAGATTCAGGAACAGGCGGATGAAGAGATAATCAACCAAGGTTTTCAGGAACTTTTAGACAGTTATCTCACTACCAAACATCGTAAAAAGGTAGAAATTATCACAAAGGCATTCAATTTTGCCAAGCAGGCGCATAAAGGAGTTAAACGCCGGTCGGGCGAACCATACATTATGCACCCCATAGCTGTTGCCAAAATTGTATGCACAGAAATAGGATTGGGATCAACTTCCATTTGTTCGGCCCTGTTGCATGATGTGGTAGAAGATACGGACTACACCGTAGAGGACATCGAGAACTTGTTTGGTCCTAAAATAGCCCAGATTGTAGATGGCCTGACCAAAATATCCGGCGGCATATTCGGAGACCGGGCTTCCGCACAAGCCGAGAACTTTAAAAAATTACTACTGACCATGAGCGATGACATCCGGGTTATCCTCATCAAAATAGCCGACCGTCTGCATAACATGCGTACGCTGGGTTCCATGCTTCCCAACAAGCAATACAAAATTGCCGGAGAAACTTTATATATCTATGCGCCACTGGCCAACCGCCTGGGATTAAATAAAATAAAGACAGAACTGGAAGATCTCAGTTTTAAATACGAACACCCGGAAGAATACACCCAAATAGAATCCAAGTTACAAGAGACACAAGCGGAACGTGAAGAAGTATTCCGTGAATTTACAGCACCTATCCGAGCACAACTGGACAAAATGGGTATCAGCTACCAACTGACAGCACGGGTAAAATCCCCATATTCCATCTGGAACAAGATGCAGACCAAGCACATCACATTCGAAGAAATATACGATATCCTAGCCGTCCGCATCATTTTCAACCCCAAGAACCCGGAAGCAGAACTCAATGAATGCTTTAACATATACGTATCCATATCCAAGATTTACAAGCCACATCCAGACCGCTTGCGCGACTGGGTAAGCCACCCTAAAGCCAACGGTTATCAGGCACTTCATGTAACCTTGATGAGTAACAAAGGGCAATGGATAGAGGTGCAGATACGTAGCGAACGGATGAATGACGTAGCCGAACAAGGCTTTGCCGCACATTGGAAATACAAAGAAGGTGGAGGCAGTGAAGACGAAGGCGAACTGGACAAATGGCTACGTACCATCAAGGAAATTCTGGATGACCCGCAACCGGATGCCATGGACTTTCTGGACACCATCAAACTGAACCTGTTTGCTTCCGAAATATTTGTCTTCACCCCAAAAGGTGAAATCAAAACGATGCCGCAAAATTGTACGGCACTGGATTTTGCATTCTCCATCCATACATTCCTAGGAAGCCATTGTATCGGAGCAAAAGTAAACCACAAGCTTGTCCCCCTGAGCCACAAGTTGCAAAGCGGCGACCAAGTGGAGATTCTTACTTCCAAATCACAGCATGTACAACCTTCGTGGATAAACTTTGCCACCACCGCCAAGGCCAAGGCCAAGATTTTGGCCATACTGAAACGCGAACAACGAGGCATGCAGCAAGCCGGTGAGGAAACATTACGGGAATTCTTCTCCAAGGAAGGGGCAGAATGCACTCCCGAAAACATACGGAAGATCTGCAACCTACATCACATCAAGACACAAGAAGAATTGTTTGCCGCCATCGGATTAAAAACAATCATTCTAGGAGAAAACGACAAAAACGAGCTAAAAGACAAACCGACCCCCAGTAATTGGAAAAAGTATATCTCTTTTGCCTTCGGAGGAAGCAAGACAAACAAAGAGAAACCGCAAGAAGAGAAAGAACCCTTGCCAAAGATAGACAGCAAGAAAATATTGAAACTAACCCCCGAAGCTATCCAAAAGAACTATGTGATAGCCGAATGCTGCAAGCCTATCCCGGGAGATGACGTTTTGGGATATATAAACGACAATAATCGTATTATCATCCACAAACGCCAATGCCCGCTGGCTACCAAACTGAAAAGCAGTTATGGCAACCGCCTGTTAGCAGTTCAGTGGGAAACCGGAAAATCCTTATACTTTCCGGTAAATATCTACATAAAAGGCATTGACCATATCGGTCTGTTAAATAAGGTAACAGAAGTCATCTCACAACAATTGAACGTAAATATCCACAAATTGAATATTGAAAGCAATGACGGTATCTTCGAAGGAAGAATACAACTATTTGTACACGATGTGGATGATGTAAAATCCATCACCACCAATCTAAGGAAAATAGATGAGATAAAAACCGTCACCCGTATCGAGAAGTTCGAAGACCAGCCGAATTAACCAATACCAGTTTCACCGCAGATTACACTGATGGTTCATAACGATTATTCTGCAACTCGTTTTAACCAGTGTAATCTGTGGTGAATATTCTTATGTCAGATAATCCAATTCTTTGCGCATACTCACCAATTCCTCACGTATCAGTTTCAATCTGTCCAAAATCTCTGTAGTACGGATAGTGGTTTCCTTGTTCATCTTCAGCTTTTGCTTGGCTCCCTGCAACGTCATCCCCTTCTCTTTTACCAAATGATAGACCAACCGGATATTCTCAATATCCTCTTTCCGATACTGACGAATATTCCCCCCCGCCTTTTTAGGGGAAATAATAGGGAACTCCTTTTCCCAATAGCGCAACAAAGACTCATTCACATTAAACATCTTCGCCACTTCCCCAATGGAATAGTAAAGTTTCAGTTCTTTATTCGGATTATAGGCCATAAACAAATTAAAAATTGAGAATTAAAAAATCGCGGCTAGTCAAACACTTTACCATGGTTGGCGGCAATCTGTATCATCTTATCATAATCCTCCGCACTCAAATCCATAAAATAATAGTTCACAGGATTCTGCACTTTTCCTTTTACATGCACTTCATAGTGCAAATGAGGCCCGGTACTTTTACCTGTACTTCCCACAGATCCAATTACTTCTCCCCGGACCACCTTCTGTCCCGGTCTTACCTTATAAGCACTCAGATGTGCATAGCGCGTAAGATAACCAAAACCATGATTCACTTCAATGGTATTTCCATAACCAGTCTCCCATCCGGCCTTCACCACAATACCATCACCGGTAGCATACACCGGCGTGCCCGTGCTGGCAGAAAAATCCATCCCCGCATGAAACTTGGCTGTCTTATAAATAGGGTCTATACGGACACCGTAACCGGATGCCGTCTGCTTCAGATCTTTATTGGAAACAGGCTGGATAGCGGGAATACACTTCAACATCTCGTCATGGCTCTTACACAAATCCACCACCTCGTCAAAAGACTGTGACTGGATATAAAGCTGACGGTTCAGCATATCCAGTTTCTGAGTGGTATTAATGACCAGATCAGAATTCGCCATATCCCGCAACTGTTCATAGCGGTTCGTTCCCCCATAACCTGCCTTACGGACAGCATCCGAAACAGGATCGGCCTGCAACACCACACGATACAAGTTATCATCACGCTGCTGAATGTCCTGCATGACGCCCAACGCCTCATCCAGCCGATGGGACAACACATTATATTGAGCCTGCAAACGAGCATTTTCTATACGGAGTTCCTTCTCGGATGGAGAACCAAAGATGAATAATAAAATAATGAAACTGCCTGCCCCCAAGCCCATCCCCACAAACAAACGGCGCAGGATGCTTAAGGCACGCTGCCTCACTGTGGGGTAAATGCGGTCGTATGTACGGGTCTTAGGATTATAAATATAGTAGACTTTACGCATCTATTTCTGCTTTTTGAAGTTTTTAATGCACAACATATCCATATTTTGTACAATTCTTGTCGACAAAAATAATAAAACCAATTATCTTTGCAAATCCTTTTTGAGAATATTAACTAGAAGACAATATATTAAGCGACATGATGACAGCTAACGAAATCAGAGATTCTTTCAAAAGCTTTTTCGAGTCGAAAGGACACCAGATTGTCCCGTCGGCTCCGATGGTCATTAAAGATGACCCCACATTGATGTTCACCAATGCAGGTATGAACCAGTTCAAAGACATTATCCTGGGCAACCACCCTGCCAAGAACAAAAGAGTGGCGGACTCACAAAAATGTTTGCGCGTAAGCGGCAAGCACAATGACCTGGAAGAAGTGGGACACGACACCTACCACCACACCATGTTCGAGATGCTGGGCAACTGGTCTTTCGGAGATTACTTCAAGAAAGAGGCCATCGGCTGGGCATGGGAATATCTGGTAGATGTACTGAAAATTGACCCGAAAGACCTGTACGCCACCGTATTCGAAGGAAGTCCCGAAGAAGGACTGGAACGGGACAACGAGGCCGCTTCTTACTGGGAACAATTCCTGCCGAAAGACCATATCCTAAACGGAAACAAGCACGACAACTTTTGGGAAATGGGCGATACAGGCCCCTGCGGCCCATGCTCTGAAATCCATATCGACTCACGTTCGGAGGAAGAAAAGGCTCAAATCCCCGGCAGCCAGCTGGTAAACAAGGATCATCCGCAAGTAATCGAAATCTGGAACCTCGTATTCATGCAGTTCAACCGCAAAGCGGACGGCTCACTGGAAGGCCTTCCCGCCAAAGTGATCGATACCGGCATGGGATTCGAGCGCCTGGTACGCACCCTGCAAGGCAAAACATCCAACTATGACACCGATGTGTTCCAACCGATCCTGAAAGCCATCGCCGAAATGGCAGGAACCACTTACGGACAGGACAACCAGAAAGATATCGCCATGCGCGTCATCGCCGACCACATCCGTACCATCGCGTTCTCCATCACCGACGGCCAGTTGCCCGGCAACGCAAAGGCCGGTTATGTCATCCGCCGTATCCTCCGCCGTGCCGTCCGCTACGGATATACTTTCCTGGGACAGAAACAAGCATTCATGTACAAGCTGCTGCCTGTATTGATTGCAAACATGGGCGAGGCCTATCCGGAACTGAACGCACAGAAAACATTGATCGAGAAAGTGATCAAAGAAGAAGAAGAATCCTTCTTGCGCACCCTGGAGACAGGTATCCGTCTGCTGGACAAGACGATGAACGATGCCAAAGCTGCCGGGAAAAAAGAAATCAGCGGTGTGGATGCCTTTACATTATATGACACCTTCGGCTTCCCCCTCGACCTGACGGAACTGATTCTCCGCGAAAACGGCATGACCGTAAACGAAGCAGAGTTCAACGCCGAAATGCAGAAGCAAAAAGAACGCGCACGCAATGCGGCAGCCGTCGAGACCGGCGACTGGATCACTCTGAAGGAAGGTGACACCCGCTTCGTGGGATATGACTTTACCGAATATGAAACCAACATCCTACGCTACCGTCAGATCAAGCAGAAAAACCAGACACTCTACCAAATCGTGCTGAGCGACACTCCGTTCTATGCCGAAAGTGGTGGACAAGTAGGCGATACGGGGGTGATCGTAAGCGAATTCGAAACGATTGAAATCATTGACACCAAGAAGGAAAACAACCTTCCCATCCATATCACCAAGAAACTGCCCGAACACCCGGATGTTCCGATGATGGCTTGTGTGGACACGGAAAAGCGTGCCGCCTGTGCAGCCAACCACTCTTGCACCCACTTGCTGGACGAAGCGTTGCGCCAAGTGCTGGGTACTCACGTAGAGCAGAAAGGTTCTTTAGTGACTCCCGAGTCCTTGCGTTTCGACTTCTCCCACTTCCAGAAAGTGACCGACGAGCAGCTTCGTGAAGTGGAACATCTGGTAAATGCTAAAATACGCGAGAACATCCCTTTGACGGAATACCGCAATCTCCCTATCGAAAAGGCGAAGGAACTGGGTGCTATTGCTTTGTTCGGCGAAAAGTACGGTGATGAGGTGCGCGTTGTCCAGTTCGGCAACTCCATCGAATTCTGCGGAGGTACGCATGTTCCCGCCACAGGCAAGATCGGTATGGTCCGCATCATCAGCGAAAGCTCCGTTGCTGCCGGTGTGCGCCGTATCGAGGCTATCACGGGCGCCAAGGTGGAAGAACTGATGGATACGGTTCAAGATACGCTGAATGACCTGAAGGCATTGTTCAACAACGCTCCCGACCTGAAAATAGCTATCCGCAAGTATATTGACGAAAATGCAGGATTGAAGAAGCAGGTGGAAGAGTTCATGAAAGAAAAGGGCGCCGCACTGAAAGCCAGACTGGTAGAGAATGCCAAAGAAATAAATGGTGTGAAAGTGGTGAAAGCCATCATTCCGATGTCTGCTGATGTGGTGAAAGATATTGCTTTCCAGCTGAAAGGTGAGATTCCTGCCAATCTGTTCGTTGTAATAGGCAGTGTAGACAATAACAAGCCGATGCTGACTGTAATGATTAGCGAAGACCTGGTAAAAGCCGGACAGAATGCAGGCAAACTGGTTCGTGAAGCAGCCAAACTTATTCAAGGCGGCGGAGGAGGCCAGCCTCACTTCGCAACGGCAGGCGGTAAGAATCCTGATGGTCTGAATGCGGCTGTTGACAAGGTATTGGAACTGGCTGCTCTGTAAACCCCGACCGGTTTCTTTGCACCTGCCGGCAGGTATATAGTACAATGTATGGCTGATTTCATTCTTTATCCCGCTTCTGTTTGTTGTCTCACCCAGGTGACTTGGGCTCTTCACCTAGGTGGAATGGGCTTTTCACCTAGGTGACCAGGGCATTTCACCTAGGTGAGACAACAAACGGAAGCGGATGATTCAATGAATTCCAATAAGTGAGGAGCTATACCCATACAGCCCCTCTCGTCAATATACAACAAAGAATGTATTATAGTTGCTCAATCTCCTCGTCAGAGAACCCTGTAGCTTGTGAAATGAGAGCAACTGCCACTCCCAATTGTTTTAGATTACGAGCATTTTCTCTTTTTTCTTCTTCTCTTCCCTCTGCCCTGCCTTCTTCACGTTCGGTATTGATATTATCACGCAGAATGACAATATTATCCGAGTGGCGGTAGTAAGCTGCCAGTTCATCCTTGGTCATGCTGTCCGGTTTCAACCTCTCACGGGCCTCTTCAAGGCCGGGAGCTGTGGTGGTGGAAGGAATCTCCCCGGTATTCAGGTAGTAGATCCATTCTTCCAGAGGACTTTTGGCCCCCCGGTTGAAACCGTTCACTTTCAGGATATAGTATTCGGGATATAGCCGGCTGACCGTATCCACCTTGCTAACTTTGTCATAGCTTTCTCCCCTATTGATATATTCGGTTACAAGTTTGGAAGTACCGAACAACATGCGTTGGAAATAGGCATACTTATTATTGAATTTACCAAACCGGAGATTTTTTGCGGAAATAATACCCCCTTCATCTTCCGTCCGGTTACGGATTATCCCACCACAGAAAGGAACTTAAGCCTATGAACAAGCACTGCGGCATCATCGGACGGATGATGCCGCAGCCTGCATAAAAACAAACGAGGTTATGCTTTACCGTGTACCGGCACCATGCTGATGGTCGCGGACAGGACGCAATGTAAAGCCGTAAGCGTTGTTTGTGGGATAAATATTGCCGACAGGATGTTCTTTTTTGGTATTGTTTCTATAATCAATAGAGAACAATAAGCAACTAGAAGTTTCAATTTTCGTATCTTCGTTTCTAGACCAAACAAAACCAGAAGTTGCGATAAACGTCAATTTGGAATGAGCCGGCCATGTTCCTGCCTCCACTTTACGTTCCCTTATTCCCATATCTCTTAATCCTGTAGCAGGAAACTCAAATTCTTTTTTATTAGCATCTTTTATCTTCCAAAGTATCGTTCTACCATCTACCTCCTCTGTTTTCAATTCACCATGCAAATCTGCTATACCTATCTTATCATGGCCTCCATATTTTTTCGAGAATGCAGAGAAAGCAGTAGGAGGCGGAATCTTGTACCCGGCTGGAGACGGATCGTATATTGTTTTAAAAACATATATATTATTAGGGAAATTAGGTGCTTCGTCTGTGCCATTTATCCCATTTTGATTTAACTGTGAATTCCAAAAATTCATAATAGTCTGTTGATCATAGGCTTGGGTACCATCATGCCAATGACGTCGCAAACGATTATCTACACCACCATTATCAGTATCAGATTGAGGGCGTTTATGTATAAAAAACTCATTAGGATATTTGATACCATCACCTATAGGCCTGCCACTTTCCGATGCAGTAAATCTATACTGCTTAGTAGAATAAAACATTTTATTTAACATGTCCAATTCTTCTGAATAAGCACCGTTTCCTATGACTTCACTATTATATACCCCCGGTAGCATCGGGTCTTTACGTCCCCATTGATAATATGTATTATCTCCAGCTATAGATGCTACTATCTCCGGCTGAACAAAGGTAAATACTCCCTCATCAGGTTGAGGTATTCCGGCTGATTCACTTCCAAAGTTTTTTACTATTTGTGAACTACCATCGGGCATAGTCACCTTAAAACGCACATAAATATTTCTTGCTTCATTCGTACCATGAGAATCGCAATAACCTAGATTACAAGGTGCGAACCAGAAATTTTGACCTTCCTCATTTTCAGAGCTTGCCATCTGAGGGGTGCTCCAATCACTAGAAGTAACCCATATATGCCAACTCCATAAAATATTACTGCTATCATCGCGCACGGCAATCACAGCATTACCTTGGTTTATAGTTTCTTTACCTATGTAAAAACCGACCCATTGTTCGCCGTTTTGTTCTATCAATTTAACATCAGCCACAAGATCTGGACTATCCTGCCATACAATTACAGCATCTTTTACATTATCAATTTTCCCACTTGTTACATTTTGATTGTTATGATTCTTAAAATTTTTAAGAATAAAACCTTGTACATTTGGATCTTCTTCTTTATGCTTGTCACTAGGCATATAAGTATAAGCCCTTTCATTATTGGCATCATTTCGATAAGTATTACCATAATAAGCTGGAAATTTATAATAACCAGAAGAATTCACAATATAACAATTGGCACTTTCCTTCTGGTCTGGAAAAAGAGAATTCTCCACCAAATCATAATATACCTCCTTAGTGCCCTTTTCTATCAAATTAAATTTTTGATTAAAAGTTTGAAAGATCGGCTGCGGAGACAAATGAATAGCCCCTTTTTTATACGAATCAGTCCTATTGGACCGAACTTCTTCCGAAGATGCAGAAATCCAATTTCCCTTCGTCCAAGTTTGTTGTTCATCAACTGAATACTCTATAGAAAAAGATTCAAGTCCAGGTACTGTTACTTCATTTCCCGTACTCTCTCGTATCACCTGCACAGATGCGCTTATTTCCACACCTGACAAATATCCGCTGACAGGAAAATAAGCATTCTTTTCTTCATTTGTCATTTCCTCACCATAGACTGATTCATTAGGATTCAAGGGATCATCAGCTTCTTTAAATCCTCCATTCGGCAAAACATCCCTGTTTATCTTCCAAGTAACCACCGGCTTCACCACTATTCCTGTGGAATTAATAGAATAGGTAACCATTTTACCCATAGGCCATTCTCCTGTAAGGTCGGCAGTCAAAGTCCACTCGGTTTTGGAGAATTCATCAGTAAACACCACGGTCAGTTTAGCCCCTTCTAATTTCTGGGGAATCATCATGAAAGTATACTCGTCCTTCACAATCGGCGTATCTTTGTCCTGATACATACCACTCCCTTTTCCTGTATCCGTGTCCGGTTCTTCATTGGTTGCGTCCGGTTTACTGTCATTACCCAATGTCACAACAAAATCTCTCTTTTCAGCTTTTTGGGGAATAGTCCAACCGTCAGCTCCTATCTGATATGTTCCTTCACCATAAACGCCTGAAATGGTGACGCTCTTTATAGTGCCTTTCAACATCTCGGCACCGGTCTTTATGGTGACAGCGGTCAGTGCGTGGCTGAATGTCAAATGCGCACATTCAGAACCGTCCCCCGCATAGGTATCATGTGCGGTCATCAGGTCAATCTGCTTCGTTACGTCACTGGGCACTGTATAAGCCAATACAGGTTTATTGTCCTCCCCTACAGAATAAGAGAAGGAAAGTTCCTGTTCACCGGCCGGCGCATTCTCATCTCCTCCGTCAGCCGGCTCTTCTGCCGGAGGAAGGACGGGTGATGATTTGCCTATCCGGGGAGAGTAGGCATAAAAGGCTATTTGGCCTTTGCCGGGCCACTGCCACAATGTTTCAGTCTGTGGCATCCATACACCGTTAGTGCCCTTCTTCACCTCCATATTTTCATAAGAGGTCTTTTCCGTACCGCCTTCCGTCCATGACGCACCATCGGTTCCGAAGGCGAAAAGGCCGAAAGTGCCAGGAAAATTCCGAGTATCCACCGGAGTGCCACGACTTATTACGCCGGAAGCCGCCGTATCAGCGGCGGCTTCCGAAATTTCAGTAACAAGATACAATGGCTTTCCTCCATCGGAACGGGTCATTCGCTTGATGCTGATATCGCTTTGCCCTGCGGCGGAACGTGCTGCCTGTCCGCCGGTCCAACCGACCGGCACTTCCACCTCGAACGTCAGGTAAGGGGAGATTCCCTGCCTGTGCTTGTCAAACGTATCGTCCACGCAGGACGACAGGACACAAGCGGCAGCGCATATCCACCCACCGACTGTGCGGAAGGATGCCGGACGAAATATAGAGAAAGTTCTCATCATGGTCTGTTATGTTGGTTCTTGTTGTTGGTATTCTTATTTCATGGATGGTTGTTCAACATCTTCTGCCTCTGTCCATCCTTCTACCTCTACAGTAAAGGAAATTGGCTCTTGTACTACCGGATGACCCGGATCAATACCTGGGGTTTCTTCCCCTCCATCCGGTAATCCAGGATCTGTAGGAGGAAGAATACCACCGCCACTGCCATTATAAAAAAAATCAAGCTTATAAATGTATTTCTTGCCTGATTCCCATTTACCCTCTGGTGCTGTAATAGGAACACAAGTATATCCGTATGCGTCTTCATCATATCCACCATTTTTAGGCTGGGGATATAACTGATGATGATGAAATGACTTGTCGTCGGCATCCTGAACAAAAGCATCACCAGCAGTGCCATGATCAATATATGATCCTTTATGATGTGACTCTATACGGCATAACATTACTATATAGACCCCCTTATTGTCCATATTCTCATTCAATGTTACAATATTCTGTGGAAGCATCATCAGGCTATTTCCTTTTTTCGCTTCTTTTTTTTCATTGGTATACTCAGCCAGCAATCCTTGGTAAGTATCTGATAATTGTATCGCATCTGAAAATGATTCGCCATAAAACTGCTTTGAGGGGTTGTTGTCAAATTTCCAGCTCATGTAATTGTTTTCCGATGCTTTTGAATCATACCACAAATTACCTTCACTGTTCAAGTTTGCAATCCAGGCGCTTTTTATTTTCACATGCTTGTTACCATCTCCACATTTAGCTCTTACTTCCACTTGCGACAACGCATGATGAAAATTCAACGGCACTGCTCCACTCGTTTTTTTAGACTTTGTATATGCCACAACTAAATCCTTCTGATTAGAGGGCTCTTTATCGGGAGAAAAGTGTGAAAAATGCAAAGTACCACCATCATGCGTAGGTTTTCCAACCCCTTCAGGTCCATAGGCCCAGAATTCTATTTCCTCTGCATCGTCAGGCCACATAATTTCCTGTTCCAATTTATATATACCTGTTGAATTATCTTCACTTGCTTTTATTGCCAATTTATGGTCTATAAATGGATTTTCACCTTTCGGATCCGTTTCGGCATGCACACGAAAACTTTCCAAATCGGCCACTCCGTTTATCACCTGAGCACGTGATGCCCCCACCTTGGTAGTAAACGTAATCTTCTCGCCCTGATAAGCCTCTTTCAACTCGTCGTTTGAACAAGAGACAAATGTCATGGAGAGCATCGCAACCATTCCTGCTAATTTAATCTTTTTGCTCATAATCTGTTGTTTTTTTGTTTATTGTTTTGCTTTAATTCATTCCAAGCTCTATCGTTATCTCCTCCCAACCCGAGATGGACGGGGACATTCCTTCTCCACCGCCCGAAGGAAGATTAATTTCGGCATCTATCACAATATGGATGGGTCCAGCATAGGAAGCGTCTTCACCCACATGTATCTGATCGGTCACATCAAAATCGTAATATGTCTTGCCGGAAGTATAAACGGACAGAAAGTGTTGCCCCGTCTGCACCGGGCAATGGCCGAACACTTGGAAACGGGCCTCCAGCGTGTGATCGTCCGTGCGACGCAACGCAAACGGAACGGTAGCCGACATTCCCGAAGGCGCATTGTCCGCCAGGCGGAGTCCTTCCGCCATGCCGGTCAACGCCGCACTGACGCCCACCGCATCGGACATATTCTTGACATTGCGCAACTCCACCGTGCATTCCACCGCCATACGTGCCGGAGACAGGGTAACCGACTGTCCGGACACGCCCGCCTGCACCTCCAGGTATTCGCACCGTCCGCCCCACACATCGCCCACGGTTCCACGCACAGGGGCTTCACCGGTATCTCCCGGCCGGGGCGGCGCCCCCAGCGCCCCACGATCCATCGGTTCCAGAAGCGACTGCTCCAACGACACAATCTCGTAGCCGGCATAAGTATCTCCGCGCTCGTCCATTCTCTCTATGTCGTTATTGTGAAACAAAATTTTGTACTCGCCTGCGGGAACACGCACCTTTCCTCCCTTTATCAGACCGCGTCCGGTCTCTCCCTTACGGGCCGGAGAGAATTCGCACCGGTAGCATTGCCTGCCATCCTCCACCCGGAAGAACTGCACCACCATGGCTACAGGATCGGCATCGGGCGCATGGCTCCAGTCGAACACCACATCCACGTCCACCATGTGCGAATGGTTCATACACAGTTCCTTGTGATCGCACGAACATATCCCCAGCATACATGCCACCATTATAATAAGGTATTTCATCGATCACCTCCTTTCCGCACGCTGCGTCCACCGATGTACCACACCAGCGACACTTCCGCCCGGGTGGGGCCGAACCATTCCTTACGGTGGGTGGAATCCCACACATAGCAGTCGTCCTCAGGACGATATTTCATATAATCGCCTTGCAGATAGCCCACTCCCAATGTGAAGTCGATATTGAAATGACGCCCCACAGGCAGTGAATACCCGTAGGACACGCCTGCCGCCCAGCTCCAGCGGTCTCCCATATAGCCGCGGCCGCCCCATTCCACATCATAGGTCAGCATCTGCCCGTATACCCCCACATGGTGTCCACACATCAGCGAACGAGATGTACGACGGGGGGAGAACCAGCGGCGCACCTCCACATCACCGCCATATACACGCCAAAAGCGGTGAGAGGTATTCCGGCTCCACCAGGCATACATCCAGTCAGCTCCCACAGACCAGCCGGATCCCAAAGATACCTCCAGCCCGATATTGGGCACGGCAACCGCATCATAAAGCATGTTGGTTTTTAACAAGACAACAGATTTCCGGTCCTCATTGCCACCCATCTCAGAAGAGGAAAGACGGGGTTGTCCGGATTGCCTTGGCATACATACAGAATCAAGACCCATACATCCATCATGGGCCGACATATTAAACCAGAGAAATAGCATCAAATGACACACAGCAAGCGTCCTTTGCACAGAATTCATAAGACTAATTTAATTAGCGTTAAACAGTGTTGTGCTTTTTTATGCAAAGGAAAATAAATAGAAAATACAAAGCAAGTATTTTAACCATTTTTTATCTCACTTCCGCTCATTCCATCTGCTCCTTCGGCCAGTTCACCAAATACAAGATTTCCGTAGCACGAGTGAAAGCCGTATACAGCCAACGGAAATAATCCGGAGTCAGCATATCCTCCGTCATATATCCCTGATCCAAAAAGACCCGTTTCCACTGGCCACCCTGTGCTTTGTGGCAAGTAACAGCATACGCATATTTCACTTGCAGAGCATTGTAATGAGGGTCAGCCTTCATTTTCTTCATCCGCTCACGCTTCACGGCAATATCGGCATAATCCTCCAATACCGAATAAAACAGTTTGTCGTTCAATTCCTTGGGCAATGCAGGCGTGTCAGTGTGCAAGGTATCCAACAACAGTTTTACCTCCAGTTCCATATCATCATAGTCGGGAAAAGCCAGCACCACATCGGCAAAACGAAAGCCGTACGCCTCGCGCGTACGGCACACCCTGCGCACCACCGCTATGTCGCCATTGGCTATGAAATCCATCTCCTTGCAGCCCTCCGTCCAAAAATAATTGTTCTTCGCCACCATCAGCAGGTCGCCGCTGTTCAGTTCATCCTCACGATACAGAATGGTGTTCCTTATACCTCTATTATATATATTCGCCCGCTTATTGGAACGACAAACCACAATCGTTTCATCCATACCCGTCTGGCCGTAACAATCATTAATCACCTCGATCAACTCGCTACCGGAAACGGTCCGGATATCCGGAAACCCTTCCACACGGACAGAAGGCAAAGTAAAAAAATCCTCCTCGGAAATGTAACGTCGCAGTTCCGTCGCATTCCAAAGAATGCCCGAGTCATGCATCTGGCGGACTACCTCGGTGAGCTGTGCCTCATATACTTCCATACCATACCCGCGCAACCTGTCGGCCGAAAGAGCCGGACTCTCCTCCTCTCCTACCGGAGGAAGCTGCGCCGTATCCCCTATCAACATCAGGCGGCAACCTGTCCCGCTATATACATATTGAATCAAGTCATCCAACAAACGGCCTGTACCAAAGACCGCCCCCGACAATCCGTCATTGGCGATCATCGATGCCTCATCCACAATAAACAAAGTATGCTGATGCAGGTTATCATCCAAAGAAAAGTTGTCCAGATCATTCGAAAAGTTACGCTGGCGGTAAATTTTCTTATGAATCGTATAGGCCGGATGCTGTGCATAATGCGAAAAAACTTTGGCCGCCCTGCCTGTCGGAGCAAGCAAGACACACTTTTGCTGTAACTGATCCAAGGTCTTTACCAATGCCCCGATAAGAGATGTTTTACCCGTTCCGGCATATCCCTTTAAGAGAAAAACCGAGTCCGATTGGCGGGAAAAGAGAAAATCTGCTAAAAAATTAACAGCTTTTTCTTGCTCTAAAGTTGGTTTATATAGAAAATTTCCCTTAATTTGCTGCACTAAATAACTATTAATCATAATTGCGTAATAAAAAGTTCCTTGAATTGTGCGTTATTAGATTTATTTGTTTTATTTTTGCGATGCGAATATAAACTAAAAAAAACACATATTTATCATGAAAACAGTTATTAATATTGTATTGGCTGCTTGCGTTATCGGTTTGATATACGTTTGCTATGGCAGTATCATGGGACCGATCAACTTCGATAATGCTAAAAAAGCTAGAGAGAAACAAGTTGTTGCACGATTGATTGACATCCGTAAGGCGCAGTTGGAATACCGTAATCTGCACAACGGACAATACACTGCAAGTTTCGACACCTTGATTGATTTCGTCAAAACCGCAAAACTTCCGTTTGTAAAGAAAGAAGGAGTTTTGTCTGATACACAGCTGGAAGCCGGCATGACTGAAAAGAAAGCTATGGCAATTATCAACAAAGCCAAAAAAACAGGTAACTGGAAAGAAGTTGAGAAAGAAGGTTTGATGAACTTCAAACGTGATACTTTATGGGTTGCCGTAACAGATACCATCTACGCTCCGGGATTCAATGCAGACTCTCTGAGATATGTTCCTTTCGGAAACGGTACACAGTTTGAAATGGCTATCCGCAACGATACGACAAAATCAGGTGCTCCTTTGCATTTATTCCAAGCTCAAACTCCCTATGAAACATATTTGGGTGGTTTGAATGCACAAGAATTAGCTAACCTTAAAGACCTTCAAACCAAACTGGGTAAATATTGCGGTTTAAGAGTGGGTGATATCGAACAGCCTAACAATAACGCAGGTAACTGGGAATAAGAATGACTGAACATATCGATTTTACAAAATCGGAACAATATACATTATCCATCCGCCTCAGTGCGGATGGATTTTCTTTTTCTATCTATAACCCACTGACAGATAATGATTTCTGCTTTGTTCCGTATCCTGTCAATGCCGGACACTCCGTAACGGTTAATCTAAAGAAAATGTTGACTAAAACAGAAATTTCAAAACACCCGTACAAAAAAGTCAACATACTGTATGATTCACCCCGCTTCACACCTATTCCTTTGGAACTATTCGAAGACGAACAAACAGATACTATTTTCTATCATAATTTTTCTAAAGGAAATAACGAGATTGTACTTTGCAATGTTTTAGGAAAAAGTAATGTGGTGATACTTTTCGCTATGGACAAACATACGCATTTATTACTGACCGAACATTTTCCTACAGCTCGTTTCTTTTCCACCGCCAGCCCACTGACTGAATATTTCGCCCGGAAAAGTCGGTTGGGCAACAGTCGGAAACTATATACACACATACGCGAGCAACAAATGGAAGTTTTTTGTTTTGACAAGGGCAACTTATTACTGATCAACTCATTTCCATGCAAACAAACCACAGACCGTGTGTATTACCTATTATATATATGGCAACAATTAAATTATAATCAGGAAAGAGACGAACTGCACTTGACAGGAAAATTAGAGGATAAAGAAGAATTAATGAAAGAATTACGCAACTATTTACGCCAAGTATTCATCATCAACCCTAAAGCGGAATTCAACCGCTCCGAGATAAGTAAAATAGAAGAGATACCTTTTGACATGCAAACCTTATTATTATGCGAGTAATCAGCGGTATATACAAACGACGCCGTTTCGACGTGCCTCATACGTTCAAAGCACGTCCCACAACGGATTTTGCCAAAGAGAACCTTTTCAATGTATTAAGTAACAATTATTTTGACTTCGAGGACGGAGTTACAGCCTTAGACCTTTTTGCCGGTACGGGTAGTATCAGTATAGAACTGGTTTCACGCGGTTGCGACCGGGTTATCTCAGTAGAGAAAGACCCCCAGCACCTTTCTTTCATCGCAAAGATAATGCGCGAGGTAAAGACCGACAAATGTTTTCCGATCCGCACGGACGTCTTTAAATTCATAGACAAATGCAGCGAACAGTTTGATTTCATCTTTGCCGATCCTCCATACGCTTTGAAGGATCTGGAAAGCATCCCCGCCCGTATTTTCGAAAGTGGGATTTTAAAGGAAGACGGACTGCTGGTGCTGGAACATGGGAAAGAGAATCATTTTGAAGATGATCCCCATTTTATCGAGCGCCGTGTATATGGCAGTGTGAATTTCTCGTTCTTCAGAGCAATGGTGCCAGCAGACGGACAATAGATTCTTGCGCTTTTTGATACCAAGGACGCTTCATCCATGTTTTTCTCTGTAGCAGGATGGCGTCCTTCTGATCTTGCAGAAAGATGCCTTTCAGCATCAGTGCCGAAGCCGGATCATACATAAATGCATTCACTTCAAAATTATGCTCAAAGCTGCGGAAATCCATATTGGTGGAGCCTACCGTGGAGAGGATATCATCACTGACCATCAACTTGGAATGTAAAAAACCTTTCTGATAAAGGTAAATCCTGACCCCTGCACGCATGATATCGTCCAGATAGGACAACGAACCTAAATGCGTAATCCATGTATCGGCACGCGCCGGTATCATAATGCGAACATCCACACCTGCCAAGGCTGCCGTTTTCAATGCCATCAGAATAGGTTCGGTAGGCAACAGGTAAGGGGTTTGTATATAAAAATATTTCCGAGAACTACTGATAGCGATCAGCAGCCCCTGCATGATATCCCGCCATGCGCCCACGGGATCGGAGGTAACAATCTGTATCAGAGCCTTTCCAAAGATTCCAACTTCGGGGAAATAGCGGGAGGAAGTTATAAGAGTACGGTCTACCACATACCAATCGGTCAGAAAAGCAGTCTGCAAGCCATATACCGCCTTTCCCTCTATCTTAATGTGAGTATCCCGCCATATTCCCCATGGAAAGCCTTTCATGTAACGTAAAGCTATGTTCATTCCTCCCGTATAAGCCACACAGCCGTCGATTACGACTATTTTACGGTGATTACGATAATTTACCTTACTGGTAAATAAAGGGAAACGGACTTTCAAGAAACTGCGTGCTTCGATACCCGCCCCCCGCATTTCATCAAAAAAAGCATGGGGAACTTTCCAGCAGCCCACATCGTCATACAGCAGACGCACTTCCACCCCCTGACGTGCTTTATCTATCAACAAATCGCGCAGCAACCTGCCTACCGGATCATCCTCAAAAATATAGAACTGCAAATGGATATGGTGCTTTGCCTTACTGACCTCTTTCATCAATGAATACAGCATGGAGTACCCATCCGTAAAGACTTCCACCGCATTTCCTTCAAAGGGCAACGCATTATTCACCTTCCGGAAAAAACGTATCAACTGGTGCTGCTCGTCAGGATGCTTAAACGCCTTTTGTGCTTGATACTCCGCCATGGGACGTTTGATAAGACGAGTGAATCCTTTCTTGCCGATCAGTTTCTCCTTACGCGTGCTCCTGCCGAAGAAGAAATAGAACACAAGTCCCACAAGGGGTAGAAAAAAGAGCACAAGCACCCATGCCATTGTTTTAACCGGATTACGATTATCAAGTATCACTATAAAGATAGTGCCGATGATAATCACCAAATAAAGCACGTTAAAAGCAACAGTAAAGATTTCATTAAAGATACTCCACTCTACCATATAAATCCAAGTAGTTTACTTATAAACAAACTTATAAAAAAAATCCCAATCTATAACAATATAGATTGGGAAAAGATTAAGATATAACTTCATTTAGAAAGGACGCATACGGTCTCCTCCGGGACCGGGGCCGAAACCAGGGCCACCAAAGCCTCTTCTATTATTCATCATTTTATCACGGGCGGCTTTGCTTCCGAAAATATTCAGACGATAAATAAAATGTACCATACAGTAACTATTCACCCCATTATATTGATAGACTGAACGTCCGCTCGATGTCAATGAACGAGTGATATTACTTTGTTTTCCCAGTATATCATACATCTCAAAACTTACGGTAGCTGCTCCCCTCAACAGCGATTGAGCTATCTGAGCATTCCAGATCAATTCATTATTATTCAATTCCACATCCGAATATCCCCGACGGCTCTGATTGGCAATGTTGGTAGAAAAACTCATTCCCCAAGGAGCTGTTAAGGTCGTACTGGCTCCGTAAGAGAAAGTATAAGGCTCCTGATTATTCACACGTTGCAATTTATCCCTTTCCACCGAATAAGAGAAACTTCCGTTTAATCCAAATTCAATCCAGTCATTACGGTAAGCAGCGTTCAGTCGCTCACTCACGCTAAACTCCGTTGTCGTATTTTTTCTTTCCACCTTGGTAGAATCTGTCAAATAGCCGACATTATTGGTATACCGGAGCGTTGTAAATGTATTAATAGTATACTTTTTATTCTTCAATGCCGTATTATAACCAAACATACCGAATGCATTCCAATTTCCATTGATGTTTTTGGGCATAACAGTCCAAGCACCGGTCATTTCATCATACGAGCGGCTGTTGCTTATACTATTCTGAGTCAATTGTCCATTGATATGGGCTATAATACCTCGTTGCTTTTCAGCATTATAAGTATTATAGAATACACGCAAATTGTGAGCAAAGGAAGGATCCAAACCAGGATTTCCCATACGAATATTCAACGGATTAGAATTATCCGTGACAGGCAACAGATTCTCCATACTGGGCTGACTGCTACGTCCCCGATAAGTCAGGCGCAACTGACTGACTTTGGAGAACCGAAAACGAAAATCCATATTCGGAGCAAAATTAAATACATTCCGAGTTGTGTCAGTAGCAAAATCGCCCTTTTTATAAGAAAGAACCGTATGCTGGGGTTGAAACGACATACCGGCAGACAGACTCCACTTTTCACGAATAAAGCGTAAAGACACCATCATATCATGGTTAAAATATTTATACTGAGCATATTTACTTTGTTCTTCATCTTTATCTTCTTCAAAATTTACGGGCAGCGGATTATTGTAAACCCATCCATAAGGCATATTATAAGTAGATTTATCACTCTCATTATATTGATACTTGAACTGATAACTGAATTGCAAAAACACAGCACGCGCCAATGGTTCGCTATAAGTCAATTGTGCTGCATAATTATAGTTGTCGGTAGGAGTGGTAATATACCTGCGAATAGAATCTGTCCGAAATAAAAGTCCTTCTTGATAATATCTGGTTTCCGAATTCATGTATTGGTCATTATCATTATTCCCAAACCCAAAACTACCTCTGAAAGTTATATTCCGCCCCTTGTTGTTCAATTTACGGTTTATCTGTAAAGATGCATTTCCTGACAATGAATTCCCCTCAACTAACGACCAGCTTTTGGAAGAATTGACCCGGATTTTATCTAATTCCTCACTACTATTGCCTTCATTATCCCCAAAATTCAAATAATCATTGGGGTTCGTCACTATTTGATAAGGATCACCATTAAAAGTTCCAGATACATCCATACTACGATTTTCGGTATCCCCCCACGAGAAGTTCGGACGGAAAATAATATTTGTCATACTGTCCGGTTTCCATTCCAAGCGAAAATCGGCATTGAAACTCTTTGCTTTATTCCGCTTTTGTGCATTCGAATTTTGAAACGAACTTCCATTTGTCAAGAAATTCTCATTCTGCCCAATACTGCTCTCATCAGCATCTCTATAATTATAACGCATACTACCTCCCAATTCCAGCTTCTCTGTTTCGGTAGCAAAATTAGCACCCAACATTTTAGTTGCATTCAAACCATTGTTACGTCTCCAACGCGGACCACCTCCGCCACCAGAAAAGCCTTGGTCGTTTACATTATTAGCCGAGCCGATTATTGAAAATTGAGTTTTATCATAAAACCGGTTAATCATAGCTCTTCCCATATAACGATCTTTCGTTCCGGCTCCCAGATCCACATTTCCAAACCATCCCTGATTCATACCTTTCTTTACAGTCAGGTCAAGTACTGTTTCTTCTTCACCGTCATCGATTCCCGTAATACGTGACAAATCGGATTTCTTATCGTATGTTTTGAGTTTTTCTACCATATCTACCGGCAAATTTTTTAAACCGGTCTTCACATCACCACCAAAAAACTCTTTTCCATCTACCATGATTTTCTTGATTTCCTTGCCATTCACCTTTACATTCCCGTCTTCATCTATTTCCGCTCCCGGAAGTTTCTTTACCAGTTCCTCCAGCATCGCACCTTCTGGAGTACGATAAGCAGAAGCATTATAGCCTATAGTATCTTCGGAAACCGTTACCTGTGGAGCCTCAGCTACAATAACAGCCTCGCCTAACATGATAGCATCGGTAGGCAAAGCAACTGTTCCAACATTGACACTCGGCTTATTGGCAGTCAGCTGCAAAGGCTTTTCCTGAGTAAGATAACCAACAAATGAAATCTTGAGAACATATTTGCCCGGGCGGGCAGCAATAGAGAATACACCGTTATTATTGGTTACATTTCCTACCACCATAGTACTGTCGGGCAGAGAAAGCAGCTGTACAGTAGCTTGTCCAATCGGGCTTTTATCATCACCATCAATTACTGTTCCCATCACGGTTATGCGCTTGCCATTTTGCGCCCAAGAAAGAGTTGCACAGGTACATACCAATAACAACAATAACACTAACTTCTTCATTTTTTCTTTTTTTCCTTAAATATTTTAATGCCTAATGCCCTTTGGACACTCTTGTCCACAAAAGGTTTAACGGAAAAAATGTATTTATTTCTTAAACAATCGGTCAACCCGGCTTTTTTGTACGCCAAATTCCAGACAAATAACATTAAAAGCCATATAAACTATAGCAATGGAATTATCCGCTTCTTCCAGATTCCCATTGTACACTCCTCTGACCAACATTACAATATAATAAATACCCAGCAGATAAATAGCATAGCAAATAGCCTTGACGCGTATTCGGGAAATTTTCTCATTCTCATCCTTCACTTTTGCCAAGAAGATCATAAACAGAGAAAACCAGATAAGTAACTTGATAGAAGCCTTTGCAAACAACAGGTTACTATCATTGATCATGCCAAACATAAACATGAGCAACGGTGCAAAAACGGACAATAACAGAACAACATATCCCATCGTCCTACAATAAACCGGTAAAATTCCTTTCATTATTTTATATTTTAACGTGCAAAAGTAATTATTTGTAAACAATGAACGGCCATCTTTTTGCTTTTTTACCTAAATTTGCAGGCAAATAATAGAAAATATGAGCAAACAAGAAGTTATCATCTGCCATAACTTAGAAGAAAATCTCAATAAGGCAATAACCCAATGTCCGCATGACAAACTGTTTGTCTTGGTTGATGAACATACATGTGAACTTTGCATTCCTGTTTTATCAGGATTTGATTGTATTAAAAATGCCCATTTTATTTGTATAGGAGCCGAAGATGTGCACAAGAATTTGGAAACATTGGCAAATGTATGGAAAGAGTTGGGAGACAAAGACGCAAGCCGCCATTCACTACTCATCAATTTAGGTGGAGGAATGGTTACAGATTTAGGAGGATTCGCTGCATCAACTTTCAAACGAGGGATCAAATATATCAATATCCCTACCACCCTGCTGGCTATGGTTGACGCATCCGTAGGAGGCAAGACCGGAATCAATTTCAACGGATTAAAGAATGAAATCGGAGTCTTCTCTCCTGCCGAAAGCGTATTGATTGACGCCGATTTTCTAAAATCATTGGATCTCCGTAACCTCTTGTCCGGATACGCTGAAATGTTGAAACATGGCCTCATCAGCACCCATGATCATTGGGCGGAATTGTTGAGATTTGACTTCAATAACATAGATTATAAGGTCTTACAGACTTTAGTCGGGAAATCAGTACAGATTAAAGAAAATATAGTAGAACAAGATCCTTTTGAAAAAGGCATCCGCAAAGCTTTAAATTTGGGACATACCGTAGGGCATGCTTTTGAAAGCCTGGCACTGGAGACACATCACCCTATATTACATGGTTACGCTGTGGCATGGGGAATAGTTTGTGAACTTTATTTCTCTCACATCAAAACAGGTTTTCCCAAAGACAAGTTACGTCAGACCATCCTGTTCATCAAAGAACATTATGGAGTTATGCCTTTTGATTGCAAACAATATGAACGCCTCTATGAATTCATGAAACATGATAAGAAGAACTCAGCAGGCATCATTAATTTCACCCTATTAACCGAAATAGGAAATATACAGATTAACCAATCGGCAAGTAAATACGAAATCTTTGAAATGCTGGATTTCTATCGTGAATCCATGGGTTGTTGACCCCCCTTTAAACAGATGGAAAGATTGTACGAATCTTTCCATCTGCCCAATATAATGGAACATCAAACTTCATATTTCTTCCACATACCTGTCTAAAATCGGATTCTTCTAAGAGCTGAATTATAGATTATCCATTACCGAACGGTAACAACTAGATCCAAGTTAAGTTACTATCCCACACTAATTTAAGTCTTTTTTTAAAGATATACCCATAGATATTCCTCCGAATATAGGGAATCGACTTATTAAGTCTTATCCATATTTTGCATTAAAAAAATGCACTTTCAATGTAAAAAAGCACAGAAAATATTTGCATATACAAAAAAAAGGCGTACCTTTGCACTCGCAATTCGGGGTGTAGCTCAGCCCGGTTAGAGTACGCGTCTGGGGGGCGTGTGGTCGCTGGTTCGAATCCAGTCACCCCGACTGGTAAAAAGCATTGATAATCTGATAATTGTCAATGCTTTTTTCTTTTTAAGAGGCTCCCGTAACTATGGCGGGGCAGCGAAAATATTCACAGGCCCTGTTCATAATGTGTTTATATAGCACCTTGTACGTTCAAAAAGAAATAAATTCCGGTAGCTATCATCAAAAGTCCTAATATAGCATAGAAAAGCCGTGCACGCCGGCGTCCTACATTACTAACTATGAACTGTGTGTTGCGTGCGGTAAAGAACCACTCCCAATTAAATAAGGCTGCCAGAATGGACAGTAGTCCTACCCATACGAATATGGCTTGGATCAGATAATGCATTCCCATGATTTGACGAATTTGACTGTAGAAGCAGTATTACCTGTCTCTACAGTAAATATTTTCTTTTATTCATTCAAAGCGGATAACGCGACTTCCATCTTCAGCTTCTTCAATCCCAACTTTTATAGCGTTTCCCGGCAAGAGTTCTTCTACCAATTCCGGCCATTCGATGAAGCAGAGAGCACCGCTATAAAAATAATCCTCATATCCCATATCATAGACTTCGTCCAGTTTCTTGACACGATAAAAATCAAAATGGTAAATAAGTTCACCGGTTTCATCCGAACGGTATTCATTGACAATAGCAAAAGTTGGCGAGTTGATGACATCTGTCACCCCCAGTTCTTCGCATACAGCTTTGATAAATGTTGTTTTACCGGCTCCCATCTTTCCGTAGAAAGCGAAAACGGTATTATCATCCATGGCCGCGATGAACTGTTTGGCAGCTTCGTGGATAGAGTCTAAAGAGTTGATTTTAATTTCCATATCCATTGATTCGATTGAGTTTCTTTTGTCTGCAAAGGTACACGCTTTTCCCCATTTTGCAAAAAGTATAGATGAGGATTGAAAAAAAGATTATCGCTGCACCCGAAGGAACTTGTAATTTATAAGAAATGAGCAGTCCACCTAAACAACCTGCATAAGCTATAATGATAGACCACCAAATAATTTTCTTGAAACTGTGGGTAAACAAGTTGGCAGTCATTTGTGGCAAGGTCAGCAGGGAAATGGCAAGTACTATGCCTACCATGCGGAGACATGATACGATGGTCAATGCAATGAACATCATCAGAATATATTCAAATAAAGCTACCGGTATACGTTGGGAACAGGCGAATTCCCGGTCGAAAGCGATGCAAATGATAGGATTCAGAAATAAAGTGAAAAATAAGATCAAGAGTATGGAAAGAATAGCAAGTAACGAAATATCTGCCGGCGTGATAGTCAGGATATTGCCGAATAGAAAGGCAGATAAATCGGGGGTGAATCCCGGAGCCAGGAAGCTGAAGATGATACCTACTGCCATACCGAAAGTCCAAAACACAGCGATGGCGGAGTCTTCGCGCATGTCCTTTCGTTTGCTTAACCATTCTACCCCAAAAGCAGAGAGTACGGAAAAGATGGCGGCAGAGAACAAAGGAGAGATGCCTGCATATAATCCTAGTCCGATGCCTCCGAAAGAAGCATGGGTAATTCCCCCACTGATGAACACCAAACGACGTGTCACAATGTATGTGCCGATAATGCCGCAGGCAATGCTGGCAAACAAACTTCCCAGCAAAGCATGCCGGAAGAAAGTATAATGCAAAAGTTCTACTATATCCATATTCTTTTTTCAGCGGTTGTTATTCGAATGGAGGCTTTACTGACGCAGGTTATTTGAACCTTCGTTCACCTACAATCAGGAAAAGCTCGTCTTTCAATTCATCCGGCAGTTCTACTCCACGCAATTGCAGGCTACGGCTCCATCCGGCTACCTCATCTTCTTTACAAGTGTACATGATTTCCCGAAATTCTTCCACTTCTTCTTCGCTATAGCCATTTGAGGAACGGCCGCGAAAGCGATCCAGTTCCTCATCGTCATAATATTCTATTCTTTTGCTCACAGCGGCAAGCAAGCTCTCTTTTTCACAAATTTGATGTTGTCCGCAACATTCGGCGTCTGCTTCCACTATTTCAGGAGCAGCTTTCAATTCTCCGCTTTCTATCTTTTTTTGTATCTGGCGGTTGTGTAAAACTCCCACTGCCATGGCGATACCTGCCAAAATAATCAAACCAACAATAAGTATGAGCATAACTTTATACCTCCTCTATTATAAAACCGGCTTTCTTTAAATCTTCCCAATAGTAAGGATAGGACTTCGATACGACCTGTGGATTGTTAATCCGGATTTCGGGCATCACTACACAAACCGGAGCGAACGCCATAGCCATGCGGTGGTCTTCATAAGTGTCAATGACGGCATCAGCGGTCATTTCACACCGTTCACCTTCCCAAGACAGAATGCGGCCATCTGTTTCATGAAGTATATATCCTAACTTTCCCATTTCTTTTATCAAGGCTGCCATACGATCTGTTTCTTTAATCTTCAAACTTTGCAAACCAGAGAAGCGGAAGGGAATATTCATTAACGCGCAAGTGACAACAAATGTTTGTGCCAAATCCGGTTGGTCGATGAAATCATAATCCAATCGTCCAACTATGTTATCAGTCTTTTTCAAAGTTACCGTTTTATTTCCATAAACACTTTCGATTCCTAGTGACTGGAAAATCTCAGCCACTTTGCTATCCCCTTGATAACTTGTTTCGAATAATCCCGGTAAAATAATTTCCGCTTGGTTGGAAAGAGCGGCTATCTGATACCAATAAGAAGCTGCGCTCCAGTCACTTTCCACATAGAAAGGGATGGATTGGTAGGGCTTCGGCTCAACTTTCAGTTGATATTCATTGAGCCATTTGGCCTTAGCTCCAAAATCGTTCATCAGTTGCAGGGTAAGGTTGATGTAAGGGCGGGATATGATTTCTCCTGTCAGTGTAAGGGTCAGCCCGTTGCTTAATATAGGGGCAATCATCAATAAAGCTGAAATATATTGGGAACTGACATTGCCCGGCAGGCTGATGCTGTCTTTCTGCAGTTCGTGTCCGGTGATACGCAGGGGAGGATATCCGTTATTGGTTATATATTCTATTTCCGCTCCCAACTCACGCAAGGCATTGACCAGCACTTGGATGGGGCGTTGCTGCATACGTTGTGTACCAGTGATGGTCCATGTTCCCGGAGTGACGGACAAATAAGCAGTGAGAAAGCGCATGGCTGTTCCGGCTGCCATAATGTCTATGGCATTTTTGCCGTCACTTAAGGCGTGAACCATTACTTGAGTATCATCGCAGTCAGATAGATTCTCAGGTTGAAATGTCCCATTTCCCAATGCGTTGATAATCAGTACACGGTTGCTGATACTCTTGGAAGAGGGGAGTTGGATCGTTGTATGTATTTGGGCGGGTGCCGTTACTTTTATTTGCATCATACCTCATATAATAATGTGTATCGGATTGCAAAGGTAGGAATATTATCTTAATACTTGATAGGTTGGCACTTAAAAAAAAGGAAGCCGGAGGGCATAATCTCCCATAAAGTAATTTTTCTTCAAAGTCAGGTCCTTATCAAACTAGATTTGTTTCTCTTTTTATTATTTTTGTAAAACGTAATTAAACACATGTCATGAAAAGAATTAAAACAGGACTAACGGGATTTATATTAGGAGATTGGTTGGGAATGCCTTACAGAGGAAAAGGAAAAGGAACATTCAAGCCTATATGGACCAAATCGTATCTTCGAGGGAATAAATGTTCGGGGAATACCTCGATGCTATTATGTGCTTTAGACAGTCGTTACAATTTGGAACTTTATCAGCAGAATTTAAAAGACTGGTATTTCAATAAAAAGTATACTGGAGAAAACATTGAGTTTGATATTGATCAAGTGACCCAAAAAGCAATCATGAAAAATTTCAGAGGAGTTTCTTCAGATTCTAATAGTGGTAACCGCAGCTTGATGGGGTGTTGTATTTTGGCTTTTTCGCCTTTGCCTAAGGAGGAGATTTTTCCTTTTATCAAGATCACTCATAATAGTCGTTATAGTTTTAAGTATACCTGGTTCTTTATTGAGTTTATTCGTTGCCTGTTGGAATATGAAAACAAAGAACAGGCACTACAGCAGGCTGAGCAGAGATGTGGTGTGGAGGTTAACAGGCAAAATCTTTGTAACGGAAGCTTTGTTGTAGATACAGTGGAATCTGTGGTCAATTGGTTTATGGCAGGAAACAGTTATAAGGAGTGTGTATTTTCGGCTATAAACTCAGGTAAGTCAAGTGATGCGGTAGGAGCATTGACAGGTTTGTTGGCGGGAATATATTATGGATTAGAATTAAAGAATGGAGTGAAAGGGTTTGAAACAATGGAACCTTATATTGATGCATTTATCCAGTATCTTAATCCCACTCTTTAAAATCCAATGAAAGTTGTTCCCATTGTTTTTTTATCTCCTCTTTTTCTTCTTTTGGGTTGGATACGGATAGTCCGATAAGGCGAATGGGGTGGCTTTCATAATCAATTTCTTTCAGCATTTTTTTGGCTAACGGAAGAATTTTATCCATACTTGTCAGTTTACTATTTTGAGTGATGCTGCGGGTTATTTGCTTAAAGTCATGGAACTTTATTTTTAAAGTAAGTGTGTTACCGCTGAAATTCGTGCGTTTCAATCTTTCCAGCAATTCGGTGACTACATGATATAGTTCGATGATGGCGGAAGAATGAAGAGAAATGTCTTTTTCCAAAGTATGTTCACACCCTACGGACTTACGGATTTTTATGGGTTCTACAGGACGGCGATCAATGCCTCGTGCAAAATCGTAATACAGGCTACCAGCTTTGCCAAACTGCCTGGTAAGCATTTCTAAAGTGCAAGCTTGTAACTGGGCGCCATTATGAATCCCTAATGTGTGCATTTTTTGGGCTGTCACCGGGCCTACTCCCCAAAAAGATTCGATGGGAAGACGGGCGATGAAGTCCAATGCCTGGTCGGGATGTATTGTACACAGTCCGTTGGGCTTACGGTAGTCAGATGCTATCTTGGCTAGGAACTTGTTATAAGAAATTCCGGCTGAAGCTATCAACCCCAATTCTTTACGAATACGTTTCTTTATTTCCTTGGCTATATCTATAGCAAATGAGCTGCCCGCTTTGTTTTCGGTTACATCCAGAAAGGCTTCGTCTAGTGACAGAGGCTCTATGATATCTGTATAGGTATGAAAGATATCGTGTATCTGCTGTGATACAGCCTTGTAAACATCCATCCGGCCCGGAACAAAAATCAGTTCCGGACAAAGTCTTTTGGCTTTTTGCGATGACATGGCGGAACGTACTCCGTAACGGCGGGCTTCATAACTGGCAGCAGCTACCACACCTCGTTCTTCAGCATGTCCCACAGCAAGCGGTTTTCCGTATAATTCGGGGTTGTCACGTTGTTCTACTGATGCGTAGAATGCATCCATATCGATATGTATTATTTTACGTTCGGGCATCTTCATGAAAATTGTACCGTAAAGGTATGAAAAAGGTTTTTGGTTGATGAACTCTTTAACAGTTTTATTCGTTATATTTTCATTCATTTTATTTCTGTATAACGAATATGAGAAAGGTACGTAAGAACTACTTTATTTACCTGATGATGCTATTGATATTCGGAGGGTTGATTTATACCGCTATAATGGGTGGTGAGCGTTTTTTGCATTTGTCATCTGTAGAGCCGGCAACAGTTGGTGATGATGCTTTTACTATGTTTAAAACTATATTGCTTGATAATCTGGAGCACCCTTTTTCCATTTTACTCATTCAAATCATAGTTGTATTGATTGCAGTTCGTATCTTTGCGTCTGCATTCCGCTATATAGGGCAACCGGGAGTGATAGGTGAGATAATGGCAGGAATTGTCTTGGGGCCTTCCGTACTGGGATCTCTTTATCCTGAGTTTTTCGGTTTTTTGTTCCAACCGGATTCTTTGACCAATCTGGAACTTATCAGTCAGTTAGGATTGGTACTGTTTATGTTTGTTATTGGAATGGAGGTTGATTTCGGAGTATTGAAAAATAAGATAAACGAAACATTGGTTATCAGCCATGCAGGAATCTTGGTACCTTTCTTTTTAGGAACGTTGGCTTCTTACTGGGTATATGAGGAGTATGCTTCCCGGCAAACTGCTTTTCTTCCATTTGCTTTATTTATCGGTTGTAGCTTATACACATCTCCGAGCCCACGAGACGGACTCCTATCTCGTATGCCGTCTTCTGCT
>BLLV01000003.1 GCA_011959205.1 Bacteroidaceae bacterium
GGTGGGGCACTTTTTAAATGTTGTTCCGGGTCCCTTTTCAAGTGTTAGCTACACCCGTATGCAGAAAACAAAGCAGATAGTCCATAATCCTATCAGTGATGAAGCATACGGATTGCTTGGGGAACGGTGCGAGGGGTTAATCTTTAACGGCTTTAAGGACAAAATGCTGCAAGGCCCGTTGAAACGGTGGCTCTCGGCGGCAGGCATAACCAAGAAGATAACCTTTCACTGCACCCGCCACTCGTTCGGAAGCCTGCACGTGGAAATGGGTACGGACATGGCTGTCATACAAGCCTATTTAGGACACAAGAACATTACCACCACACAGATTTATTCCAAGATGGCGGCGCAACAGATGTGTCAGGTGGTGGACAAGATAACATTGAAGCGCAAGGAAGCGTAAGTTGGTTTCAATATACAGGGTATTCAGGGGGATGGTTAAGGCATACACGCAATGACCGTCCCCTCTATTTTTGCCCATAATGGCCTCTTAATAACCCCTAATAGTATGATTATAGAGTATGATTTCGGACTTTTGGTGAAAAACACTGAAAAAGAACCCACTAACCACAGGTAATGAATGATAATTGGCGGAAGACTGTTAATTTTGTGGTTAAAACGAGTAATAACCGGATAAAACATGGAATATGGAACCAACCATCAAAGACAAACATATCATTTTAGGCTTCATCTTCGTAGCCATCTGCCTAATCTCCTTTTTTATAACACTCATCGTTGCGGAGGGTTTCAAGCAGGACTATTTTGTAAGACTGATAGTCTTCTTATGTAGTAACCTGCTTGGATGGTTACTGTATTTCTCCTTTCAGACTGTTATCTTCGATACCTACGAAATCTATAAAATCAAGTTCGGCAAGAAAGAAACTCCTGCCGAGGTCGTAACCGTGCAGGAAGAACAGCCTCAAAACACCCTCGAACCAGCCGCACCAACATCTATATTGATAAACGAAGAAGCCCCAGTCAACACAAAGCCGATAGCAATGAAAATCGACCCGAAGCGCCACGAGGCAAACCGTGCCAGTTATGAGGACAAGCAGAAGCAGGAAGAGGAAGAACGTGTCCGCATGGTCATGGAATATATCCATTTCATCATGCCACGTATAGCGGACGAAGCGACCGTGAACCATATCTGCAACGAGGTGGGCAACTGGATGAGCCTTAACACCTACAAGCCGAAGCCGATACACGGACGGCTGACCAAAGAAATCACCAATATTCCACTTCGCCATTTCATATGGAACATATCCGAGCGTTTCATGTACAAGAAATATTATAACGGAGATAACCGTGCCCATTTCATCAAAGATCTTTTTCCACGGGAATTTGCCGATACGGATATAGCGACCATCAAGAACTTCAAGGTTGACCCATTGAAATCTCCGATTCCCATTGACGAACCCGAAAACGGCAGCTTGGATTTCCATTATCCTGCGGATTACGTGCGGAAAGAATAAAAAACTCCCAATAACGGCAAGCAGCCAACAATACATAACCACCTGTCTTACATCGTTTCCCGAATAATCTTGCCCGTCATTCACGGTTGGGCATCGTTATTCGGGAATTATTTTGCAATGACCTGCCGTGGAGATATTCACGACCGTATCATCGCAGTCCTTTGCGCCAAGTCTTACAAAAGAGATGGGCACAAATATGGACAAAATCAATCTTACATTCAACGACCTCCGGGAGGTCGTGGCCCAACTTCGGGACGAAGTGATGAGCCTGAGAAGTCTGCTTACCGAGCAGAACGGTGTGAATAATGCAAAGGCAGTGGACACCCATGTCCCCATGTCGGTGGACGAGGCGGCGGAGTATTTGGGTATTCCCAAAGGCACGCTCTACATGAAGCTGTCGGACGGAACCATTCCTGCCACCAAGCCCGGCAAACGCTATTGCCTTTACCGTGACGAACTGGACAAATGGTTGGAATCCTCCCGGAAGAATCCCGTACCGTTGTCCGATGAGGAACTGAACGTATCCATTTCCTCTTCCCACCGTCGCAAACCCAATCCACGTAACTGGTAAATGCCATGAAAGAGGGCAAGAACTATATCAACCTGATACATGGCGACCTCACGAGGGCAACCCAAGTAAGGGACGGTATGCCGGAGAGTATCGGCGTGATGAGTATCAAGACCGCCAACAGGACTGTACTCGAAGCATCGCTGTTGCCCACACCCCGTGTGCTGTGGGACAGCTTTTGGTACGAGGGGGAACTGTCCTGCCTCTTTGCCGATTCCAACGTGGGCAAGTCCATCCTTGCCGTGCAGATTGCCGACCGCATAGCCCGGACGGATAATGTGCTGTATCTGGACTTCGAGCTGTCCGACAAGCAATTCCAACTCCGCTACACGGGTGAACACGGAAATCTCTACGCCTTTCCCGAAAGGCTGTACCGGGTATCGCTGGACTGCAACTCCTTGTTGGCATCCGATTTTGAGGTGGCGATAATCGGCAGCATCGAGCAGATGGCATTGCAAACCGGCTGCAAGATTTTCATCGTGGACAACCTGACCTATCTGTGCTGCGCCATGGAGAAAGGAGATGCCGCAGGACGGCTGATGATACAGCTTAACAACCTCAAAAAGAGGTATGAACTGTCCATCCTTGTATTGACGCATACCCCCAAACGTTCTTTGGATTGCCCCATCACGTCCAATGACCTTGCAGGAAGCAAACGGCTCTACAACTTCTTTGACAGCGTGTTTGCCATCGGCAAGAGTGCGCAGGATAACGGGCTTCGCTATGTGAAGCAGTTGAAAGTGCGCTATGGCACATACTCATACGATGCGGACAATGTAATCATCTATGAGATTGAGAAGGTGGATGCCTTCTTGCAGTTCGTACATCGAGGCTACTCCACGGAAAAGGAGCATCTGAAGAAATTGGGTGACAACGAATCAAGCCAAAGGGATTGCCTGATTCTGCAACTCTCCCAATCGGGCAAGTCCGTAAGGGAGATAGCCTCCGAGGTGAATTGCGGCAAATCCACCGTCAGCCGGATTATCCAACGCAGCAAGGAGGGTAGGACTGCGGCTGTCCCAAGTGTCCTACCGTCCCAACCCACTGGAAGTGGGACAACGGGACAAGACGGGACAGGTGGGACAACCACGGCTGCAAAGCAGGCGGAACTGTTTGCAGAGCAAGAAAAAGAGGAGGACAAGCCATGAAAAGGCAACATTCCCCGAAGTGTCCCAGGGTGTCCCACTGTCCCATACCCCATAGACTAGGACAGTGGGACAGGACGGGACAGCAGAATAATCAACTAAAAAATAAAGGAGGCAAGCAATGAGCAACTATTCGTTACAGAGTTATAAAGGAATGGCGACACGGCATACCTGCCCGAATTGTGGCGACAGACACTCTTTTGCCTATTATGTGAATGAACAGGACACGCCCCTGCATCCATCGGTCGGCAGGTGTAACCATGAAAGCAGCTGTGGGTATCACTATACCCCCAAGCAGTATTTCCACGACCATCCCGAATGTCGTGCTGCTAACGATTTCTCTTTTGACAGGCAAAGAGTGGAACAAAAAACTAAGCAGCCATCGCAGCCGACATCGGTATGTTATATTCCAATCCACTATGTAGAAAAGTCGCAAAGCGTTCATAGTAACTTCTTCCGTTTCCTCTCCAAGCTCCTCATTGCCTATTATGGCAGCAAGGCAAAAGAGGTGTTAAACCGATTGTTAGAGGAATACCGCTTGGGAGCTACCCATGACGGGGCTGTCATCTTCTGGCAGATAGACCGCAATGACAAGGTGCGCACAGGCAAGGTGATGCAGTACAATCCCGAAGACGGACATCGTATCAAGGGAGGACAGACATCGGCAGTGAACTGGATACACAGCATACTGAAAAAGCAACAGGTATTGCCGGAGGAGTGGCAGTTGTCCCAATGCCTCTTCGGGGAACATCTGCTGAGAGACAATCCCGACAAGGTGGTGATCTTGGTGGAATCTGAAAAGAGTGCCGTTATCAGCTCGGCTATCTTTCCCGGCTATGTATGGCTGGCGACAGGCGGCAAGAGCCAGATGAAAGAGGAAAAACTACGTGTGCTGAGTGGACGAACCGTCCTCCTCTTTCCCGATGCGGACGGATATACCGAGTGGAAACAGCGTGCCGGAAGTATGACCTTTTGTAAAGTGATTGTGTCTGACATCATAGAAAAGAACGCCACACCGGAACAGAAAGCTGCCCATATCGACATTGCTGACTGGATTATTTATCAGATAAAGGAAGGCAGACTAATGTGTACAGCCAACCATTTGGTCGAAGCGGAAAGAATCCTCCAACGGATGATAGAGAAGAATCCCGTCCTGCAAAAGCTGATAGATGATTTCGACCTTGTGCTGGTAGGCGCAAGTCCAATCGAAAGCAGTGATTGAAACCCTCCCTGACGGCAGGAGAGCGGAAGCCGTAGGCTGTGCGGAAAGACAAGGGCTTGCCCTTGATATAGCCCACTATAACTACACGCTCCGCTTTCGTAGTTGTGGGCTCTCCCGAGGGGCTGGGCTTTGCCCCGTCCCACTTAGGACTTTGCCCTAAGAACCCACTCAGGGCGTTTCTCCCCTGAGAACCCCGAGCAAAGAGTGACCCTCTCTTTGTAATCTCCGCTTATGGGTTACCCCCCCTAAGAACCCTGTGCGGTTATGAGCGGACATCAGCTAACAACTTTAGTCAGACAACCAGAATCAAAATTTAAGAATATGGCAACAAAATCAAGCATACATATCAAGCCCTGCAGAGTCACATCAAGTGGGGCTCATAACCGGAGAACTGCCGAATATATGCGCAATATCGGCAAGTCTCAAATCTACATCGTACCCGAACTGACTGCCGGTAACGAGCAGTGGATAAACCCGGGCTTCGGCAATCCCGACCTGCAGGCGCACTATGACTACATCAAGCGGATGGTCAAGGAAAAGACAGGACGTGCGATGCAGGAGAAGGAACGTGAACGAAAAGGCAAGAACGGGAAAATCACCAAGGTGGCTGGATGCTCGCCAATCCGTGAGGGCGTGTTGCTCATCAGACCGGACACGACACTAGCAGATGTGTGCAAGTTTGGCGAGGAGTGCCAGAGACGCTGGGGCATCACTCCTCTCCAGATCTTCCTGCACAAGGACGAGGGACACTGGCTGAACGGTCAGCCGGAAGCGGAAGACAGGGAGAGTTTCAAAGTCGGCGAAAGATGGTTCAAGCCGAATTACCATGCCCATATCGTTTTTGACTGGATGAACCATGACACAGGCAAGAGCCGCAAGCTCAATGACGAGGATATGACAGAAATGCAGAATCTGGCATCCGACATACTCCTGATGGAGCGTGGGCAGTCAAAGGCTGTTACAGGCAAGAAACATCAGGAACGTAACGACTTTATCATTGGGAAGCAGAAGGAGGAAATGAAGCGGCTTGATGCCACGAGGCAATACCGGGAACATCAGCTGGAAATGGCGAACAAAAAGATGCAGGAAACGGAAAGCATTACCAACGCCCTTATCGAAAAGGCAAATGAAAAGGAACGGCAGAGTGAAGACCTTGACAGGGCTATCAGCGAGAAACGCTCCAGACTGAACAAGGAAAAAGGAAGCGAGCTTCTGAACGCCGCTGTCGGTTGGGCTACCGGGAAATCGAAAGCCCTGAAAAATGAAATAGAGGATTTGCGCTGTGAGATTTCCACGCACGAGGAAACCATCGAACGGTTGCAGGATAAAATCCAGACCATACAGAACGACCACAGCCGTGAGCTGATGCAACTGGATGCCAAACACCGGTCCGAACTGAACCGCAAGGAAACGGAACATGCACAGGAAACTACGAGACTCAAGAACCGGATTGCATGGCAAAGCCATATTATCGGCTGCCTCAGTTTCCTGCTGCTAAAAACAAGCGACATCTTCCGCAAGGCGGTACACAGTATCATCCGTTTTGCCCGTGATTATTACAAGTCCCGTTTTGACACGGAACAGGTATCTGACATCAAGAACGCCCTTAACCTGTTCGGGGATGACAGACAATCACATCAGGCGGCAGGGGATTTCCTGTACTTCACTGCCAGGCAAAAGGGTGAATTTGACAACCGGGAGCAAATCAAAGCCAGACGGGAGGTTGACAATGTGGTGGAAGGGAATTATGACCAGCAGCAGAAAAGAGGTTTTTCGATGAAAAGATAATCCCTTTATCTTATAATCCTCGCTTCAGGAGTAACGATAGAAATCAGTGCAGGTTATTTGAATAGCAAATTAAATAATCCGCCACCGATATCAATACCCAATTTGTTGCCTTTATACTGAAAATACGGAGCTACTATCGGAAGCGTTTTCGTTTTATGCAACGGAAAATCGGTATGGCTTCTGACGCCGAAATCCATCCCCCAGTTGGGAATGATGTCATAGGAAACGAATCCCCCGTAATTCGAGGAACTGAAAGGAGAAGAAAGAATGAAGGAGTATGAGGCAAATGTGTTTAGACGAATTTTCTCGTTGACGGGATATGTCAACAGCCCGGACAATCCCAATAGCTGACTCTCGCGTCTGGGGACACTCCATTTTACGGTATATGCCTGCAAGTTGAATGACCAGCAACCGGGAGAATACACATATCCGATACCTGCATAGTTCATTGTTCCCAAGCCGATGAAGTTTTCCTGCCTGCCTATGCCGTAAAAATAGCCGGAAGGATAGCTTTTAATGATACCGGAGGTAGAATATTCCCCCTCATGCAAAGGCGATTTGTCGGTAGGGAATGTCGGATTATAAGGGTTCTGCATGTCAAATGTTATCCGGGACGGGCAACTGCCGGAAGAAAGATCAACCGCTTTCCGTATATCCAAAGGCTTTGGGGTAATGCTTCTTTCGTTATGAGGCGAAGTATTTCCTTCCTGAACGGAAACCTTGACGGTGTCACGCGACACTTGAATTTCCTGACCGTAAGAAGCGGCTTTATTAAGAAAAAGGGAAATCACAATAAAACAAGTAAATACTTTCCTGCTCATAAAATGATAATTTTAATATTCGGGACGAACATTTGGCTATATCAGAGATTCGTCCCGAATGATTGGTGAATAATCCGGTTCAATAAGGATTACAATTGCACGGTCATTATTCCGCAGTTTTCTTCACCGGTACCGCGAGTCCACATATACAATTTCGCTCCATTTGGGAAAGGATTGCCCAAAATCATAATGTCATGACCGCTTTTCACTTCTTTACCAAATTGTACAGGGCCGTTAGGCGTGTATTTCCAATAGTACGCGGTCGTATATTCCACCCAACCCCATAAAACTTTCTTAGACGCATTTACACGGATAGCCTGCTGGCTTCCTCGTACACCAATCTGTGCGGTGAACTTTCTTTTCTTCGTTTTAACATGAACCCTGTTTATGCCATTTTCAATTGTTACACCCAACGGAACAGGATAAAGTAAAGAAAGTTCTTTCTTATATCCATCATAATTTTCAAACTCCCTCAAATTCTTTCTCTCACCGGCGATACATACGAATCCTTCTGGATTCAATGTGATTGCTTTGCTAACATTCAATACAGGCATATATATCGACAAATCGGTACTATCCTTTTCGTTAAATATAAAATCGGTCTGGTAAGCAGCCTTAACGGATTCATATTCCTCTTTGCATGTTGCATTTAATATTTTTTCCAAAGCTTCACTGTGTACTCTATACATGGAGGTGAATCCTTCCTGACTAGATTCCCATTGCAGAAGCTCCTCATCAGTTAACATACTCAAGGAATCAATTAAGGCATTGTATTCTTCCTCACTGGAAAAGGAAAGAATGTTTTCGTGCAAACTCCTGGATGTAGGAAAAGAATGTTTTTCCTCGTTCATCGGATTGTTAATTATATCATCAGAGCTGCATGATGATAAGACTGTCATTGCCAAAGCAAGACTAAAAAGCGTTTGTTTCATACTTGAAAAACTTAATGATTGATTATTATTTAAACATGGGCACATACAATGACATGCCGAACTCTTTATTATTCTTTGTGTTGGAAGCAAATGCATTGTCATACAATGGCTTGAAACCATGCTTGTAAGAAGCGGATAATTTCATGCCGTTATTAAACTCATAGCCCAAGGTGAGAACAACCGGAAAGTCGAAAACCTGCCCTTTCAGGTTTTCCTTCAATTTATTGGTTTTGAAATAACCGGTTGGTTCAATGCCAATACCGGCATACAGTCCGGAACAGATGCGGTAATTGATTGCGCCGTTCAAGGCAAGTCCCCATATCCATGCTTTATCAGACCACGGAACAACGTCGTTTCCATTCAAATCAAAAGACTCTGCTTTTCCCTGAACAACTTTTCCCAATATGGAAGCATCCATCCAGAAGCGATTGGAAAGTTTGAAGCCAAACTGGTAACCAAAATTGAAGCCTATTCCTGGTGTCCATCGGGTTTCGGGATAGATAGTTCCATTCGCTGTTCCCGTACTCAAGTAGTAAGAATACCCCGAATATTTTCCCAAATGTCCGTCCGTCACACTGATAATAACGCCAGATTTTTGTGCAAAGCATCCTATTTCTGTTACCAAGAATAGCATAGATAAAATTGTCTTTTTCATTTTCTTTATTATTTAGTTTTCTATAAATTGTCTATCCATTCCGTCTGAAACATCCTGCATCCTCCCACAACGCCTATCCCGTTCGAAACGTTGGTATAAGTGGAACGTATAGGAGCCAGTTCAGAGTTTCCAAGTCCATTTTTTTTCTGCTCGTTCACTGATTTCAGATACCTGTAAAACTCTTCCGAAAGGCTGTACAGATAAATCCTGTATTTCACTTTGTGTTTGATATGCTCGATTCCGTCAGGAGTTATAAAATCGTCTTCATAGTCTGTCTCATAATGGGTATTCAGACGAATCGTGTAGCTTTTCCCTTGAATTTTCGTATCGTCCCAGTAATACAAATTCCGGTAGAACCCGTTTTCAATCATCAGGATATCGTCTAACCCGGAAGATGTATTCAGCAGAGGTTCGTCGTCCAAGTTCAACGCGAGGGTACTGCTTTCTTCCGAATACTTGCCATCGTTCCAGAACAGTTGTTTACGCTCCACCTTCAACGCATAATAGTCTTTTGTCAGCGCATTGTCTGTAAAGCCTATCCGAAACTGAAGCAGGTTCGGTTCACCGTCTTTGAGAGCCAATTTGATTGATGTCAAAGGGAATCGGGACGGGACAACCGTAGCGGATGAAACCGCTTTCATTCTTTCTGCCGCTGCGGTTATGTTGACCTTGTCGCCATCTTCATACGCCTTTACCGCGTAATAGCTTTGGGCGGGGACTCCCGGTATGGAATCGTCCGTCCATGCAAGGGGTACCGCTTCACCGTTTACGGACAGGTGGACGTCCGCTCCCTTCAGTCCCCGGACGAGCTCGCCTTTCTGACTGACGGGAAGGCTGCGTGAAAGGTGGACTACCGTTGTGTCGCCGCTTCCCGGATAGCTGTATAGCACCAGTTTGGGGGAAGCGCCCACATCGTCCAGTTCAAAATGATAGGTACAGGACGAAAGTAAGCCGATATACACGGGCAGTAATATATGATATAAATGTTTCATGCACTTAAAATTTGAGGGTATAACTAAACGAGGGTATAATCGGGAAAATGCCAAATCCCTTACCCCTGAAACCGCCGTCGGGCAGACGCTCTATCCGGGTATAAAACGCATTCATACGGCAATAGGCGTTATAGATGCTGACGTTCCAGATACGCTCGAATCCCCTTTTGGTAGTACGCCGGAAATTGACACCCAAATCGAGCCGATGATATGCCGGGAGCGTGATGTTGTTCGGCTTCTCATAAACCAGTTCTGGTTCGCCTGAATCCGGCACACCCGGGAAAGACGGTCCGTTTACATACTGTGTAGGGATGGTGGCACGGTCACCGCTGCGGTAAACCCATGCAGCGTAGGCATCTATGCGGTCATTGAACTTATGCCGGAAAGCGATGTTCAGTTTATGCCGATTGTCGAACTTGGCTGCATACCAGCCGGGATAAAAATCAGTAAACTTTTGCAAGCTCCATGAAAGCGTATATCCAGCTTCAATCACATTGTAACGATCTTTGTATGCCAGCGACCATTCCACACCGTAAGACTTCCCTTTGCCGGTTTTGACCAAATTATCCCAGTTCTCAGCGGGAAGCATCAGACTGTTCCCCCCATCGTATTCCAGCAATTGGCTTGTAGTACGGTAATACCCTTCCACATTCAAACGGATATGCCTGGGTAATTCCGTATAGATTCCGGCTGCCACTTGCCTTGAGCGCATGGGACGGACTCTGCGTGTGGAAGGTACCCAACTGTCTGTTGGCAAATTCAGATAAGTGTTTGACAATTGGTGTGCAAACTGGCTCATTTCCGTATAAGACACTTTCACCGTGGCTCTTTCCGAGCATTGGTAACTAATGGCCAACCTTGGTTCCAAAGAATGATACACCTTTTCATCTGTCTGGTAAAGGGTGTAATGCAGTCCCGTATTTAATCTCGCCTTAGCCGACAGCCGCATTTCATCTTCCGCATAAAACGCGACCTCGTTTCCCTTATAGCTACTTGCGCTTGCTGACGATAAGGTATCCCTGTCCGTCTGGTTTCTGGAAACAGTGCTTTGCGGATGATATATGTGATGCAGATAATTGCTGCCAAAACGTATATGATGATTGATGCCAGGACGATAGTCGAATTCCATGCGGTATCCCATGTCGTCAATGGTGGAATGGTTGGAGCGCTCCATCTCCGTCATGGAAGTTTGTTCCCTGTCGAAAAAAAAACGGCTACCTTCCACATAATCATACTTGGAGATATTGTGTGAATAGACACCGGTGAAACTTCCGGACAATTTCGGGGTGATTTGACTATTCCACGTCAGAGCCGTAGTCAAGTTGCCCCATTTGGCCTTGAAATCGGAGTCGTAATGCTCCCCATCATCGAATACCTGCCGTGCTTTTGCCTTCAGCAGGTCATTCCCTGAAAACACGCTAAGCGACAGTTTATTATTGCTCGAAAAACGGTGGGTAATTTTCCCATTGATGTCGTGAAAGGCATAGCGTACCTTCTTTTTGTCATCGGGATTAGAGCGGTTGAGCAGGAAGAATACCGGGGATGTAATCAAATCCGCCCAGCTTCTTCGCATGGCTATATTGAACGAAGTTTTGTCTTTTATGATGGGGCCTTCAAACTGTATTCTGCCATCGAGCAACCCCAAAGAGAAAGTTCCGTGAAACTCCTTCGTATTCCCTTCTTTCGTGCGTACATCCACTACAGAAGAAAGTCTGCCGCCGTAACGTGCCGGGAAACCGCTTTTATAGAAATCCACGTTTTTGATAATGTCCGTATTGAAAGCGGAAAACAGCCCGCCCAAATGATTGACCTGGTAAAGCGGTGTTCCATCCAGCAGAAAAAGGTTCTCATCATTCTTACCCCCATGTACATACATACCGGAAAGTAGCTCCATTCCGGAGGCCACACCGGGAAGGCTCTGTAGAGTCTTGACCAAGTCCGGTGAACTAAGTAGCGAAAACTCCGTATTCAACTGTTCTGTAGTCAAAGACACTTTGCCGGTCTGTGTCGTGCGTAAGGGAGCGTTCATGTCTGCAACCACTACCACCTCTTTCAGCGAGGTACTGCTTTCTTTCAAATAGATAACACCCTTATAATTGGAACTCAAATCCACCTCCTTCACCACATCTTGATAACCTATATAAGAAAAACGAAATTTGTGTTTTCCTTCCGGCAGCGTAATGCTGAAAAAACCATGCTCATTACTCAGCGTGCCTTTCAGCGTATTCAGATCAAGGACTGTCACATTGATGAGCGTTTCACCGCTGTTTTCACACACATATCCGGAAAAGGTATAGTGGTCGGGACGAAACAACAAGACATATTCGTTGCGGATTTCCCATTTTATACTGGTACCGTCAAAAATCCTTTTCAAGTTTTCCTGCAAAGAATTTCCGGTCAGAGGCAAGGCTTGAGGTTTGGCAGTCACCAGCGATGAGTCATACACAAAAGTTACACCATACATCCCCTGCATCAGGTCGATAGCTTTTTTCATTTCCGTCATATCCTGTTGTTGAGCTTTGATACTCATACATACATAGAACAGCAACAGGGTCAGTACAATTCTCATTGTTTCTTCTTTTCAATTTTTACATTCAACACTTTTTCTATAATCTCAATAATCTCATCCAGATTTTTGTCCTTAAAGCTGGCAGTCAGCCGCCTGTCTGTCTTATTGGCAACCAATTTCACTTTGTAGAACCTTGACAATTCTTCAAGCACTTTAGGAAGAGGAGCATTGTCAAAAATGAAACTACCCGTTTTTCCTTCTTTGATTATCTGTATATCTTTTCGTTCTTCCGTCACTTCCGCTACCATGCCTCCGGTCAGAATCACAGCGTCCGGTTGCCCGATAGCCGACAATTGCACCTTTCCCGACGCGACTTGCACAATAGCTGTGCCTGCACGGCTCTCATCAACGGTAAAGACAGTACCCAATACTCTAACTTTGGAAAGTTTTCCTTCCACCGTAAACGGACGGTCATTATTATGTTTGACAGAAAATGAGACCTTTCCTTCCATATGCACCCTACGAATGGAACTTCGGTAATCTTTCTCATGGAAACGGACGGAGGAATGCGGAAACAGGGTTATGGAAGAACTATCCGGAAGCACATAATCCACGGGGTGCGAGTATGCCGTTACCTCCTTCCATACTCCGTTTTCTCGGAAACGGGGATAAATAAAAACTACGGCCAGAATGGCTGCCACCATACCTGGAAGCATCCACCAAAGACGGAAGGATTTCCGTCTCTGTTCCGTTATCTGATATTTCTCTTTGAAAGCCTTCAATGCTTTTTGCGTATCCAGCTTGTTCTTCTGATAGTGGCGCAAGACAAAATGAAGGCATTTTTCATCCGTGGTTCTCATACTCTTTTATTTTGGTTTTCGTATTAATGACTGGGATTACAGACAAATTCACTATGCGGAATTTGTGAATATTAGTTAAATAAGAATGCGTAAACTTTCTGTGTCCCTTCCCGTATCAGTCGGAGTGCCTTGCTGATGTGGTTATCCACCGTATTTACGGAAATCTGGAACTTGGCGGCTATCTCCCTGTATTTCATGCCGTCGCGTTTGTTCAGCAGGAATATCTCCCGGCAGCGTTCGGGCAAGGCATCAATGGCAGTCCACATCCGCGCTCCCCTGACCGAACGTTCCTCCGCTTCCTCATCGCTCAACGTATCTTCAAAATCGGAAGGAGAAAGATTCGGATCATATATCTCTTCTTTCTTCAGATAATCCAGACTGCGGTTGCGGGCAGTCGTATAAAGGTAGGCTTTGACATTTTCTATCTCGGCTCCACTGATACTTAATTTCTCCCATAGGATAGAAAAACTGTCTTGTACGATGTCTTCTGCAATATCCGTGTCGTGAACATAGTGCAGTACGTACAAGCATAACGGGCGATAATAATATTTGAATGTTTCATCTATGTCTATCGTAAATTTATTCATGCAAATAGGGTTATTGTTCTGTGCGTTTATATAAAAAGACGCAAAATAAGGCAAAGTTCACTATATTAGATTGTTAAAGAAATATAACGTACCCCCCCCTTCCCATATACGCATAGCGGAAAATATCACGGGGTTCCTGCACTTTCCTTTCCGTTTTTCCACATTCTTTCTTTTTTCCGTCCTATATCTATCGGAAAATAAAAAATACGTTTATGGAAGAAAAGAAGTTGCGCAAGGTTTATTTGATGGTGGAGTTCGGAAAACCTTTTGCGGTAAAAAGGAGATGTATGTAGCCCTCATGGCAGAACCAACTTTTTCGCAGTTCTCCAAGTTCATGCCCGTATCCAAGAAAGACGAGGTATCGGCTATGAGAACGCTTGTCAAGGACTGCTTCATCGAAGGTGACCACGAACTGGTAAATAATAATTTCCGGTTCCTCTTCGGCTTGATGGGACAACTCACCGACTTATTATCACCCGCCAGAGCACGCTCATAAATTAATAGAATGTTGGGCGGTACGTGACGACCAGCAACATCCGGCAACAGATGATTTACACGCGTCACTACTTTCCCGGCGTCAACCAACATAAGGTGACGGACGAAGAGCCCGAACAACTTTCGGAAGAAGTACTCTGACTGTACGAACAGGTGATAATAAGTCAAATAAGCTAAGAAATAATAAAAATGTTAAATCCTCATCCTTTAGAATGTACAATTAAAGACAACGACCATATTCCTGACTTATTGCTTATAAAATATTGAGAAATAATTAGTTGTAAATACATTTACTATAACGTCAGTTCGATATAACTTAAAACAATGTAAGTTGCCTGTCTTTGATGAAT
>BLLV01000004.1 GCA_011959205.1 Bacteroidaceae bacterium
ATTTTCAAACTTTCAAAAACGAAAATGATGTTTTTGTTACCGCTTGAAGTATAACAATACCTTTATTAATCTCTTTTTCACCCACTTTTTTGAAGCCTAAAGATGTATAAAAAGTTTCTGCATAGGTTGAAGAATTAACTGTTATATAAGTGAAATTACAATTGCTCATCATATAATCAAATAGCGATTTCCCTATTCCTTGCTGATGATAGTGTGGCAAGACAAAGAAGAGGGATATATGTTGCCTTTCTTGATGTACACCGATTATTCCTATCAATAAATGATTGTCAAAAGCACCATATATGTCAAGTGTATTCATCAACGATGTGTCATACACGAAACTTTTAAAGGTTTCAATACCTTCTTGGGTGAAATCATTCCTGCCACATTCCATATATACTTGATAGGACAAATCAGCCGCATTATTATATTCTTCTTGCGTTAATTTACGTATCATATCAATGTTATTAAATCATGAATGCAAAATACGGAAGAATAAAGAAAAAAGGTCTTGACAATTGTCAAGACCCCGGTATAATGGATGTTAAAAGATTGGCTATTTCTCCAGTTTGCGGCGTATGCGACTAACTGTTTCAGGAGTAACCCCTAAGAAAGAAGCTATACTTTTCAAGGGTATAGTATCTTTAAGGTCAGGACAACGTTTCATTAGTCTTTGATATCGTATTTCAGGTGTACAATACGAATCGAGCAATCGTTCATACACCATTTCATATAGATTTTCAGCTACATATCTTCCTAATCGTTGAGTTTCCATATTCGTTTCCCAACATTCTATAATATCATGGCGTGATATTTCATAAACAGAACAGTCTGTTAACGCTTGAATGCTCACTGCTGACAGACAACTTTTCATAAAAGAAGAATAGTCACATACAAATTCATCGGTAAAAGCATATCCCACAATGTGCTCTTCTCCTTCTTCGTCAATATGCGTATATTGAAATGTGCCATGTTTTACCCATCCAGCAAAACGTTCCACCTCATTTTGCCGGATAAAGAAATCTTTCTTATGGTAAGTACGCAATATCCCTTTTCTCGCAAATAAATCTTTTACATGGGAATAGTCCAAATTGTTGAGATATGTATTAAAATCATTCATTATCGTAAGCTATTTATTCAGTCCACGGCGTATGCGACTGATTGTTTCCGGTGTGACTTGCAAGAAAGAAGCAATCTCCTTTAACGTAATGTACTCTTGAATATTGGGGCATCTATTCAATAAGTCAAGATACAGCTCTGCTGTGGTCTTGCAGTACATATCCATTAATCTATGATACATTAATAAGTATGATTGTTCAACAAGCGTACATTTTAGTTGCATGGTTTCTACATTTGCAGCAAAGAATTCCTCCACTTTTGAATAGGACATATAACAAATCTTTGTATCGCAAACGGCTTCAATTGTTACTAATGACGGTTGATTGGGTTCTATAAGAGTGCATAAACTTCCTGCAAATTCTCCGGAGAAAGTATATCCTACTATGTGTATGTTTCCTTTTTCATCCACACGAGTATATCTCAATAAGCCGTGTTCAATATAAGCTCCCCGATGATTCACTTTGCCTTGAATAGTGAATCGTTCGCCCTTTTTGAGTTCGATATAAGTACCATGTTCCAAAATGAACTGCTTTAGCTGTTCTAATTTCGAATGGTTGGCATATTGTGAGTTAAAATCTTCCATACTATAAACTAATTACAATTGAAATATAGAATAACTTCGTGAGTTGTTCTCTCAAAAAGCAAAAATAGATTCCTGACTTTGTCAAAACATCTTCTCTTTTTTTTTAATCCACTTTATTGTGAGTTTAGTTTGTGCTTTTGTATATATGTCCAAAACGAACTAAACTTATTTCTATTGACTGAAAGTATATGCTGGCGAAAGAAGAAACAACCTTTTTCCTTTTCGCCAATTTTAAAGTTTGTAACTCTCATAGTTTGAGGAGGAAATGAACTCTTTTATTTCTTCTTCTGTTGGAAGCTCTATCCTATACTTCTGTACAAAGATATTTGGGTCTAATCCGGCTGTGGCATACTTTACTAATGTATCTCCCTTTTCAGTGCAAAGCAGAATACCGATAGGTGGATTATCATCCGGCTGCATCACTTCCGCTTTGAAATAGTTCAGATACATATTTAGTTGCGAAGCATACTCATGGTGGAACTTGTCTATCTTCAATTCTACAATAACATGACATTTCAAAATACGGTGATAGAACACAAGGTCGGCAAAGAAATAATCTTCATCAATCAAGATGCGTTTTTGCCGGGCTTCAAAGCAGAAGCCATGTCCCATTTCTAACAGGAAGTGTTGCAGGTTGTCAAGAATGGCTTGTTCCAAATCAGTTTCTGTCACCAATGCACGTTCATTCAACCCTAAGAACTCCAAAGTAACAGGAGTATTGATAACATCTTTAGGTTGTAATAAGGTTGCTTGTTGCTGGACTAAAGCGGAGAGGGCTTCTTTGTTTTTGGATAGTCCGCTACGTTCGTAATATAAAGATGCGATTTGTCGCTCCAACTCCTTTACAGACCAGCAGCCACGAATAGTTTCCATTTCATAGAAAGCACGTTTTACCGGGTTCTCAATTCCCGATATAGTGTTTAAATGGGTGGAAGATAATTTATTGAATAATCTATCAGCTGGAATCATCCATGTTTCGGTTTGTGGGTATTCTGTTGATAGTTTCCAAACTCCACTTTCAGATTCGGCGGTCATCAACCGCCGAATTGGTTCAGTGAATTCGGCGGTCAATGACTGCCGAATTTGAATTTGTGATGCAATGTATTGTGTAACAGGTTTTTTTAGTTGTGGATAAACAAGATACAACCGCCTAAATTCACGGAATCTACGTTCATTCAGCCCTTTTGTTTTCAGTCGTTGTTCCAGCTTCTTCAACAGTTGTTCACCGTAGGCGGCACGGTCTTCTCCGTTCTGCTCAAATTCTACGATATAGCAACCCATAAGCCAGTTACGGGAAGTAAGGGCAAGGTTTACAGCATGTGCGGCTTGTGCCTGCAACGTGTTCTGTATCGTGCTGATATGTTTTACTAATGCTTCAAAGTTCATAGTTACAAAGATAAGTCTTTTATGGTTAAAACTTTAGTTCGGGTAAGCTGTTTATTGCTTCCTCTTTCAATTTATCCACCGCACGGGTGTACTTCTCCGTATGCTTCAATCCGCTATGTCCTAAAAGGCTGGCTACGGTTTTTATATTTGCCCCATTGTTCAGAATGTTCACGGCAAACGAGTGCCGGGCACAATGCCAGCTTATATGTTTGTCTATCCCGGCTCTCTTTACCCAACGCTTTACTGATTTACAGCAGCTTTCGTAAGTAGGCAAATCGAATATCAAACAGTTTTTGTCTGCCGGGGCTTCGCCAATGATAGACAATAGACCGTCATTCAGAGGAATAACCACACCGCTACTGGCTGAATGTCCCTTTGTTTTGCTTTGCTCAAACTTCAATAACCGATTACCATAATCCACATTCTTATAGGTCAGGTCTTTTACATCACAGAAGCGCAGACCGCAGTATAGGCAGAAGATAAAAGCCCGTCTGACATTCGGGTTCTCGTTGTCATAATGGCAAGCCGCCAGCTTTTGTATTTCTTCGGGAGAAAGAACATCTTTCCGAAGCATTTGGCTATCCACTTTGCAGGTAACACTTTTGCATGGGTCTTTCAACATTACATCGTGGTCAATCGCATATCGAATAACTTTCTTAAAACGCTGGTAAATGCTTTTAGCTCCCTCACCCACACTTCGGGATTGCAAATAGGCTACAAACTGCTCCATCATTTCTTTGGTAATAAGTTCCGGTTTGATACTAAACTCATTCATGGGGTATTGCTCTTTTAAGAAGTCCTTAAAACGGCTAAGCGCAATTTGTACCATGCGAATATCTTTCTTGGTATAACTGTTGATATAGGCTTGGAAATAGTCTAAGAAATTGACCGTTCTATCTTTTTTTAACCGATAGCCCAACATACTTTCTTTAAATTCCTGCTCACGCTCTGCACGTATCTTTGTAGCAAGTTCCAACGTTTCTTTGTTCTGCTGACGTTCCGCAGGGGTACGGGGCTTATCTATCAGATACAGACTAAGGTTTTCTTTTCGCCTGTTGTGCTTTACTGCAAACTTGGGCTTGCCTTGCATCTTTCCACTATCATAGTACACTTGATTGCCGTTTTCATCTAATACGGGCTTTTCCTCTCTACCTAAATAATACTCTAAGTAAAGGCTAATTCTACCATCCGAGAGCTTATTTTGCTCTAACTTGGGGTTTTCTTTCGTTTTATTTTCTAACTTTGCCATTGTTTAGAGGTTTTATCCCGATTTAGGTACCATAACCGGGTGATTACGCTAAATAGTTGATTTTCTTTTGTTTTCTGATATTGCAAAGGTACAAAAGAAAATGATATTTCAAAGTGTACTAAAAGTGTACTGAATAACAGAAAATGGGCAAAATATGGCAAAAATGGAGAAAATAAGAAGTATGCAAGTTATTGATAATAAGGTGAATAAATTCTTTTGTTTTCCTATGATTTCTATGGTTTGTACCGGGTCTGGGTACTGAATCGGAGAAAGTTGAAAAACTCTCTCCGTTTTTCTTTTCTACTTCTCGTAACTCGTTGGTTTGCTGATAGATTAAATCAAGAACTTTATTGTAAGAATTGGTTCGATATGTTTTTCCGTCAAATTCGATTTTTTCGGGAAACATCGAACTTATCAGCTTAATTTTCACCCCTACAGACGCATTTCTTATATAGCTATCTATATTGTTTATCAGATTGATAGAGTAGTTTAGTTTTGGTTCGATATTACCACGGTTAGGGTTCTCACGCATTTCAATCTGTTGTTGTATGGATGAGGCTTCTTTTGTGTATCTCTCCAACATTCTGTTATATTGTTCTTTGGTTAAATCCCCGTCCAGATATTTATCTTCAATGTTGTTAATGCGTTTTTGGATAGTAGAAAGTTCATTTTGTAGTGCTGCTACTTCTTTTTTACTTTCTCCTTTGTGTTCACTTTGCAAATCCTTTAGAATTTCGTTATACAAGTCCAATACCGTTTTATTGGGCTTCAATTGGGCTGTGTATCGAGCGAACTCTTCGTTTACGTTCTCTGCTCTCATTCTTATATGTTTTTGATTATTACAACAAAAGTAATAGGTGTATTTGCCGCCATTGCCCGAACTTGTAGCACCAGTTAAGGCACAACCACATACGGGGCAGATTAAAAATTTCCGCAAAAATAAGTCAGGATTTATGGCTTTGGATAGTTTAGGTGTTTTCTTTCTTTTGCCGTCTAATATTTCTTGAACTTTATAGAATGTTTCTTCATCTATAATTGCTTCATGTTCACCGTTTACATAATATTCGGGTTCTCCTTTGTATGCTGGCACACGAATTTTACCGATATAAAATTTGTTGCGTAGCATTTCGAAAAAAGAGGTTTCTGGTATATTAAATCCTTGCCTTTGGAATTTTCTACGTATATAACATGGGGCTTCTATACCTTTTGCAACTTCATTAAAGATATTCTGTATAATAGCTGCCTTTTTATCATCTATTTCTATATGGGTAGAATGTTTGTCTGTTCTCACATTTTTATAGCCTCTAGGGGCTTTGTTAGCGCATCTACCTTTAATTAATGTTTCTCGTATTCCGTCTTTAGTGCGCTTGCTTATTTTATTATTTTCGGATTGTGCGCTACCACAGTAAACACCCAATAAAGTTGCCCAGTCTGGACTTTCAAAGTCAATCGGGTTTTCAACAGAAATCAATCTTATTCCCATTTCGTCCATGAATTTTCTTTTATATGCAAATGCAAATTCTGCACTTCTCGAGAATCTATCCCAACGGAGGAAGAGTATTAAATCTATTTCATTTTTATGTTTTCGGCAGTAATTGAAAATACTTTTCATTTCTGGACGACGTAAATCATGGTGTTTTGCGGAGAAGTCTTCATGCTTGCACATAATTACTTCATATTGTTTACTGCTACAATATGCTCTTAGTACTTTCTCTTGGAAATCTAGACTTGTGTTTTCTGACTGTTCGTCCGAACTGACTCTGCAATATAGTATGACATTCATTATTTTATCAATTTATTAGTTCAACATTCTTTTCATTTTCTATTTGTAACTCTGCCATAAGACATAAGTACTTTCTTATCAATTTTATTTCTTCATTATCGTACTTTCTTTTTCCCTTATTGAGTATTTCTTTGCATTTTTCTAATGTAATCATTGAATTATATCACATTATTGTGTTGCACATCGGCAACTTATTCTTACACATTCAATCAATCCACAAGACAAGGAAGTGCCTAGGCATGAATGTGCTTCTTGCCCCATATATCATTATTTAAAGTAAAAGATATTTTTTTTAAGTGAATTGATGTACCAACATTGCAAATATACGACCTATAGATACAATTACCACTTTTGATGCATAAATTATGTTAATTTGGTTAATTTTCGCAAGGTGTTAATACTTGTTCCCGTCAGTTTTGAGGTATTTCGGAGTGAATATCCTCTTTTCAGTAGTCTTAATTCTTCTGCGTATTCTTCTTTCATAGTTTCATCGCTTTTACTATATCCTGCTTTTCGTCCTACTTTGCCACCATTACTGCGAAAGTTCTGGTAACCACTTGCCACACGTTCACGAATTGTTTTGCGTTCCATACGTGCTACCTCTGCGAGTATTGTAATAAGGAACTGACTCATAGGGTTAATTTCACCCTCTGATGTCAGAGTTTCAATGTTATAATTTTGGATAAATACTGAAACCTTATTTTGATTTAATATTTCTATGGCTTGTAGTACTTGTAGGGTATCACGTCCAAGTCTGGATAGTTCGGTTACTAATACTTTATTTATATTATGTGAGTTGATATAGTTTATCATATTCATTAACTCTGTGCGTTCTGTGTTCTTTTTTGCTCCAGATACTTTTTCTGCAAATACAGCCTCAACCGTCCAATTGTTTGCTGAGGCTAATGTCTGCAAATCATTTATTTGACGTTCATAGTCTTGTGTTCCGTTGGTACTTGATACTCGTGCAAAGATTACTACTTTTTTCATGGTGTTACTTGTTTATGATGCAAAGATAGTGATGTATATTTAATATAAATCATTTATAGCGTTAAATAAGGCTAGAAATATGGTAAATATTAAATATTTATCATTCCTTTGTGGAGTAAAATATACACAATATGGATAATAAACAAGAAAGAACAGTTGTTCACGTTGAATACAACGGACAACATTACTATTTTGGCTCACTCTCTGCAATTTATACGAAATTCAGTCCTAAAGACTTGGGTATCGCATTGGGGACATTAAGAAATTATGGATTGAAAGAAGAAAAGCCGTATCAGAACTCTCTATGCACTATAAGAAAAGGTTTTTTGATAACGATGCCTAAAAAGTAAAGTAATTATTCTACATCTAATAGGTCTTTTAGCCTAACTCCTAAAGCAAGACTAATTTTATATGCGTTTTTTATCGTCAGATTGGTGCGTCCAGCTTCAATTCGCGACATATTAGCTTTTTCAAAGTTGCATTTAGCTGCCAAGTCTTGTTGACTTATTCCTTTTTCAAGCCTTATTTCCTTTATTTTGTCTCCTATTTTAATAAAAAGTTGCTGCTCATTCATTTTTCTGTAGTTATCATTTGTGATAACAAAGAAAAGGGCTTATCTTTGTAGACTGGTTATCATATATGATAACTAACAAATTCTTAATTAATAAACTCTTATAAGATGAAAAAGAATGTATTTATTTTGTTTGTAGTTCTTTTAACTACTAGTGTGTTTATGTCTTGTTCCAGTGATGATGACAATGACAATGGAAAAGTTGAAAATACCATTATTATCAATGGTAAAGAGTACCTTAATGATGAGTCTGCATCTGTGTCTTACAACTCTTATAGTCAGTCTATTAGTTTTGAGGCTGGCTTTAGTAATCCAGAAAGTCTTATGGATATAAGTTATTTTACGATTGCAAGTAATGATGCTGCTAGTGTAGATAAGCTAACCAACGGAATGGAACTTAATGCTAAAGTTAAAGAATTTGTGAAAAATACAGATTTAGGCTCTAGCTATACTTATACTACAGTAGGTGGAAAAGTCGTTGTGGATAATGTGACCTCTGAAACTATAACGCTTCGTTATGATGATTTTAAGTTCACAAAAAATGGTAGTGAATATACGATAAAAGGTAGAGTTCTTTATCACAAAAATTAATCACAATAATCTTTTAGATTAGAGTGACACAAAAAAGAAGTGTATCAAAGGGTCTTATATAGATTATTTTGATACACTTTTTGTTGTGATACACAAGCCTCATCAAAGTAGCAGATTACGTATCTTTTCAATTGGGTTTTCGCTGGTTGAGGCTGATGTCATTGCATGATAAACCGTTTCAAACTTTTTCATTCGTTTACTTGCGCCACTACGTGAGTTGAATTTGCTCCTAACATCTTGCTCCAGTAGTTTTAAGTCACCATTGTACCTTTCGAGAATGATTTTCATTGCCCAATTTTCGTAATCATCAAAAGTTGTGTTTGGCATATTAGCTGTAGAATTACTGAAGACCTTGTCAAATTGAGTAAGAATAGGGTTTGTATCGGAATTTAGTACACTGAATATTTTGGTATCGGTCAAATTCAAATAGTTCATTATCTTTTTAGGTGTGTTTAATGTTATTTCAAATCTGGTTTTCCCTTTGAAATAGTCTATTACTGATTGTGGTTGTGATAGGCTATTTAAAAAGTCTTTATTGTGGCTGGTATATATTTCTTTTTCCTTATTATATAAGGTGATTGTTTCCGTACAGTCTTTGGATTTCACATCTTTAGTAAAAGTGATGCCCTCTTTATCGTAATGTGCCCACTTGAAGCGTCTATAGTTGTTTACTTGCGAATTAAGAACGTTCAGAAGATTATCACTTAGAATAAGGTTTGCATCATAAGTTACATCTACTGATGTAATTGCCCCATTTGATAAGATACTATTTACGTCAATATCACAAATATTTAGTTGGTTTATATTGGTTAGACATTCTTTGATAGTATCTCTTGAAATTAAGTCTGGATATTTTTCTTTCAAAATCTTACTGGAAAATTCAAGAGTTAAGGTTTGTTTTATATAACTGACAGCTATATAAAGGTTATAAGGTATATTTATATCATCTTTTGAGCTATAAAATATACCTATTTTCTCCCCACTACGTGAATGAAACATTTCATTAAACTTCACTTTAGTGTTGAGAAGATATTTATAGTTGGATTTAATTTTAATTTTATCAAAAGTGATTAATCGTTTCGTTTCATATTGCGATTTCATTAAAAAAATTAAAGTTATTCTTTTATTCTTGTGGGAAATGTACTCTGTAGGCTACAATTTCCCCCTTTGATAATATAGCATATCAAAGGATTATGGAAAGAGAGGGGGTTACTGCCCCTCTTTTTCTGTCTTATCACTTGGATTATCATTAGGTTTGACTGGTATAGTCTTCCAGTAATTACTCATACCTTGTGATATTGCTTGGATATGCGAAGCTGACTTACATCTGCCTCTTAATGATTGACTGATTTTTGCCTTAGTATCGTCTCCAAGATTGCGATACATTCTCTTTCCTATATTATCCATATTAGTTGATTTTATACAGATAAATAGTAAAATGAAGTAAGAATGTAAAGAATAGTAGGTTGATTTCATAGAAAAAGATATCTGGACCAGAAAATTTCATTCACAGAACCGTTTGTTTTAATCAATCATACCTACTAAAAAGGGGTGTTCTGAGAGCCGAGTTACGGTGTTATCTTCTATTTATTAACTAGATAAGAAGTAAATACAAACTCATCTTGAATCTAATATATTATTTACTGTACTTGCCTATTTTCATTAAATATTCTGTCTTTGTCAGTACAAAAAAGGAGGATTGAAGTAGGGTAATCCCAATATAAAAGGTTGGCTTTTATAATGGTATCCATTCCCGTAGTTCCCAAATTAAGTCCAAATCATGTAAGAATTGGTTCGAGAAAAGAACGCTTAGGGGTACGAAGGCAAAAGCTAAGTAATTGATAATTCAGTACTTAGCTTTTTGTTTTTATCGGAGATGTTCCCAAATTGTTCCCAATCATCCTTATGTGTCTTATCAAAGATGGGGCATTTACTTCATGCCATCTATTACCTTTAGTATAGAATCTGGCTTTTCTACCATTCGCAATACAGAATCCGAATCAAATCCCATATATTCTATATAGGTTCGTATTAACTCATAATGTTCTTTGGCATAACTTGTATCTATGATGCGTGTGGCGTTGAAACAGATAGGTTCATGATGTGCTATTCGGTTGCGAAATTCACGGATGGCAGTCAGTTGTTTGTAGATGTCTGTTTGCTTTAAACCATGCGCTTTGTTGGGGAATATTTGAAGAAGTGTTTTTCCTCCTATGCGGTAATTGCGTCTTGTAAACAGATAAGTCCAGAAACCAAATGTAAAGGAAGCTACCATCTTATCGTTGTTGTATACCCCCATATTGGTATAAGTGCGTTGTATGCGTACTATTTCGGAAGTTTCCTGTTCAAGCAATCCATTGGGTCTTGCTTGGTTGATTATCCAATTATCATCGTTGAAATATTGCTTGTAGTGAGCGTTTATGGCATTGCGTAGCATTATCTCAAACATACCGATAACCCCATAAAAACGTTGGCTCAACTTGATGTTGTATTGGTATAGCCGCAAGGTCTTGGCTTTTTCATTGCCACTTGCTTGTGCGTATTTATTTAATCTTGCCGGGGATAGTACCTGCAAACATTCGTCATATTTCATTTGGTATAAGTTTAAAAACGGAACATCTCTTGCAAATATAGAAATTAATGCCTATATTTGCAAGCGTAAGACCCTGTTGTCCCTGCTGAACAAGCAAACTTCAGGGTTATTGTTTTTTGTGTACCTATGATAATGGCAGAATTTTGTTAGAGCCTGTCTCTCCGCAATAAACATTGGAAATCAATAAATTACAAAAGAAACACCCAATTTTACACCCAAAAATGTAAAGTTGGGTATTTTTGTTATTTAACTAAATCCCTGAATTCCATAGCTAAAATAATATTGATTTATCCGGAAATCCAGTTACAGCCCCTATTTTTGTGTGTATAGTTCAGATCGTATAAACAACGCTCCACAGAACAGGCTTTCTAAAAAAACTTAACATTTACATTGAAAATTCTTCCTGTGTATCGGTCTTGCCTGTTGGAAAAAGAGAGTAGGGACATAGACGGGGTTTCGGACTAACCAATAATATTGTGGTATATGGAGCAAAGCTTATGTCCCTTTTTTTCAGAATATAAAAACAACTCGTACTAAAGAAGTTTCTTAGAATAGGAATGTAGGCAATCACTTTGTTCAATTTGCGTGGGGATAATCCGAATTTAACCTGATAATGAGGATTGATAAGCCATAATTGCCTATTTGTAATGCGTAAAACAGTCGTTTTTAGCATGCTTTCAAAAGATTCTATTGACACCCTTGTTCTTTTAATAGAAAGCAACTCTTTGATACAGTCTCCGTTTTCTCCAAAGGCTTTTAGTACTCCCCGATATACAGTCATGGGAAGTAGGTGAACAAAGGGAAGACGGGAAAGTATGGGATTTTGACAAATCTGCTGATGCCCACCAAATGGCATTTGCCAGGCTGGGAATGACATGAAAACAATGCCCTGAGGCTTTAGATATTTATTCAAATTTGAAAGGAATAGCTTTTTATTGTCTATATGCTCAAAGACATCATGGCAGATGATAATATCAAAACTCCGTTCCAATTCCTTTAGTTGAAAAATATCTTGTGCGTAAAATGTCCCTCTTGCATGGGCATCCGCAAAAAAAATTCTTGCATCTTTAATCCGGCAGGCTGCAATATCAACTCCAACAACACGACATCCCATTTCAGAAAAAGGAAGTAGATTGCCACCATCACCACAGCCTATTTCTAACACATCAGTTCCTGTCTCTACTGAATGCCAATGTTGAATATATGGTATAAAATAGTTTTTGCTTGTAATAGAAAGTTCTTTGAAATAGATAGCTCTATTTTTATGACGTTCTTGCATAAAATAATTATTTGTAGAGTAGTAGCGTTAATATTTATTTGAATTGTTCTCTACAACTATGATAAGTTATTTTGTAAAAGACTGCATGATAACCATAACTTTTTTACCACGACAGACGGATTCCTATAGGCAAAGCCACATTAAAAGGCTTTTCTGTTTGAATTGTCTTTATTCCATCTCCATTATTGAAGTAATAATGTAAATTGGGTTCCGCATAGATTCCAACGGATGGTGTAATCTGATATTGGATGCCTATACCCAAATTCGTTGACCACTGCAAAGATGGATGTATATCACTCTTTCCACAAAAAGTAATTTGTCCACTTTCATTAGATGCAATACTTTCAGAAGTTGCTTTTACAGGGATATCCAAAGTTACTCCCGTAGATAAGTAAATGGACAGCCTTTGCTTGCTATGTACATTGAATGTTCCTTTCAAGGGAATTCCTATATAGTTGATTTTTTGTATTTCTTTTGAGTAGGAATCGGTAATAGTCGTAAAATCAGAATGTAAGTGTGTGTATTGAAAGCCCGTTTCAAGTCCCCAACGTTCATCAAATTTCTTACTAAAAGAAAGCGATAAGATGATAGGAATGTGATGATATGATTCTTCTATTACCTCTTGTGGCTTTTCGGATGAAATGCCACCGGGAATTATCGTTTTTTGAATATTTGTTTGCTTATTTACTCCTGAATAAGACAAAGCTAATGACCATTTCTTTTTATTATGGGGCGAGAATTGAGGAATAATGGTGTAATGAGTGTTTTTGTCCTTTTCAAATTCTTGCTCTTTAGTTATTGGATTATTAGATGATTGACTACTGTCTTTTTGTTCAATAACATTCTCTTGATTAGCAATGTTTTGTCCGCACATATCTTTTTTTGTTGATTGAAAGTCTGTATATTGGTGAGCAGATATACGGACAGGAGTAACATTTATAGTATCTTCAAGTGAAATGTATTCTAACTCTTGTTCTTTTTGGGGGTTTATTATCGTTTTGGGAGATGTGCCAGCGATTTCTTTTGGAGCATACAGTAAATGTCGTAGATAAATGACAGATAACAACACAAATAATCCTACAGCAATATAGTATTGTGATAGGAGCTTGCGTAACAATTCTTTAGCTCTTGATAATTGTGATGAAGAAGAATGTGGTGCTATATTTAGTAATATGCCGATTTCCTTGTGAGATAATCCCTCCAATACCGCTAATTTGAAGATTTTACAATAACCTTTCGGCAAAGACTCTATCATCTTAAGCATTATTGCATAAGATGGAAAATTAGTTGAATATGACGGAATTAATGGTTCTTCAAATTCTTCTATACAATCTAAAGGGATATTGGTTATGGTACGACATTGTTCTAAATATTTTAATGAAATATTTTTCATTATCTTCCCCATCCAACTTTCTAATTTTTCAGAGGAACGTAACGTTTCAATAGATGTGAAAATTATGATAAATCCATCATGTAGAAGGTCGTTTACTGTTTGCTCATCAGAAACATATCGACTGCAAATCCCTTTCATTTTTTTCGCATAAGTTTTATAGAGCAGACTTAAAGCCTGCTCATCTCCTTCTTTACATAAATTTACTAATTCTTCTTTGGTCATATTTATTATGCAATTAAGCGAAATATCGAATAAGGTTGTTGGTTCTTAACAGTCCTACTTCTCTCAATATAAACTTTATTAATATATGATAGAAAAGATGCAAAAGACTGCATTTTTATTTCCGCTTTAACATACATTATAGTTTGCTGTCCTTGAATGAACCGGTACAGGTCATATGCCTGCTTAAGTTCAAATAGCTGG
>BLLV01000005.1 GCA_011959205.1 Bacteroidaceae bacterium
ACAAACCGTATTTCCTGCCGATAGCCAAAGTTAGCATTTGTTAGTTCGGAATTAGCACATTATCTTTGGTACAGATTTCGTGAATGTACCACAAAAAAGTACCACAAATGTACCAGCTTTTCCAACAAATATCAGCCGTTGTCTCCTGCCCCGGTCTTGCCATAGCGACCGGAGCCTGTTTAGAGTGCCAACTCTCTGATATTTGCTATTTTGTGCTAAATGTTTCCAAAAGATTCGGGGCGTGCAACAGCCTCGTTGTTGGATGCGTTGAAATGGTATGTGGTACACGTGTGGTACATTTCCCGGAATTTGTGGTACACGCTTTTTCGTGTACCACATCACGAGAAATTTGAATGTATCATTCTTAAAATCTTTTACTTATGGCAGGAATACCACAGATCAAGATTGTTTTCGACCGCCGCAAGAAGGCATCGGCCGTCAACCCCGGCACCGTGGAGATTGAGGTGTCGTACAACCGTGAGCGCGTCCGTCTCTCCACCGGCGTGGCTGTACTCAAGCAGCAGTGGAACGGCAAGGAGGTGGTCAACCACCCTCAGGCCGACCATCTGAACGAGCAGATACGCCGTGTCTATGACGGTCTGCATGAGAAGATGTCGTCCATAGCCTCGACAAAGGGCGAATACGACCTGTCGCTTCTCAAAAAGGTCAAGAAAACGAAGTTGCAGGGTTCGTCGGCAAGTTTTCTCGACTGGCTGGAGGAACGTATCGACATGCGCCCGGTCACGGAGTCAACACGCAAGCAGCACAAGGTGATGCTCAAATGCCTGCGCGACTTCGGGCTGATACGCTTCTTCAGCGACCTCACCCCAAAGAACATCAGATTATGGGACGATTTCATACGCAAGCGTGTGACAGCCCAGGCATCGGTTCACGGCTATCACAAACGCCTCAAACCCTATATCGTGGAGGCGATACAGTTTGAGAAGCTGGAGTCCAACCCATACGACGGCATGAGGATTTCGCGTGGAAAATCGGAGGGCATAAAATTCCTTACCGAAGAGGAACGTGATCGCGTGGAAGCCCTTGAACTCTACGGCATGACCGAGAAAGTGCGCGATATGTTTATCTTCTCATGCTACACAGGGCTGGCGTACTCCGACCTTGTGAAGATCAAGAAGTCGGACGTGTTCAGGCAGGGCGAGGACTACTGCATACGAGACAAGCGTATGAAAACCGGTATGCCCTATACGATTGTGCTGTTGCCTAAGGCGATAGCCATATTGAAAAAGTACAACTACAACCTCAATCTGATGAGCAACCAGAAATGCAACGACCAGTTGAAGATAATCGCCAACCTTGCCAGTCTGCACATCAACCTGACAATGCACGTAGACCGCCACACGTTTGCAACGTGGGCGTTGACAAAAGGCGTGGGTATCGAGACTGTGAGCAAGATGCTCGCCCACTCCAACGTGGCAATGACCGAGAAATACGCCCATGTGCTTCAGACGAGCGTCATACAGGGCTTCGGTAAACTTAAATAATCTCTACCTTAACATGGGTGCAGCCGTCACTTCTTCCGGGAGGTGGCGGCTTTCTCTTTTGCAGACAGTTCAGAGCGTAGCCGTTCTATCTCCTTCGCCTGTTCATCAATCCTCTTTTCCAGACGTTCAAGCCGGTTATTCATCGGCCCCATGAAGGCCGTCATGTTCTTTATGATCTCAGCCATGTCAGCGAGGATATATGAGAAGCGGTCCATCTGCGGCGGCTCCGGATCCGCTTCCGGCTGTCGTGGAACTGTCTCCTGTATCATGTTCCCATTCCCGTTCCATATCCAATCGAAACTCAGGGGCTGGTATATGCTGCACAGGCTTTTGACAAAGCGTTCCGTCACTTTGGATTTGCCGGTTATCACCTGTGACACGACACTGGGATTGTAGCCCATCTTTTCCGCAATGACACGGTTGGAGTTGAACAGCCTGTTGTCTTTCAGCCATTCCATCGCCTGTCTCACCCTATTTCTTATGTTGTCCATAAACTCATGTTTATATTTTATAATAAATTTGATTAGGTATTTCCAATAATAACACTTCAAACAATCATTTAGTACAATTAGTTTGTTAGTGTTAATGCAACTACCTAATTTAGATTAATTATTTCTAATTGCAAAGATAATCATTTTTCTAAACATAGCTAATGGTTGCTAAAAGAAAAAATGTCAAACAGCTTATAAAACGGATACGACTATGAGTGAAGACAGACGCATAACAATGAGGCTCACAAGGATTGAGAACACCCTTGAAGAGATAAAGCGGAACATCACCGCACCGGTGCCTCCCGACAGAAAGATAACCGTGCGTGAGGCGGCGGAGATCATGCACTGTTCAGACCAGCGTGTACGCGACGCGATACATGACGGCTCCCTGAAAGCGGAGCGTAACGGGCGGCGTTTTTTCCTCTCTCTTTACGATGTGAGGGAGCGTGCCGGATACGCAACACTTGAAAAAAAACGGCAGACCTGATTCATTTAATCTTAAAGGACGAAATTATGACTACACAACAGATCAAAGAGATTGACTCCAAGTGTCTTAACGACTATCTCGCCACGCTACCCCATACTGACCACCGTTTTTTCGTGACAGCGGTAGTAAGAGCCTGCGGAGAAGGCATCAAACGCAAGACATTCTATAACTGGAAAGCCGGATGCTGCTGCATACCCTCCTTCTGCAAGAAAGAGATAGAGAGGATTGCCGGATGTGTGGTGTTCCCGAAGGAACTATATGTGACAGACCGCGATGTTGACACTCCAAGCGGAAAAGCCTGAGGCATACGCACAACTCCAATATATATGTACCCCAAGAATATAAACAGCCGAAATGAACCGTTCATGGATACCCGTAATGCACTATCTCCGCGACGTGGAATGGCTCTACTCCGAGAGCCGGATGGTACATCTCTGGCTGGAGATACTTTTCCGCGTGCATAGAGCCAAAGGCACATATCCCATAAAAGGCACGACAATAGACATCCTGCCCGGTCAGTTCGTGGCCTCGACACGAAAACTGGCCGCCTCAATCGGAGCGGACAAAGATACAGTAGGAAGATACATGAGGATTTTTGAGGCGCAGAAGTGGATACGGCGACTTGAAATAGGCAACGCGACATTATACACGGTGCTTGTCATGGATCAGATACCCGGCTTTTCAATCATGGCTCCATCGGATACAACGGCTATCGGGGCTTCTTCAGAAGCTCAATCCCCCACAAATGGGGACACTTCTTCCGACACTGTTGGGGACACCTTTGGGGACATATATTATATAGATAATAATATAAATAAAAATTCTCTCTCCCCCGCGCGTGAAGGAGAAGTTTTTGAAATTTTTTCAAAGGATACGGCTTCGCTCGACGAAATAGCCGGAGCCTTGCACTGCGAAAGGAAGATACTTGAAAATATGCTTCCTGACTTTTTTCAGGAGTGCAGGATCAAGAAAAAGAATCATCAGACCGTGCAGGAGTGCAAGGATCATTTTTTCAACTGGGCCCGCGCCCGATTAGAACGAGAACGGAACAATGGCATACCCAAAGAAAATAAACCCGGCGGAAGCCGTCAGGGAAATCAGAGAGGCCGCAGAACGCCGATCAAACCGAACTGTGGACTTATCGAGGATTAGCGAATACAAGACACTTTTCATGCAGTGTGCCGTTGCTGTCTGCCCGGGCTTCACAGTGAGGGAAGAAATGAAACCGGCATACAACGACATCGTTCACTGGGCGGTGATGGACTATGACGGCAACCTTGATCCGGACAAGGGGCTTCTTATTTGGGGCGACATAGGTACGGGCAAATCCACCATGCTGAAAATCATCAGGGAGTTCTGCTCCCTTGTGAGGCCGCACATCGAGGGCAACCGGTATTATTTCCGGATAGACAACGTGATTGATGTATGCGCCGCTTACGCCGATGAGTCAATATACGGAGGCTACCGGGGCATCAGGCAGTATATCGACAGTCCAAGACAGGCGTTTGACGAACTTGGCAGCGAGACATTGCCGACAGGAAGGTACGGCAACTTCGAGAATGTTATGCAGTACATCTTCCAGTCACGCTACGACAACCGCTACCACCAGTTCACCCATGCCACCACCAACTTCACAATCGACCAGATACAGGAGGCCTATGGCGAGAGGATATATGACCGCTTCAAGGAGATGTTCAATTTCGTCGCCTTGCGAGGAAAGACATTCAGGATAAACACTCAAAAGAACATGGAAAAATGAAAGACAACGTACAACCTACACCCATAGATTGGGAACAGCGGAAATATGACCTTGCGGTCGCGCTGTATTATCACGACATTCGGTTGTCGGATGTCGTGACTCCGGAGAACCGTCTTACAAGGTGGCCAGCGCATATCAGCCTCTCCGCAGAGATGGCAGTGGAAGCCGCCGAAGTTTTCATAAACGCATACCGCCGGCAGGCGGTGATGGAAAGTGGGGAGAAAAGCCATGCGCCCTGATTTTCACAGGATAGTCCCCGATTTGCTATATTCGGTGATGGCGGCAAGAAAATTGCTCGGCATAAGCCATACAACGATTTACGAATACATGAGGCAATCGCCCCCGGTACTCCCATACCGCCGCTCGGAAAACGGCTGGCACAGGCTGATACTCGGAAGCGACATAATTTTCCTGCTCGACCACCCGCAGGTCAAGCGGGGAAGAAAACGGAAGAACCGATAAAACGGCACTGTCAGTTCCAGAGATACCACGGCGAGGGGCGCGGAGCGGCGAAGGCTTCGGAGAGGTCGATGGCGAGTAGCCATGCCCGGGTGCGTATGCCGTCCATGTCGGAGAGTGTTTGGGCATATCGGCTCTCTCCGGCACCCGAAATCCGGCACCACTGCCGCGCGAAGATGTCGGGTTGGAAAGCGTCGATGAACGACAGTATGTCGTCCACCAGCGAAGTCGGTTTGCTACCGGTCATGTCGGCTGAGAAGCAGAACGGCACTCCGCTCTCGGTATTCCGCCGGAAATCGAAAGAGGTGATGTTTCCGTCTCTCACATTGGCGGTCACACTCCAGCCGCATTGTGCGGCAACTTGGATTATGGTTTGTAAAATCATGTCAGTACACGTTTATGTCTGCCACGTCCGGCATGGAGGTGGCAGACCGAATTTTTCGGTAATGTCAGCCGTGGCACAACACCACGGCTGACGTGTTCGGTCAATCATAAAGGCGGTTCAAGAAGTCTTGAAGCCTCTCATCGCTTATTTGCCCTATGGGGCATGGGGTGAAATACGGCATTTGTATCACTCGGATAATGCCGAAGCCTTGTTTGCGATAGTCAAGTTCGACATCGGCAAGTTCTTTGAGCGACACATAGCCGTATTCATCTTCGCCGAGTCCGACCACTATGCAGTAAAGGATTGTATCGTCTCCCTCTTTGCCTCCTTCAAGCACAAACCAACAGATATTTCCGATAGTGAATATCGCCACGCACACGGCATTTCTCTCCTTGCCGTCCTGCGAGTACAGAGGATAGTCCTTTATGGCTTCCTCAAATTTCGGTGTCAACAGTCTGTTCATAGTCAGTCAAATTCAATTTCATCTTCGTAAAGTTCAATCCTCGCGCCACTGCTTACCTCGATGATGAAGCGGTAGCCGTTCAGTCCTACGATTGTGCCACGGTGGTAGCCTCGCCACGGTGTCAGCAACTCGCACTGGCGTCCGTATTCGGGAAAATCGGTGTCGTTCATACGCTTTTATCCTTTAGTTCCTTATATTCGGGGTCATAGATTTCATCGCCGTTCATCAGTGTGTCGTACATCATCGCCGCTCTCCGGGCTGTCGTTTCGTTCCGCTCGTCATAATAGCCGGTGCGGTAGTTGACAGCGAGCTGACGGATATAAGCCACGCACACCTTGAAAGCCTGCGACTGCAAATAGCGGTGTATTGTGGCGAGTGCCTTTCCTGTGTTGGTTGCGGATTGCATTTTGCCGTTGACAAAGTTGTCAAACGCCACGACAAATTCCTTGTCGTTGTTGGATATTGCTATTCCGTTATAATTTTCCATGTTCTTATGATTTAGATTGTTGCCTGATTGTAGATTGAGGGTTCGGAGGTCACGTTGTAGATGTAGTTGCCACAGCGTACCAAAAGGCAGTTCTCGCCATAGTAGAGTTTTTTCATGCCCCTAATGGAGCCGGAGCGGTGGAAATTTGGGAACTGCCCGATATTGAGCCGTTTGCCCTCTGCTACTTTCATTCTTTTTACTCGCATAGTCATTTGATGTTTGAGCGTTTGAGTTAATTTTCTCCCTTTTGTTTGAAGCTCTTTGAGCTTCTCCGGCAGGGC
>BLLV01000006.1 GCA_011959205.1 Bacteroidaceae bacterium
TCCTGCCGGATTTAATTGGATATCTACCATTCTCTTGCAAATAGCGGGTGGATATTCCACGCCGCCAGCTTATATACCGGTTTAGGGGCATTGAAAATGCTTTTACACCATAAGTTATTGATAATAAACTAAATGGAGTGATGGAAATATTTATTTATAAGTAACCGGTATCAACCTTACACTACCATTCAATCCCGATGGCAATGGCTGCCAATTCGTATAAGGTACCGGTTTGTATTGCAGATTCACCACATTGATTTCATTGAAGATACGCCATTTCTCACCCCGGCGGTCCATATCCGCAATGCGGTTGGCGGGCAGGTTGGTCACTTCTATTTCTATCTTGTTACCTCCCGGTTTCAGCCATTTGCCTACTTTCAACTGATAAGGTACGGCCCATGCCGTTCCGGTATCGTGTCCGTTGATGCGCACACGGGCACTTTCCCGCACATCGCCCAAATCCAGTATCCAGTCATCGGCGGGAATATGGGGAACAGTGATGATATTAGTATATACTCCCGTCGCCATGGTAATCGAAGCGTTGGGGTGAACTATTTCAGTCCACGAAGACGGAGTATCGATATCAAATGTACCTTCTATCTCGGGAGTGCTTTTTGCAAAATGAAGTTTCCAGCCGTGATCAAGGCTGAGGCTGACCGATTGTTCTTGAACGTATTTCCATTCGGCAACGTCTGTCAGGGCATGGTTGAAAGTTTGCAGGATCACGCTTTCACCGGAATGCAGCTGGAGACGTACTTGGGTTTTTCCTCCTTTCTTGCGGGTTTGTGCTTTCCCTTTTTCTCCCGTCATCGGATTGAACAGCATGACACTTTCTGCGGGAACGGCTAAGGTTATCCAGTCGTTTACTCCTTTTTCCTGCAATGAGGAGATGAAATAATGATGTCCGTCGGTATGGGAGCGGCGGATACATTGTAAGCCATACCGCGTTTTCATCTCTTCGGGAATAACACCGCTTTTTTCCAAGGCAGATTGATAGTTGTTTCCTGTAATGATGATTCCTTTTTGATAAGGAGTTGCCACCGTCTCATCGAAAGAAGCAAATTCCGGAAACTGCTTTTGTAATTGTGCAAAGCTTTTCCGGCGTGCTTCCAGTTTTCCATAACCGGGTACATCCTGTGGATAGTTTTCGGTAAAGATGATAGTAGCTCCGGCTTGTGCCAGCTTTAGTAAATGATCAAGTACCTCGGACGGCATTAATTTTACAGCAGGAATGATGATGGCCTTATAGGAAGTTCCTCCTTTGGTCAGTAATTTGCCATTTACGCAACGGGTACTTTTCACAAAGTTGTCAGAGATATAATCCATGTCATAGCCGCAATTGCTGATGGTATGGACGGTTTCTATAAACTTGGGAGCACGTTTTGCCATATCATGGATGCTGAACAGCAAAAGACGGCCCGGCTGTTCCTGCCACATATCATATACAGGCAGATAAACAAGAAAATCATTATCCGGTTTTCCCATTTGCAGGAAAGACTGGCAACGGGTGATATATTCAAAGAAAGCAGGAGCATCCTGCCAAATGTTATTGGTAGGAGACATGTCCATAGAGGCATAGAACTTCCATCCCGGCCATTTGGCTTCTTTAGGACTGTAGGGAGTTCCATGGAAAAACATGTGGTTTACACCTGATACGAACATTAAATCCATATCCGGTTTGCATTGGGAAAGTGAGGTACGGAAATGTTCTGTCAGCCAGGTGAATGTTTCTGAAGACGTGTAGGGCTTTCCGGCGATATGGGCAGCGGAAGAAGCATACTTCAGCATGGAAAGGTCTGAATCATTCTTACGGGTCAGGGAATCTTGGCGCAATCCTTTAATATGGAATTGAGACAGGCCGAACCCTTCGCATTCGGGAATATCCACTGAGGCATAGGTATCTATCAGATTGGCAGGGGAACCATGTGCCTGGTTACGGGTGATGCTGCCATGACCGTGTGCCCAGTTAGTCCATTGGGTACTGAAATTCTCAATCAATAAATCGGAGATGGTTTCGCGATAGTCACTGACTATGCGGGCGGTGGTTTCATTACGGTCCTGAGCGATAAATTCAGGGAAGTGTTCTTCCAGTTTATAGCCACGACGGCGGGCGAATTGTTCCAGAAAATCAGGAGTCCAGTCAGCACCATATACTTCGTAAGAGTCATTGAAAAAAGTATGTGGAAAATTGGTCTTGTTTTCTTTAAAGGCTTTGTCAAAGTTGGCAAAATAGCGTTTTACGGCTCCTTTATCCAAGTGGTTCATCACATAGCCTTCTCCACCAGGGGCGGCACGTTTCACTTTTTGGAATGTTTTACCTATATATAAGGTAATAATATGCCAATGACCTGCCGGAGCTTTCCATTGTAATTGTCCGTTCTTCGCTTTGGAAGTGAGGTTAAGACATTGCTTATTGTCTGCATTATAGGCCATAACCCGACTTAAAGTGGCTACAGGGCGTTGTTTTTCTTCTTCTACTTTCAAATCTAGCGTAATTTCTTTTCCACCCTCTACTTGATAAGATTGAAAAATAGCTTGGGTAGCAGCATCTGTCATGCTCACGTGAGGACCGCCGAAGGGCCATCCGGTACCGGTGTTCATATCTACTTCAATACCGATACGTTTTCCTTCAGCTTCAGTATGTTGCAACATTTTCATCCATTGCGGGCTGAGGAAAGGGAGGTTATTCTTATCGTTGCCTTGAACACCATAAATAGGAGTGATTTCAACACCTCCCAGTCCGGCTTTGGCATATTCTTCCAGATTGTAGGTCAGATTGGTTGCATCTACAGCACTTCCCAGCCACCACCAGCGGGTAGCCGGACGGGCTTCGGGGGGTACTGCCGGCCATTCTTGTGCATAAAGGCTGCTTCCGGCCAGCAACAGGCTGAACAATAAATATTTTCTCTTCATTCTATTGGTTTTTTATAAGTTTGCTGCATTGAATTCTTTTCCATCCACTGTGATGTTCCTGTATCTGATATCATTGGCATCCTCTGTGACAAACAAGGAACGTCCGTCCGCTTTCTCGTAAGGGAGATTTACATTGTCCAAGTTGATTACTTTTAAATTAATTGCCGTCCGGCTTTTCAATTTCTGTAAACGGGCTGTCATTCCATTTGAAACTGTCCAAAGCATCCGGATGTGCAGGGGTGTAACCGGGATAGTCGCTGCGCAAATAGTTAGAGATAGGTAATCCCGCTTTCTTTATCCCTTCAATGATACATTTGGAAATTTGATAAGCTCCGTAAGGGTTGAAATGGGTATTATCTGCCAATACCTTGTTTTGTCCCGGATAGGTTCCGGCAGGATAATGTACGAATGCCTTTTTGGAAGGTTCCACTCCCATTGCTTCATAGAGGGTACGGGTCATTTCGTTGAGATCGATCAAAGGAACGTTTTCTTTGGCAGCCAACCAGCGCATCGCTTCGGGATAATCTTCGTGGGTATCTCTGATTTTCCCGCTTTCGTCGAAACTGCGACGTTGTGTCGGAGTTACCAGTACAGGATAGGCTCCTCGTGCCCTTGCCTCATCAATGAATGTTTTCAAGCTGGTCATAAATGAATAATAAGCTCCTTTACCGGGACCTTTTTGCTTTTGGTCGTTATGACCGAATTCCATAAAAATATAATCTCCGGGTTTCATTTGTGTCAATGCCTTTTTCAGTCGTCCCGCACCGATAAAAGTATTGGCACTTTCGCCGGATTCTGCATAATTGGCAAAACAAATGCTGTCATTGAAAAAGCGGGGAATCATTTGTCCCCAGCTTGCCCAAGGTTCATTGTCCTGGTCTACTACGGTGGAGTTACCGCATAGGAATACGGTGGGTACATTGTTTACTTTCTCAATAATCAGTTCGGACAATTGGGGCGCGTCCCCGTTGAATTCCAAAGTTAGTTTGTCATCCCAGTTCAATTTTTGGCGTTCACGCGGTTTGATGCGCACATTTTCTTTTTCCGAAATATGTGTGTTGCGCTTGTTGATCACAAATGTACAAGGTTTTAACTCCCCTTTTTTTGTCTTCACATTTTCGAAGAAAAGGCGGCGTGATTCTCCTCGCACGGTTGTTTCTCCGGCAACGCGTTTGTTTCCTATCACGGCTGTGACATGGTAGTTGCCATCGGGCACCGTAACAGAGAAAAAGAATGGAGCTGTACTTTTACCTTCCGGAGAGGGCTGTCTGTCATATCCGTATCCCTTTTCCTCCGAGTATCTGTCGGCGGGAGTTATTTTGGTATAACCGTCTTTTGTCTTTTTACCTGTGGTAAAATCGAATTTGTAAGATTGTGCTTCGACTCCTAATGTCGCTAAAAGTCCAAGAGCTAATAGGGCTATCTGTTTCATGATTGATATAGATTGTTGTTAATTGATTTTCGGTTTTAGTTCATCCGGAGAGTCATTGGTATAAGATTTTATGTCACCGGCTGTTTTTGTGAACAACTCACTGATTTGTTGAGGCGTTACAGTAAATTGCGGACGGAACTGGTCCGAATTCATATAATCTAAAATGGCTTTATGCAGCTGACGAGCTACCATGCGTTTCTCTGGCTGGGAGGTAATGTCCATGCTTGTCATGAGCACTTTCCCATTTAATACATTGGCTTCGAATAACATACCTATCTTGCGGCTTATAAACCAAGTGTCGATGCTTTGAACCGTAGGTTGGAAAGCGGGTGGAAAGTGGGTGAATTGCATCACTTGAGCACGATTCAGCAGTTCCCACCATTGCAGATTGCTGTGATATTCTGTCGGAAACTGACGGAATAGCGGGTGTTTGGGGTTCACCAGGATACCTGTGGTATGAGGAGGACGCATTTTGAACCAGGAGGTGTTCCAGAATACAGGAGTGAATTGCTGAACCACTTCTTTACCATAACTCACTTTGCCCGCAGCTGTAATAAGCACATTTCCACCATTCTGAAGAATTTCCAAGGCTTTCGAATCCAAGGTGTCGGTAGTGTACACTTTTCCTTCGGCTATTGTCACTTGGGCGGGATAAACCCAGAAATTCCAGTCATTTACAGCTTCTGTTCCTGTAATGCGTATTTCCAGATTCAGCTTTTTAGCCTCTTGGATGTCAGTGAGCGGAAACTCAAGGCTACCCGTGCGATTTAAATTTCCGACAGGAATGTCTTGTGTTGCCAATGTGCCTTGCGCATATACTTTGCCATATTCGTCTTTTAACGTATATACAATTTCTGCTTGTTTTAATGCCTCGGCACCAAAATGAGCAACTTCAATATCCGCCTTTAAAATCTCCTTGTTATTATATACAAATTTATCTGTACGCATCAGTGGAACTGTAGGTGAGCAGAAACGTCTCCATTCTGCGGAGTTGATATATCCTTTTTCTTCAAAGAAAACATCGAGAACACCTACCAGTGCAGTTCCCTGACCCGAATAATCGTTCAGTGCCAATAATTGGAAACCGGCATAATCGGGCGTGCGGAGTGTCTTTTCTATTTCATATTTGTAACAAAGGGCTTGCAACTTTCCGCTGGCCATCATAAATAGATGGGCTTGGTCGCTCATGTGGTTGTCAGCCAGAATGTCTTTGAAAATTTCGAAGTTCTTGGCTTTATTGACGCCTGTATATTTACGTATTTCATTGAAATTAGGGAAAGCGCACCATTGACCTGTTTCATGGGATACGTAGGGCTGTCTCACGGTGTCAAGATGATTCTGGAAACGATAGTCGTCTTGGGTGGACGGTTGTTTCTTGGACCAGGTCAGTCCACGTGCCCCAGCCTTTACATGATATTGGTTGCGGGGTTGCCATTGCCATCCGTTGCCTACCGATGCTCCGGTATATACATGTCTGGGATCCTTCTTTTCCCAATATTCTACGAACTTGGTCACCCATTCTACCCAGCGTCCGCTAGGTTCGTTTCCGCATGCCAACATGCAATAGGAGGCATAGTTGCCATATTCTTTGGTTAATGCGATGGTTTCGTCCATCAAATAGGTGTCAATAGGTTGTCCCAAACCTAATTTAGGACCATGATTGGGCCAACTCGGACCTTCGGGTTGCAGATAGAATCCTACCCGGTCGGCAGCCATAAAAGCGGCTTCGGGAGGACAGAATGAATGGAAACGCATGTGATTCAGTCCATAACTGCGACAGATACGGAATACTCGTTCCCAACTTTCTACATCCATCGGGGCGTAACCGGTCAGCGGGAAGTCACAGTTTTCAACTGTTCCGCGAAGCTGAGTTTTGCGCCCGTTTACATAAAACCATTTACCTTTGATTTCAAATCGGCGCATACCGAATTGTATTTCTTTTATCTCCGTTTTTTTCCCATTGGTGACTTCTGCTTTCAGTTTGTACAGGGCCGGATGAAATTCATCCCATAGCAGCATATCATTTCCCATAGGTAATACCATTTCTGTTTCCGTCACTCCTTTGTGAAGTTTGATTTCTTGTTGTATGGCGGGAACGATATGTTTTTTATCCGTATTGAAGCTCTCTGCTGATAATTTTACTTTTGCAGTGCCTGCACCTTTGATGACGACTTTGACACGTGCCTGTTTTTGTTCCGGTTCCGGATATATTTGAATATCATCAAAATATGTTTTCGGAGTCGTTTGCAGACAGATGCGTCCTACAATGCCGTTCCAGTTTCCTTGAGTTTGGTCGGTTATGCTGTGCGAATCCGGTCCGACATTGATTTCTTTAATGCGATTATCCACCCGGATGGTGATCGTGCATTTTCCGGGACGGACATAACGGGTTATATCATATTGATGGGGAACGCAAAGACTATTCTGCATTCCTGCCTTTTGTCCGTTCACCCATACGGTAGTTTCTATATGGGGACGTTCCAGAAATAGCAAGATACGTTCACCTTTCCAGTCGGCAGGCACATTTACTTCTTTCTGATACCAGGCTACTCCTACATAGTGTTTGTCGGGGGTCAGAAAGAAAGGGAATTTAATATTACCTTCTTTACGGTATTTCTCCATGTATGGATTATAATAATAGGAACTGTCATAGAGACTGCCTGTCCATCGGGTCTTTGCGGTAACCTCATCGCCTTTCAGTTTCTCGGGCATGGAGCCGGGAAGGTGGATGCAATCATTTAATGTGTGGTTGAACCATTTCTCTTTTTCTCCATTATCCTGACGGTCTATACTGAATGACCATTTCCCGGATAAGTCAATAATTTTTTGTGCACTTAACGAGAAGCACATCCATACTAAGCAGACAGTCAATAGCGTTTTTTTCATAGTATTTTTTTACTTGAATTTGATGTTGCTAAATTAAGACCTTTTCACGTATATGTAAATAGAAAGAAGTACATATAGATGGAAATTCGTATAAAAACAGGGTAATATGCGATGAGGTTGTACTATTTTACATGGATATGCCTTGTATGTGCAGAAAAAAGTCCAAATCTCTTTTTATCTTTGTATACTCACAATTAAATCATTGTATACATGAAAAAACGATTATTCAGTTTGCTCTGCTTGTTAGGGGCGGTTTCCGGATTATTTGCCGGTGATACGGCTTATTTGTTCTCTTATTTCATTAATGACAGTCGGGATGGTCTTCATTTGGCTTATAGTTTGGATGGGCTGACATGGGCTCCTCTGAATCATGGAAAATCATTCTTGATACCCACGGTCGGGAAGGATCGTCTGATGCGTGACCCTAGTATTTGTCAGGCGCCGGACGGTACCTTTCACATGGTGTGGACTTCCAGTTGGACAGACCGGATTATAGGTTACGCCTCTTCTCCCGATTTAATTCACTGGAGTGAGCAGCGTTCTATTCCGGTAATGATGCATGAGCCTGCGGCACATAATTGCTGGGCACCTGAATTGTTTTATGATGAACCTTCGCAAACTTATTATATTTTTTGGGCAACGACCATTCCCGGACGTCACAAGGAAGTGCCGGTCATTGAGAGTGAGAAAGGGTTGAACCATCGTATTTACTATGTTACGACGAAGGATTTTAATACATTTTCTGAAACCAAACTGTTCTTTAATCCTGATTTCAGTGTGATTGATGCAGCTATTGTACGCGATCCGGTGATGAAAGACCTGATTATGGTGGTGAAGAATGAAAACTCGTTGCCGGCAGAGAAGAATTTGAGAATAACACGGACAACACGGATAGAGGATGGATTTCCTACTACCGTTTCTCCTTCCATTACAGGAGATTATTGGTGCGAGGGACCTGCGCCACTTTTTGTGGATGATGCTCTTTATGTCTATTTTGATAAATATCGTAATCATCAATATGGAGCTGTTTGCAGTCGTGATCATGGAAAGACGTGGGAAGATGTGTCTGACCGTGTATCTTTTCCAAAAGGAACCCGTCACGGAACCGCTTTTGCCGTAGAGAAGGCTGTACTTGATAAACTGCTTGAAAGCAATTAAACTACTATATTATCATGAGAAAACGATTTGTGACCGTTCTTTTGGCTTGTTCTTTGGCCGGAGGACTTTTTGCACAACAACCTTGGTTTAAAGACAAGGATTTGACTTTGACCGGTGCTTATTATTATCCCGAGCATTGGGATGAAAGTCAATGGGAGAGAGATTTTAAACAGATGCACGATTTGGGTTTTGAATTCACCCATTTCGCGGAATTTGCTTGGGCGCAATTGGAACCGGAAGAGGGAAAATATGATTTTGCCTGGTTGGATAAAGCGGTGGCTTTGGCTGCCAAATATGATTTGAAAGTCATTATGTGTACTTCTACGGCAACTCCACCGGTATGGCTGAGCCGTAAATACCCTGAAATTTTGATTAAAAATGAAAATGGTACCGTGCTTGATCACGGAGCACGTCAACATGCTTCTTTTGCTTCTCCCGTTTATAGAGAACTGGCTTATAAAATGATAGAGAAGTTAGCTCAGCATTATGGAAATGATTCCAGAATAATCGGCTGGCAGCTCGATAATGAGCCGGCCGTACAATTTGATTATAATCCGAAAGCCGAACTGGCTTTCCGGGATTTTTTGCGTGAAAAATATCATCATGACATTAAAGCATTGAATGATGCCTGGGGAACGGCTTTTTGGAGTGAGGTTTATTCTTCTTTTGATGAAATAACTCTTCCTAAAACTGCCCAGATGTTTATGAATCATCATCAGATTTTGGATTACCGCCGTTTTGCTGCCAGTCAGACAAACGACTTTTTGAATGAACAATGTTTGTTAATTAAAAAACAGGCAAAGAACCAATGGGTGACTACGAACTATATTCCTAATTATGAGGAAGGACATATCGGTGGCAGCCCTGCACTTGATTTTCAAAGTTATACTCGCTATATGGTGTATGGAGACAATGAAGGGATCGGCCGTCGCGGATATCGAGTGGGAAATTCGTTGCGTATTGCTTTTGCCAATGACTTTTTCAGACCCATCCAAGGTACTTATGGAGTAATGGAACTTCAGCCAGGACAGGTGAATTGGGGGAGTATCAATCCTCAACCGCTGCCCGGAGCTGTCCGTTTATGGATGTGGAGCGTATTTGCCGGTGGAGGCGACTTTATCTGTACTTATCGTTATCGCCAGCCTCTGTATGGCACGGAACAATATCACTATGGCATTGTAGGTACAGACGGAACAACGGTAACTCCCGGTGGACGTGAATACGAGCAGTTCATGAAAGAAATCAGACAGCTTAGGGGGCAGGTTGCTGCTCGTGAGGTGAAACCGGCCGATTATTTGGCGCGTCGTACTGCTATTCTTTTTAATCATGAAAATTCATGGAGCATTGAGCGCCAGAAGCAAAATCGTACATGGAATACATTGGGGCATATTGAGAAATATTATCGCACGTTGAAATCTTTTGGCGCGCCCGTAGATTTTATCAATGAAAGCAAGGAGTTCTCCTCTTATCCAGTGGTCATAGCTCCGGCTTATCAATTGGCAGACAAGGCATTGGTAGATAGATGGACTGATTATGTAAAGAAGGGTGGTAATTTGGTCTTAACTTGCCGTACAGCCCAAAAAGACCGCCATGGACGTTTACCCGAAGCTCCTTTCGGTTCCATGATAAATGAACTGACCGGTAATGAAATGGAGTTTTATGATTTATTACTTCCTGAAGAACCGGGCAAATTACGGATGGATGGAAAAGAATATACGTGGAATACTTGGGGAGAGATATTGAAACCGGGTAAGGATTCACAAGTATGGGCTACTTATACACAGGAATTTTATGAAGGAAAACCGGCAGTCACTACTCGTAAGTTGGGAAAAGGTACTGTTACTTACGTGGGAGTGGATAGTACGGACGGATTATTGGAGAAAGATATTTTGAAGAAACTATATGCGCAATTGAATATTCCTGTGATGGATTTGCCATACGGTGTAACTGTAGAGTACCGCAATGGTATGGGGATTGTACTGAATTATATAGATAAACCTTATAAATTCGTACTTCCTTCGGGAGCCAAAGTGTTGATAGGAGAACCAGTAATTCCTACAGCAGGAGTGTTGGTATTTTCTATTCCTGATTGAAAACGTATGACGGATAGAACAAAAAGGAGCGGCTTCACAGTCGCTCCTTTTTACGTAACCTAAATCTAACCTTTAAATCATAGTCTATGAAAAAACGATTCACTAACCAATCATAGTATTAATTTAATTTGTAAACCTCACTTCCGGCGAGCAGGAAACACCCTACTCCAAAATCTTCAAAATCGGGTACTTTATCGTATGTGACAGGCTGACTGTCTTTCGGTTCTTTTCCGGTTCCTTGTACAAGTCCCAGGAAGCCGTTAGGGTGAACCGCATCCTTCACCATAGCATTCCATGCTTTCAACAAGACAGGCAGGTATTCTTTTCTGTCCAACAGTCCGTTACGTACCCCCCATGCCATGCCATATACAAATAAAGCGGTGCCACTGGTTTCTTTACCTCCGAAGTTTGATTCGTCATGCATACTTACATTCCAAAAACCATCTGTACGTTGGCAATTTTTGATTGCTTTACTCATGGTCAGGAAATCATTGATATAGTCGGTGCGATGTTTTTCATTAGTAGGAATTTCATCCAGTACACGTACCAGTGCTGCATATACCCATCCATTACCGCGGCTCCAATAGCAATTTTTACCGTTAGGTTCTTTGTAGGGGGGATCGAAGTCCTGGTCTCTCCACCACAAACCTTCTTTGGGGTTGTACATACCATTCTCACCATGTTTATTACGGGTATATTCATACATATCCCACATTTTGTCGAAATATTTTTGTTCTCCGGTCAATTTTCCCAGTTTGGCAAATACAGGCATTCCCATCTGGATGGCGTCAATCCACCACCAGTCGTTTACCTGAGGGGTATTGACCAGCATATCTATATTGGCTTTTGCCTTACGGATTCTTTCCGGATCGGGACAAATGTTATATAAGTCAATGTAAGTCTGGCTGGCACAGTAATCATCCGCATTGCGGGTGGTTGTACCGTTACGGAATCCCCATTCGTGGTAATTTGACCAATCGACAGCATATTTATAATAGTCATCGCGTGGATACACGGAGTAAAGAGCCATTAATCCTTCATAATATACTCCGCGTGTCCAAATATTACTAGGACGGGTTACATTTTTTACAAAAGAAGGAGTACGATAATCGGCATACTTCTTCATGAAGTAATCATTGACTTTTGTAACAGTCTTCAATGTTTCTTTTTTATCAGGCAAGTCTTGTGCTTTTACAACTCCAAAACCTAATGCGGCCAAAAAGAATGACAGTATTAATTTTTTCTTCATCATGTTGTTTTAGTGTTTTAATGGTAATGCAAAAGTAGGATGGCCTGAACCTTTCTACAATGGAAATGCGTACATCTTCCTTGAATATTATGCATGTGTACACATTTCGATCGTATTTTTGGAAAAGTAGAGAGAGCTGTAAGCTTCTGATAATACAGAAGGCAGGTTAGATTGGTAAGATATGAATAATGAAGAAATTTGATAGTTTTTGAGAGAATACTGATATTGAAATCGATGGTTTCAGTTTATATTTGCAATATGGTGTTATTAAAATTTAATAGGGATGAATAAATTTGTCAAATGCATTTTTTTGTGTGGTTGTTTGTTGGTAAATCAAGCTGTTCGGGCGGCCGGAGTAGATGAACTATATTGTATAAAGAAAAACTATAGAAGTATATTGGTACCTTCTGTAGGAAAAAATGACTCCTTACAAACAGATTTTATTCAGATAAAGCCAGAAACGGAGATGTCTGATCAAATAGTGGTGGAGCTTCATCAGCGTTATCCTTTTGATTTGAATAAAATAAAAAGATATTTGGAGAAGATGAGGAAGGATGGTTCATGGGCGGATATCAATTATGCTGATATCAAACGTTCCGGTTGGGAGCCCAAACAGCATGCGGAACGTATCTTGGAATTGTCAAAGTTATATTATTCTGAAGAAACGGAGTTTTATAAATCGGAAGAGATTAGCAAAGCCATCCATTCGGCTTTGGCTTATTGGTTCTCTGCTAAACTGAAGTGCCGAAATTGGTGGTACAATGAGATAGGGGTGCCTAAAACTTTGGGACCTGCTTTTATCTTATTAGAGGAACAATTATCGGTAGAAGAGAAACAGTTTGCTATAGAAGTAATGAGTGATGCCAAATTTGGTATGACCGGACAGAATAAAGTATGGTTGGCAGGGAATGTATTAATCCGGGCTCTTTTGGAAAATAACGAGCAGTTGGTGAAAGCTGCACGGGATACCATTGTTTCGGAGATATGTACAGGTAGGAAGGAAGGTATTAAAGACGACTGGAGTTTTCATCAACACGGTCCTCAGCAACAGTTTGGTAATTATGGGCTGGCTTATGTCTCGGGCATGAGTTTCTTTTGCCGGCTGTTTCAAGGAACAACATACGCTTTTGACAAGCGGCAAATGGCTATATTGCATTCTCTGGTGAACAAAGGCTACAGATGGATTATTTGGAACAGGTATATGGATATAAGTTCGTTGGGGCGTCAGTTTTTCCATCATGCGCAGATACATAAAGCGTATGGGCTGGCATTTGCAGCAGCCGATTTAGGATTGGACGGATTTCCAAAGGAAGGTAACCCATTGGTAGGCCATAAACATTTTGATGATTCGGATTATACTGTGCATCGAAGTAAAAACTGGATGGGAACAGTGAAAATGTCTTCTAATCGTGTGATTGGTACAGAGCTGGTTAATGAAGATAATTTGAAAGGGTATTATTTGGGTGATGGCGCTACTTATTTTTATGTCCGTGGTGATGAGTATTTGGATGTTTTTCCGTTTTGGGATTGGAGAAAGATTCCAGGGACTACATCTTATGAAGATGTGAATCCGGTTCCCAATGTAAAGGTGATGAAATCAAACAATAGAAGTTCTTTAGTTGGCGGATTGAGTGATGGTAAAAGGGGAATGACGGCTATGGAATTGGATCGTGATGGATTGAAAGCATATAAATCATATTTGTTTATGGATGATTATATAGTTTGTTTGGGTGCCGGTATCCAGGCGGATACTACCTTGTGTGTAACTACTTCTATAGACCAACGTGTGAAAAAAGGGGAACTTTTGGCTTGGATAGAAGGGAACTGGCGGAAAGTCGCTGAGAGGGAATTCTTTATACAAAAAGATATGCGTTTTTTTCATGACCAGACAGGGTATATTATATTAGGTGAGGATACTTTAGTAGCTGAGGCTGGAAAGCGTACGGGTCGTTGGTGTGATTTTATGAAAATGTATAAACCGGCTACGGTAGATGGTGAGGTGGTTTCTTTGCATCTCCGTCACGGAGTACGTCCGGAGTACGCTAAGTATCAGTACCTTGTTTTTCCGGGAAGTTCAAAAGAAAAGCTGGAAGCGTTTGATGTGGCAAAAGAAGTGAAAGTTATTCGTAATGATGCAGTTGCTCAGGTGTTGCAGATTCCTTCGGAGGGTAATGGATATTGGGTAGCTGCTTATCAAAATAAGAAAATAGTGGTGGATGGAAAAAGTTTTATTCCAAAATGTCCTGGAATTTATTATGTGGAACGGACAAAGCATGGTTTGGAAGAAAAACTGGAGGCTCCTTTTCGGTTGATTAATGATGCGGAATGATTGCTGAGGATATGCATTTATGAAAACACATTTGTATGTATTTGTTAGCTCTGTTGGTTTGTGCTTGTTTCGTCAATGTCATGTATATGCAGCTGGTAGATAATTAGTTCATGGTTCTTTCATTTTAGTTTGTTGATATGCATAAATGAAATGTTTTATCAAATAAGCTATTCGTAGAATGTTTATTATGAGTGGTTTGGAACGTTTCTTTAAAAAAATGACACAATATTATAAACGTTTGGAAGCCTTTTGTGAGTTGGTTTAATATTGATAAATGTTGGGGAAATACTAGAAAAGGAATTGGAGAAACTTCTATTGTTTTGTAGTGGAAAAATAAAAAACTACTATTATGGAAAAACAAAAAAACATGTCGCTTCGTCGATTCCTTTTCATCTTGGTTGCTCTGTTGACTGGTATTTCTTTGCCGGCGCAGACAATCAAAGTAAGTGGCCATGTAGTGGATGCTACAGGCGAACCTATGATTGGAGTCTCGGTAGTTCCGGAGAAAAATCCTACATCGGGAACTATTACGGATTTTGAGGGTAATTTTCAAGTTGATGTTGAAAAAAGTTCTACATTGAAATTCTCCTATATAGGATATGTAGACCAAGTGTTGAAGGTCATCGGAACTACAATGAAAGTAGTGATGCAGGAAGATACCAAACAGCTGGATGAAGTGGTTGTAGTGGGGTACGGTGTGCAGAAAAAGGTAAACTTGACCGGTGCGGTGGGTAGTGTGGATGCTGAAGACCTGACCAAACGGGTATCTCCCAATGCCTCCTCTATGTTGCAAGGACGCGTGCCGGGATTGCAAATTGTACAGAACTCGGCCAATCCGGGTGCGGAGTCTGCGGCTATCCAGATTCGTGGTCAAGGTACTTTCTCTGGAGCGGGTAGCAATCCTTTGATTTTGATTGATGGGGTGGAAGGTGATATGGACAAGGTAAATCCTAACATGATTGAAAATATCACGGTACTGAAGGATGCTGCTTCTGCTTCAATTTATGGTTCGCGGGCAGCCAATGGCGTTATCTTGATTACTACCAAGAACGGTTCCGAAGGACGTTTGAATATAGATTACAGTTTTAATATGGCCTGGCAGTCGCCTACTACCATTCAGAAACGTATCATTAATTCAGCTGAATACATGACTTTGTTCAATAAAGCATTGGAACATACAGGGGGTGATATTGCTACTAAAGGTTATGAACAGGAATGGATTGATGCTTATAAGAATGCCGCTCCCGACGATCCTCAATATCCCAATCATGACTGGTATGGTGATGTTATCAAGACAGCTCCCATGCAACAGCATTTCTTGAGTGTGAATGGTGGCAAGAACGGAACAACCTATAATTTCGGTTTGGGCTATCTGGATCAGGATGGTATGGTAATTCAAACCGGATACAAGCGTTATGACGCGCAGGTCAATTTGAAAACAAATCTGGGTGGACGGGTAACTTTCGGTACCAATATAAACTTCTCCAAGTCCAATCGTCATTCTACCTCTTATACCAGCGGTGGCAATCAGATTGACAACAACGAAACGGAGGACTTGATTCTCTGCACTTTTACCCAAGGTCCGTATTATACTCCTTATTTGCCTGACGGACGTTTCGCTTCCAGCGGTTATGCGGGCCGTGGTCACAACAAGGCTCCGTTGGCGGTGGCTTACAGTGGCGGTGGAAAGAAGTTTGATGAGAACTATGTACTGGGAAGCGCATTTGCAAAGGTAAAGATCTTGGAAGGTCTGGATGCTGAGGTGAAAGCTTCCGTCCGCTATAATCAGACACAGGCCAAATGTCTTACCGTTTCGGTTTCCGCTTATACATTTCACCCGAATGCTTTTGGTGATCATCAGGAAAGTGTGTATAATACCGATGTCAATACATTGACTGTACGTCAGGAAACTGAAACGCAATATACATTATACGGAACATTGAACTATAAAAAAACTTTTGCCAAACATCATAATCTGAATGTTATGTTGGGTTATAACCAGGAAAATTTCCGCTATGACAAATTGGGTGGATACAGAACAGGAGTTCCTACCAATGTACATTGGGAATTGGATGTGGCTCCTACAGCAGGGCAAACCAATGAGGGCAACGCTTACGAATGGGCTATCCAGTCTTATTTCGGTCGTTTGAACTATGATTTCGCAGGTAAATATTTGTTTGAGGCCAGTTTCCGTTACGATGGTACTTCCCGTTTGGCAAGCAACAAACGCTGGGGATTGTTTCCGTCGTTCTCTGGCGGTTGGCGTGCTTCGGAAGAAGGCTTTTTGAAAGAGGTGGAATGGCTTTCCAACTTGAAAGTGCGTGGCTCATGGGGACAGTTGGGTAATCAGAACATCGGTAATTATCCGTATCAGGATGCGTTGACTGCTGTGAAATACAATTTTGGAGGAGTGGTAACACAGGGATTTAGCCAAAATACGCTGACCAATATGGATATCATGTGGGAAACTACGACAGCTACTGACTTTGGTTTTGATTTCGGTCTGTTCAATAATAAAATCTATGGTTCGGTAGATTATTACAAAAAGAGGACAGAAGATATTCTCCGCACTTTGCAGGTTCCTTCCCATATTGGTGTGACTGCTCCTACGGTGAATAGGGGGATTATGCAAAATACCGGTTGGGAATTTGTGTTGGGACACGAGAACCGCATCGGTGATTTTACTTACAGCATTTCTGCCAATTTGGAAACTTATAAGAATGAGCTAGTACAGTTTGGTGCCCGCGAAATCAACAACAACGGAACCATTCGCCAGGAAGGCCTTCCTTGGGACAGCTATTATATGTATGTGTTTGACGGTATTTATCAGAACCAGGCGGAGATTGATGCGCTGAAACCATTGAGTAACTTGACCAAACCGGGTGATATGAAATACAAAGACATCAATGGTGACGGAAAGATAACGCCCGAGGATCGCGTTGTTGTAGGTGGTGCTTTCCCTAAGTTCAATTATGGATTTACGGTGAATGCGGCATGGAAAGGGTTCGATTTGTCTGTTTTCTTCCAGGGAGTGCAAGGAAAGAAAACTTATGTGAAAGAATGGGGTATTGCTCCTTTCCGTCAAGGGTCTGTTCCGGCTGTGTACTGGAGAGACGCTTGGAATGGGGAAGGAACTTCCAATACGATTCCCCATATTTTTAACGACAACTATGCACCTAACACAGCGATTTCCACTTGGTGGTTGCAGGATGCTTCTTACTTGAGAATGAAGAATCTTCAGATTGGCTATACATTGCCTAAGTCTTGGCTGGAGAAAGTTCGTTTCCAAAATGTAAGAGTGTATTTCTCAGGTGATAATTTATTGACATTCACCAACATGTTTCAAGGGTTGGATCCGGAACGTACGGCAAAGAATTCACGAGGCGTTATCTATCCACAGGCGAAGGTGGTATCTTTCGGCTTAAAAGTAACCTTATAATATAAAGTATATACAGATGAAAAGACATATATTGATTAGCACAATTGCGATGGCATTGGCAGCCGGTTTCACTTCATGCGAAGATTTTTTGGACAAACAGCCTTTGGACAAAGTGAGTACTTCTACTTTTTGGCAAACGACGAAGGATGCCGATAAGGCGTTGACTGCTGTTTATGCCAGTTTCCGTAACGGAACTTTCTCGGCGGTTCCAGCCGGAGGTCCCTGTACCGAACAAGAATGTTTGTCGGACAACGCTGTTACCCGTGGTGCTCATTCGGCTATTCAGCAGGGAGGTATTAATCCTTCTACAGGAGGTCTGTTGAATGATTTGTGGGATGACTCGTACAAGGGCATTGCCGCGGCCAATTATTTTTTGGACAATTTTGATAAGGTGAGGGATTTGTACTCGGAGGCCGATTTTAATAAATTGAAGGCGGAGGCACTCTTTATACGTACGTTTTACTATAATGAATTGGTGGTGCATTATGGTGCGGTACCTATGATGTTGCATAGTGCCAAGTTGGGAGATGGCTTTGAGAAGTTGCCCCGTTCACCACGTGCCGAGGTGGTCAGCCAAATGTTGGATGATATTGATTTTGCCATCGAATGGTTGCCTAATGTGGCTTATACTGATGGCCATGCGGTGAAAGGTTCGGCTGTGGTCTTAAAATGCCGTATTCTGTTGAATGACAGACGATATTCCGATGCAGCTAAGCTGGCAGGTGACTTTATTCACAACTCAGCCAATCCGTTTAAGTTGTCGGATGATTATGCGGGAATCTTCTTTGGTGGACAGATCAACAATCCGGAAATCATGTTTTCCATTCAGTTTACCGCTCCTGACGATTTCCATGCGCTGGATCAGATGGTGGCTAGTCGTATGACAATCTTTCCCAGTTATAATCTGCGTGCCGCCTACGAGGAGGGTGACCCCCGTATCAAGATGACCATGTACGAAGCAGGTGACCCCTGGGTAAGTAATGATAAGACCGGAAAATTTGAAGACGATGGCAATCGTGCCGAGGGATTGGTGCCTTTTACAGGAATGGCATTTAAGAAGTATGTGAATCCCACCATCATGGCACCCAAAGCTTCTACACTGAGTGACCAGCACATTGTGAAGATGCGTTATGCCGATTTGCTGCTGATGTATGCCGAAGCCATGTTCGAATGCGGACAGGGCGGTGATCCGAAGGCATTGGCCGCTTTAAATGCCGTGCGGCAGCGTCCGGGTGTGAATATGCCTCCCAAAACAGAGCTGACTCGTGAGAATATTCGCAATGAACGTCGGGTGGAGTTGGCGTACGAAGGAATTCGCTATTATGATATTATTCGTTGGGACATTGCCAAGGATGTAATTCCTACCGTGCAATATGACGAAAGTGGAAAAATGCGTAAGTTCGATGGTAACTTATGGCCTGTTCCGCAGAAACAGATGGATATCATGGGCGACATTTGGGAACAGAATGCTCCTTGGGATTAATGAATAAATATGTTCAAAGATTAACTCCTTTTATATGTATATCTATCTCCATAGCCTTTGGAGTTAATTCCAAAGGCTATGGAGATAGAAAGTAATGGGTAGAAAAGCCTTAGGCATATCGTATCTGAAGCATGGGTAATGCAGATGTGTTTTGTTAAGGGGATTGTTTGATGGAAAATAGGATAAAGAAGGTTTCTTTATTGTGAAGTAGGCTGTACAATCGGATAATGGGACAATAATGATATTATTAGGTGTAATAATAAAACCTCGTTTCTGCGGTAGATGCTTACTTTGCCGATAAAATGATATGAATATTTTTTATAGTTAAAATTTAATAGTATGAATAAACTCGTGAAGAATGTTTTAGTGTCAGGCGCATTGGCTGCTGTGGGGCTTATGGGTTTGAATGCTTGCGAATCGGATGAAGAAAAAGAGATCTATGACATGGTGGTCACTCCGGGAAGTTTTGACCAACTGTCTCCGGCTGGTGCCGACTATACGGTTTCTGTTGATATGTTTAAAGGTGGAAAATGGGTATATGATATCGCTTATGAAGGTACGGGCGTTACCGGATGGATTACAGAAAAGGCCAAGAGTCTCTATGATGTTACTTTTACGGTAGCACCTAATAAGGGATTTGCCCGTAAGGCGATTGTAACCTTTAAAGATAAGGAAGGAAAGGCGGAAAGTATGCAGTTAACTGTCGGTCAACAGGAAACCAATGTACATGACTTGACTGTCAGTCTGAAAGAAATAGAAGTACCTTACGATGGGGGAGAACAGACGGTACAGATTACAGCTTCGGTCACAGTGGACTGGGAATGTACGGCTGTTGGTAAAGACGGAAAGACGGCAGACTGGATTACTGTAAAGAACAAGACGGCTGCCGGGGCAACGATAGCCTTTGCTGCCAATGAAGGAAAGCCACGTCAGGCAACCTTGTTGTTTACAGATAAAAATAAAAAAGCGAAAGAAATAGGGGTGCCGGTTGTTCAGGCGCAATATCGGGCTCCGGAGGAATCGGTTCCGGCAGGATATGTGCAGACCGGAAGCATGACTCCCGATAAAACATTATTGGGGAGTGAATGGAAAGCGGTGAATGATTACATGAAAAAGTATGGTTGGGAATATACCGAACATCCTAATCAGCCGAAGAGTACCGATACGGGAGAAGATGTGGATGGTAAGCACATAGAAGTGGTTCAGGACCAAGTATTGGGGCAGCCGGTTTTCCGCTTCATGGTTCACAAGAACGAGCAGATGATCGATGGTGACCGTGGGGAAAAGAAGGACCGCCAGCGCAATGAGATGAAAACCCGTGTGGTGAGCAGCAACAAGGCACAATACAAGGATGTGAATGGAAACTATGACGAATGGCAAATCGTGGAATGGAAATTCAAGATTCCGGCAGGTTTCCAGCCTTCTACCTCCTTTACGCATATTTATCAGTTGAAAGGACATGATGGAAGTAATATCTCGGCGCCGATCATTACTCTTTCACTGCGCTCTAATGCTGATGGAAGTAATCGTAGGGTACAGGTTATTCATAACGGTCGTAGCACCGCTACTCATCAAGGCACATTGGTGGATAATGTTCCGATGAGTGACTTTGAAGGAGAATGGATACAGGCGCGTACGGAATCACATTTCTGCCGGGACGGTTATTACGGAATCAAGCTGACCCGTATCAGCGACGGCAAGGTGCTGATGGATTATACCAATAATCATATTGATATGTGGCGTGACAAGGGAACAACCAATGTCCGCAGCAAGCATGGCATCTATCGCAATGTGGGCAAGAATCCTTTTGGCTCCAATACATTGCTGAAGGATGAAGAACTCTATCTGACGGACTTCAAGGTATATGAAAAAAATTCAAATGATAACCCTCAGGCAGTAGATGACTGATGAGGAATGGAAATAATTTATTATATTTGTTAAACATTAAAATACTAAAATTATGAGACAGAAGAATTGTTCTTGGGAATGGTGGCGGTTGTTCTTTTGCTGCTGTTTCCTGCTCCTTTGGGACATAGGTGTATATGCCCAGCAGACCTCGCAACTCAAAGGACAAGTGATTGATGCAGCGAACAATGAACCGTTGATCGGTGTGTCTATTCAGGAAAAAGGCACCACTAACGGCGTGGTGACGGACATAGACGGAAACTTTGTTATTACGGTTTCGCCTAAAGCAGCGTTGGTATTTTCGTATATCGGCTATGAAACTTTGGAACGGAAAGCTTCCGAATGCCATGGAATCATTAAATTGAAAGAAGACAGCCAGACCTTGCAGGAAGTGGTTGTGGTAGGATATGGAATGCAGAAGAAAGTAAATCTTTCCGGATCAGTATCGGCTATCGAAGGAGACAAAATCGCTGCCAAGCCTTCTTCGGATGTACTCTCTGCCTTGCAGGGAGAATTGCCCGGAGTAACGGTGTTGCGTAGTGGAGGACAGCCGGGAAGCGAGACATCCGGTATGCGTATCCGTGGCTTCTCGTCAGTCAACAGTACTTCGACTTTGGTCTTGATTGATGGCGTGGAGGGGGATCTTACCTTGGTGAACCCCAATGATATTGCTTCTATCTCCGTATTGAAAGATGCTGCTTCCTGTGCCATCTATGGTGCACGTGCTGCTGCCGGTGTTGTATTGGTGACAACGAAGGCGGGGACGGAAGGAAAGCCAAAAATTTCGTATAACGGAAGTTTTACTTTCCATACGCCGGGCAATATGCCCAAACGTCTTCCGGCATGGGAGGAACAGGCTTTCATAGACCAAAGCCGTCTGAACTATGATGGCAAGAGGGAATGGACGGAAGAGAAAGCATCTTGGGTGGGTAACCCGAACTTTAATACCCGCCCGTTGAGCAACGGACGTTGGGATTATTTCGATGCCATCAACTGGGTGGAAGAAGGTACCAGAGACTTTACCACACAACAGAATCATTCTTTGTCGGTGAGTGGTGGAAACAAAACAACCAATTATATGTTTTCGGCTAGTTATTATACAAAGAACGCTTGCTGAAGTATGGTCCCGATAGTAATGAACGCTATAATCTTCATGCCAAGGTGAAGACTGAATTTAACAAGTATCTTGATTTCTCGTTGAATACGCAATATCAGAGCAGAAACATCGAAGCACCCTCATACGGTGCGGGAGGTATTTTCAATTCGCTCTTCTCCACACGAGGCCGTCAGTCTGTGTATGTGCCCGAAGGCGATGAAAGTGGAAGCATCTATAATGGAGACCTGCAGGGAAATCCCATTGATATCATGAAGAATGGAGGTATCAGAGAGAGAAAGTTGGAAAACTACATTGGGAAAGCAACATTGGGCATCAAAGATGTGGTGAAGAATCTGCGTATTGATTTAAGTGCGTCTCGTCGTGCCGGTTATTATGCCGAAGTGACGGAGAAGCATCATTTGGAATGGAGAACCCGTGACGGAAAGACCATCCGTAACCAGGTAAACAATCCGGACGAGCTCTACAAACGTAGATATTCCAATTACCATGACTTGTTGGAGGCTACGGCGAATTATACGTTTGATTTGAATGGAAAACACAACTTCAGCGTGCTTGTCGGAAGTACTTATGAAAATTATCGTCAGGATCAGATTGAAGCTACGGCTAAATCCTTGAACTCGGATGATTTTTTCTCTTTCAACGGTTATGATTCGTCGATTGCGACAAATACCGAACTTTCCGACAAGATTGATCCGTGGTCTATGATGTCTTACTTCGGTCGTGTCAATTATAATTATCGTGAACGTTATTTGTTTGAGGCCAATATTCGTTATGACGGAAGTTCCCGTCTGGCACCCGGAAAACGCTGGAAAGCATTTCCTTCTGTTTCGGCCGCTTGGCGTGTCAATGAGGAGAAATGGTTCAAGGCTGATTTCATCAGCCAGCTGAAACTACGTGCATCATGGGGTGAGTTGGGAAATGGTGCGGTATTGGGCTTGTATGACTATATGCCGCTCATCAAGAGAGAAGACTATATGGGTGAAGGGGCCTATTTTCAAGAAGAACTGGCTTCTACTGATAAAACATGGGAGGTTGTTTCTACCACCAACATCGGTATGGATTTTGGATTGTTCAACAATCGTTTGTCCGGTAGTTTTGAGTATTATTGGAAAGTGAATGACAACATGTTGGCCAGCCCGCAGGTGCCTCATCAGATCGGTATCAAGGTGCCTAACCTGAATATTGGAAAACTGAAGACATGGGGGTGGGACCTGAATGTGACTTGGAAAGATAGAATCAAGGACTTCAACTATCAGATCGGTTTCAATATTTCGGATAGTAAAAACGAACTGGTGGAATACAATGGCGTCAGTGTGGTGAAAGCAGGTATTGTGCAGCATCTTCAGGGATATGAGCTGAATACTATCTGGGGATACAAGACGGACGGTTATTGGAGCAGCCGTGAGGAATATTTGCAGTATAAGAAAGATAATCCGGGGTACAAGTCGTTTAATGATGGAAAAGTAAATGGTGGTGATATAAGATATGTGGCACAAGGTAAGGCCGACCACGAGATCGGTGTGGGCAGTGGCACGTTGGGTGATACCGGCGACTTGGTTTACTTGGGCAACACAGACCCTCGCTACCTGTATGGCTTGAACTTGTCCGCACAATGGCGTGGTTTCGATATCTCTGTCATGTTCCAGGGTGTGGGCAAGCGTAAAGCGATGGTTCAGTTTGGTGCCATTGCTCCGCTTTCGGGCACGGGAAGTATGCCGTGGACCATTCATCGTGATTACTGGACGGAAGATAACCAGGATGCTTACTGGCCTCGCCTGTGTAACTATGCCAACAACGATTTCAATTTCAAGACTTCGGATAAGTGGATACAGAATGCTGCCTATATCCGTTTGAAGAATGTCACTGTGGGCTATACATTGCCCATACCGAAAAAGTTTGTGGAACGCGTGAGGGTGTATGTGACCGGTGAGGATATTTGGGAGCATACCAAGATGCTGTCGGTATTCGATCCTGAACAAGACAATGGCAAGGATGGTATCAACCGGAGTTTCTATCCGTTCTTCCGCAGTTGGACTGTCGGACTTAATGTTTCATTCTAAAACAACTGATTGACCATGAAAAAAATAGTTTCATTTTTTATAACCGCCGCATTGATGATGTCGGGCTGTACGCTGGACAGGGAACCTGAAACCACGCTGGCGGACAATAACTTCTGGAAGTCGGAAACCGACCTCCGGGGAGCTTGTAATAAGATGTATAAGGATTTGCCGGGTTTTGTGAACGATTTCCGTTCGGATGAATTGAGAGACAAGAGCCAAAATGGAATTTCCAGTGGAAACCGTAGTGTTTCCGGTACTTCTGATGACTGGACGGATCCTTATAACCGTATCGGGGTTTGCAATAACATTATTATAAAATCGGAAAACGCGCAGGTGGAGACGGGGCGCAGAAATCGCTGGGTGGCTGAGGCTTATTTCTTCCGTGCTTATAATTATTTTGAGTTGGTGAAGAAGTATGGCGATGTTCCTTTGATTCTGAAAGTGTTCAACAGCACGTCGGATGCCGATGTGGTTCGTGCTCGTGATCCTAGGGAAACGGTTATCCAGCAGTGTTACGATGATTTGGAGTTTGCTTTGGAATGGTTGCCCGATATTGATGATTCCGAGTTGAAGAATGATTGGGGCAGGGTGTCGAAGTCGGCTGCATTGGGCTTGCTGGTTCGTATCGGCTTATATGAGGGTACTCATAAGAAATATCACCATACACCGGATGGCAATTATATGGACCATCTGGATAAGGCAATAGGGGCAGCCGAACAGTTGATAAACAGCGGTAGCCATGACCTTTATCCGGACTTTAACGGATTGTTTCTGCACGATGGTGAAGGACGCCGAAATAAGGAGAATGTGTTTGTAAAGATCTATGGACCTGCAGGTACTATTAATCACAAGCATTCTCGCCAATTGGAAAGTACAATTACACTGACTCGGAACATGGTGGACAATTTTTTGTACACTGATGGATTGCCTCGTGAAAAATCACCTCTACGGATACATCCCGAAAGTTCGTATGCTGATATGTTGAAGAATCGCGATCCACGTTTGGCTATGACTGTATTTACTCCAGGTGAAGAAGCTTATAAAGGAAGTTATGTACCTTTTGTGACCACCAATCAGAATCATGCTTTTGGTTATGCTATCAAGAAGGGATACATCGGTTCTGAATACTCCAGCGATGGAACAAATGACAAGATGATTATCCGTTATGCCGAAGTCTTGATTTCGTATGCCGAATTGCTTTATGAGAAGAATGGAAGCATTACGGACGACCAATTGGACGCTACTATTAATAAGGTAAGAGAAAGAGCCGGTTTCAATGTCAGGCTGACCAACGCCTTTGTTACTGCGAACGGTTTGGACATGCTCGATGAAATCCGTCGCGAACGTATGGTGGAATTTATAGACGAAAATCTGCACTATGATGATATCATCCGTTGGAAAACAGCTGAAGAAGTTTTGCCGAAGGCAATTCTGGGATTGATTTATTGTTCTGATGAAACAACGGCGAACTACGATGAACTGAAGAATAACCTGACTGCTGAGGATGGAACTTATAAAGGAGTGAAAGTGTATGACCAAGGTTTTATTTATGTGTTGGAAGAAGCTGAATCGCGTAGCTTTGATCCTGAACGTGATTATTTATATCCGGTGCCGACACATGAAATCAGTACGTCTGGTGGAAATATAAAACAAAATCCGAAATGGGGTAATTAATTTAAAAAAGGGAAATGATGAAAAGAAATATATTAATCTTGTTAGTGATGGTTTGTGTATCTTCTTTGTTCACAAGCTGTAGTGATGATGAGTGGGGTAACAATAATCCGGAAATGGAGCATATTTACTATTATGGATTGGGAAATGTGAAGTTTCCGGGTGGCAATGAATTAGTTTATAATGTCAATCAAGGAGAAACATTGGCTGTTCCCACTTATTTTTGGAGTGTGTTTACACGTCCTTATAGTCCGGTAGTGGCTTATTACACTTCTTCGGCAGAGGGGTTGGAATGCGGTAAGGATTATCAGGTGGTAGACGCTCAAGGGAATGTGCTGGCACCTGATACCAATGAAGGAGGTTATAGCATGGTGTGGAAGAACGCTGTGAAGGGCAGTCAGAATGTATACATCAAGGCATTATCTGGAAAAAAAGGGCGTATTCGCGTGCTGACTTTTGATCCGGCTAAGAAAATGGATGTGACAGATGTCGAAAGTACAGTCATTGTACGTACGAATGAGTACGAAGTACGTGCGTTCAGTGAAAATTATTATGTGACAGTGAACATCAAATAGCCTTTAATGGAAAAGCCTGTTGAAATTTTCTTCAGAAAGAATGTTCAAAAGAGTGCTGAACAAAATTTGAACAGGCTAAGTTTTTATTTTTAGTTGAACTTTTTGCTCCCTCCCAAAGTTTTGCAAAACTCTAGTGTAGGTGGTTCGGGGGCGGGTTTATTGGGGGGGAGAATGCCAAGTGGCGGTTTCTCCTCCTTTTTTATTTTGATACAGAACATATAGAGAATGGAATATTTTTGGCAGTTCATGATCATGAACTCCTTTATCTTTGTGGTCAAACAAGTATAAACTTAAAAGACAGATCACATGAAAAAACACTATTTACTGAATTGGGTATGGGGCATGCTTTTATGGGGCACGGTAAATGTATCAGCGCAAAATGCCGCATTAAAAAAATTTCCTGAAGGTTCACAACCGCAAGAAGTGGGAGACAGAATTGTGAACAAGTTCCTGAAAACTCCACATACGCGATTTGGAAACCCACGTGCGGAAAAAGCGCCTGATTACATAACTTACCCTGATGCATGTACTTGGCTGGGTGCTTTGTGGTATGCAAAAGCGACCGCTAACAAGCCGATGACCGACGGACTGGTGAAACGCTTTGAACCGCTTTTTTCTACAGAGAAACACATGTTGCCACGTATGGTTCATGTGGACTATAATGTAGTGGGAGCAGTTCCTTTGGAAATTTATATTCAAAAGCAAGGAGGACAGGAATACTATGATTTGGGTATGAAATATGCTGATACCCAGTGGCAGGTGCCTGCTGACGCAAAACCGGAACAAAGGGCTTATGCCGACAAAGGTTATTCTTGGCAGACTCGCATCTGGATAGACGATATGTTTATGATTACAACCATTCAGTCGCAGGCCTATCGGGTGACGGGTGACCGTAAGTATATTGACCGTGCTGCTAATGAGATGGTGATGTACCTGAAGGAGATACAACGCCCGAACGGATTGTTTTATCATTCTTCCAAAGCGCCCTTCTTTTGGGCGAGGGGCAATGGATGGATGGCGGCGGGCATGGCTGAACTGCTTTCTGCCTTGCCGGAGGACAACCCGAATCGTCCGGCTATCATGAAGGCTTACAAGACGATGATGAAGACGTTGAAAAAGTATCAGGGAAAAGAAGGATTGTGGCATCAGTTGATTGATGAAAGGGAGGCGTGGAATGAAACGTCGGGTACAGCTATGTTTACATACGCCATGATTGTCGGAGTGAAAAAAGGATGGCTGGATGAAAAGGAATATGCGCCTGTCGCGCGCAAAGGATGGTTGGGACTGGTGTCTTATATCAATGCGGATGATGAGGTGGAGAACGTATGTGAGGGAACGAATATCAAGAATGATAAGAATCATTATATGAATCGTAAACGTATTACAGGCGATTTGCATGCACATGCACCGTTATTATGGTGTGCTACGGAACTGGTTACTATAAACTGATTCCGGATTTTATCATAAAATAATATTTTATAGATAGAATTGTACAGAGCTTGAGACTTTTTAAAGAAAACGTTTTATCTTTGTGTCGCATAACCTTTATTAGTGTACAATGAAAACCATAAAGATATTGAAAAGATTGCTTTGTATAATTCTATTGTTACAAATTGCAGGATGGGCGGAGGTACAGTCGGATCCGGTTGACAATACATATTATTTCTCCAATTTGAGCCTGAAGGACGGGCTTTCCCAGCTTTCCGTATTGAAAATTTATCAGGACTCGAAAGGGTATATGTGGTTTGGCACGCGGAACGGACTGAACAAATACGATGGAAGCCACATGGTGGTATATAAACATTTGGACAGTGATTCATTGAGTTTGGTGGACAACCACATCACAGCGATAGTAGAGGATAGAAAGAATTATTTATGGGTAGGAACGTCACGCGGGCTGAGCCGGCTGGATTTGAAAACAGACCGGATCACTCCTTATGCAGGGAAGCGTTTTCCGTTGTTGGATTCGGGAGTGCGTTCTCTTTTTGTCGATTCAAATGACCGCTTATGGGTTGGTACCTCCAAAGGATTGTATTTGTTTGTGCATGAGGCGGACACTTTTCAACCTGTCGATTTGGAAGGAAAGATAAAGGGGGAATTTATTTCTGTCATTACAGAAACTTCAGACCATCAATTGTTGATTGGTACGGAACATAAGGGAGTGTACGTATGTGATTTAAATCTGAAAATGATCAGTCATTATGCCAAGACTGAAGGAAATGCTTTTTTGCCCGATAATAATATTTCTGATATTCACGAAGATTCCCACAAGCAGTTATGGGTGTCTACCAACTATGGAGGAGTGTCAAAGGTAGATTTGTCCACTGGAACATCTGTTCATTATACAACGGCTAACAGTGAACTTACTACAGATAATATTCGTTGCCTGGCTGAGGCGGATGGAACTTTGTTCATCGGAACATTCGATGGACTTTATACCATTGACTTGACAGACAATCAGCTGAAAGGACGTTCCAATGCTGCTTTGGAAAAAGGAACATTAAGCCATTTTTCCATTTATTCCATTTGTGTGGATAATAGTAGAAATGTATGGGTTGGTACTTACTCGGGAGGAGTTAATTATTTCAGCAAGTATAATAACCGTTTTGTGTTTCATGAGCCGACAAACGCTCTCAATATGCTGATGGGGGTCTATGGCGCTATGACTTGCCAGCCTCCTCATTGTTTATATATAGCAACCGAAGGAGGAGGTCTGTTGGATTATCATCTGGAATCGGATACTTATCAATATTATTTATATGATACGTCTTCGTCACAGCAGTATAGTCGTAATATTATTAAGTCGGTTATGCAAGAGAAGGATTATATCTGGTGTGGGACGACACAAGGAAGCATCTATCGGTTTGATACTCGTAGTAAACGTTTTTCATTGTACTATGCGTTTCCTTTGCATCAATCTACATCGGTTTATTCTATTTTGCGTACACAAGATAATAGTTTGTGGTTAGCGACTTCCAAACCAGAAGTTGGATTGGTGAAATTAACAGAGGACAAACAGATACAGAGTCATTTTGAGTTGGCCGATTCCGGACAAGTCTGGATGCCGGGCAGTTCGCGTTGCCTGCTGGAATTGGAGAAAGGGGTATTGTTGGTTGGGTCGCGTAATAATGGATTGTACAGGTATGATGAGAACAAGCGTGAATGTACTGTATTTAGTAAGCATGGGAAGGGCGCCAGTCATTTACCTGCCGATTATGTGACTTCGCTTGTCCGTACAAAGTCAGGACAGATTTGGGTGGGCACGTTTGGCGGAGGCCTCAGCCTGTTTGATCAAGAAAAAGGAATCGTGAAATATATAACGAAAAAGGAAGGGTTGCTGGATGATGAAATTTGTATGGTTGTGGAAGATCGTAACGGGGACTTATGGATGAGTACCAATAGTTGTATATCCAGATATAACCCGAAAACGGATGAGGTATATAATTATTATATGGATAACGGAATTGGTGCGCAGGAATTCAGTCCGCATAGCGGAATGTTGCTACCTGACGGAAATATCTGTTTTAGTGCTAATAATGGTTTTATAACTTTTGATCCTGCAAACCTGCAAATCAATTCATTTCTGCCTCCGTTGGTTTTGACTACACTGGTGGTGAACAATAGGGTTATGAATCCCACCGGGGAGGGCATCTTGCAAATGGTACTGGACGATACGGAGAAAATAGAGTTGAATTATAATCAGAACAATATAGCGATCGGTTATTGCGCCTTGAATTATGTGTGTCCTGACTTGAATCAATATGCCTATCGTTTGAGAGGTTATGATAAAGGCTGGAATTATGTAGGCAATCGTAAAGAAGCATATTATACCAATTTGGAACCTGGGAAATATGTGTTCGAGGTGAAAGCCTCCAACAATGACGGTATTTGGAATGATGAGATACGTACACTTTCTATCATTGTCCATCCTCCTTATTGGATGACTTGGTATGCTTATTTGTTTTATGCCTTTTCTTTTTTCGGTATCTGTTTCCTGGTGATGTATTATATCATCAAGAAGAAGAATTTGGAACAGGCTTTGGTTTATGAGCATTTGAAACAGCAGCAGGCCGAAGAGTTCCACCAGACTAAGATGCGCATGTTCACCAACTTCTCGCATGAACTGCGTACTCCGCTTACACTCATCATTTCCCCCTTACAGGAGCTTCTGCAACGGAATGAATTTAATACAGGGGTCAGAAACAAGCTCGATTTGATATACAATAACTCACAGCGTTTGTTGTTGTTGGTGAACCAGTTGATGGACCTGCGCAAGAATCAGGCGGGCAAAATGCAGTTGAAGATAGCCAAAGACGATATCTGTTCCTTTGTTATGGAGATTTATTGTGCTTTTAATCAGATTGCCTCTGGTAAGAACATCTGTTTTCGGTATGAAGGCGGTGGGGTGGGCATTGTTGCCTGGTTTGACAAGTCCCTGTTCGAGAAGGTTGTGTTCAATCTGCTTTCCAACGCGTTCAAATACACGAAGGGGGGAGGCGAAATTGTTTTGTCCGTGGCTAAGCTGAAACTGAAAGATGTTCCTGCCGGACAACGAAAAGAACTGGAAAGTCTGTCAGAGGATACGGAGCTGGTTCATCTTTTCGTAAGCGATACGGGTAAGGGAATCCCCGAGGATGAGATGAAGAACATTTTCGCCCCGTTCTATCAGATAGAGGACAGGAAGGCGAAGGATGTGGCGGGTACTGGCATCGGATTGAGTTTGACACAGTCCATCGTCCGGTTGCATCATGGTACCATTTGGGTGGAGAATAATGCGCAAGGTGGTGCCACTTTCCATGTGCTTTTCCCCATAGACCGTTGTGTGTATACCGAAGAGGAGATAGACAGGGAGGCTGCGAACCGGGTAGTCATGGATGTTATTCCTTCCACTGCTGCTCCCGAGGTTTTCGGCTTGGAAAAGAAATATACCGTACTGCTGGTAGAGGACAATGAAGAGGTGCGCAATTATGTGAAGGAGTGTCTGGAACCCTATTTTTTTGTATTGGAGGCGGATAATGGGGAGGCGGCTTTCGAGGTCGTTGTGAACAAATATCCCGACATTGTGGTGAGCGACATTATGATGCCCCGCAAGGATGGGCTTGAACTTTGTACGTTGGTAAAGGAGGATCTGAGGACAGGTCATATTCCAGTAATTCTGATGACTGCCCGTTCCATGGTGGTGCACATTAAAGAAGGCTTTTCGGTGGGAGCTGACGACTACATTGTGAAGCCGTTCAACATGGATGTGCTGATTTATCGTATTAAGAATATATTGGCTTCACGCGAGAAGCTCAGGAGCCTCTATGGCAAGAAGTTCGCACCGGAGGCCATTGGGGTTGAGATAGTTTCCGGAACCGATAGGTTCACGCAGAAGTTCTTTGAGGTGATAGAGAAGAATATCGCGAATCCGGAGTTGAATATTGATTTGATATGTCGTGAAGTGGGGCTGAGCCGTACCAATCTTTATCGTAAACTGAAGGCCATAACCGAACTGTCGCCGGTGGAACTCATCCGTAACAAACGTCTGGAAGTGGCGGCCAAGCTATTGTTGGAGTCTGATTATTCCGTATCGGAGATTTCAACTTGTGTCGGTTTCAACAGCCATGCCTATTTTACTCAATGTTTCAAGTCTGTGTATGGATGCTCGCCTACCGAATTTTTGATGGAACATAAGAAAGAACAGGGCGTTGATTGATTTTGCTAACTATTGATACATTATTTAAAGCCGGTTTAGGGGAAGACGTTTATCTTAGCACAGGCTTTAAAATAATGTGTATGAAAAAAATAACAATTGTAACACTGATGTGTTTGGTCGTTGCGCAAGCTATTGCGCAATTGCCGGGGCGAGTGCCCGAAAAGTGGTCGCAGGGGATAGCTCAGACAGTAATGACACGTTATCCTTCTGCATTGAATATCCCTTTTAAGCCTTGGTGCTATCCGCAAGGCTATTTCCTGATGGGATTGGAAAAACTTTGGCGTACTACCGGAGAAAGACAATATTATGACTATATCATGAATTGGGCAAACCAGGTGGTACGTCCGGATGGTAGTTTGGTTTATTTCAAGGGACGTAGTATGGACGATATGATGGCTGGTTCTGTTATTGTATGGGCTTATCAGCAGACCAAGGAGGAAAAGTTCAGAAAAGCTGCCGAAACTATCCGTAAAAGTTATGATGATTATCCTCGGACAACGGATGGCGTTTTTTGGCATGGCAGAGGCACAGTGGGCCAGATATGGGTAGATGGTGTTTTTATGGGACAAATGTTTCTGACTAAATATGGAAAGTATGTTGGTGATGCTTCTTATTGTTTCGATGAGGCGGCAAAGCAACTGATTGGTATGCATACGCATCTGAAAAAAGGAGAAACAGGATTGCTTTATCATGGCTGGGACGAAGATAAGGATGCTCGTTGGGCAGACCGTAACACAGGCATGGCTCCTGAAGTCTGGAGTGAGGGGCTGGGATGGTATGCTCTGATATTGGTAGAGACATTGGACATTTTTCCGAAATCTCATCCGCAATACAACGAATTGGTCAAGATTACCTGTGAACTGATGGCAGGGCTGAAACATTGTCAGGATCAAACAACCGGATTATGGTATCAGGTAGTCGATAAAGGAATGGAATCGGGAAACTGGCATGAGACATCTGGAAGCGGTATGTTTACGTATGCCATTCAACGTGCCATAGAACTAGGACTCATAGCTGAAACTTCTTATAAAGATACGGTCTTGAAAGGTTATTACGGCTTGTTGTCGAAAGCGAAAATCAGTTTGAACGACGGATTGATTGATTTGTATGATGCCAACAATGGATTAGGCATTCAAAAAGATTATGAAATGTATGTTACTCGTCCTCGTAAAATGAACGGTCAGGAAGTCATTTCTTCTTTTTTATGGGGAACATGGATTGTGGAACAATATTACTCCTCGTTGAAACCGTTGGCAGAGGTACAGCCTTGCCCGGCTTTTGCTTGTACGGATTATTCTCAAGGTAAGGTTTTCCTGATTGAAAATGATCAGATTGTATGGGAACACGACGCACCTGATTCTAATGATATATGGGTCTTGAAGAATGGAAATATTCTTTTTACTATCGGGCATGGAGTGTTGGAAATGACCAGAGATCAAGATACGGTGTTCCAGTATAAGAGTGATAGTTATATCTTTGCCTGTCAGCGGCTGAAGAATGGAAATACGTTCATTGGGGAGTGCAACAGGGGTAGAATGCTGGAAGTGGACTCGAAAGGAAGGGTTGTCAAGGAGGTTTGTATTTTACCTCCGGGTGTGAAAGACGGAAAGAAATCTTTTATCAGAAATGCGCGCAGACTGGATAATGGTCATTATTTGGTGGCTCATTATGGAGGAAAGAAAGTGGTGGAGTATGATGAAAACGGAAAAAATATTTGGGAGGTATCTATATCCGGTGGTGCGCATTCTGTCATTCGTTTGCCCGATGGAAATACCGTGGTGGCTGTAGCCGATGCGGATAAGAATCCTCGGATTGTGGAGTTCAATCCGCGAAAGGAAATTGTATGGGAATTATCTAATAAAGATTTTCCGGATACGCGGCCGTTCAAATTTTTGTCGGGCATGCAGTACATTCCTGAGAAAGGGCTTTTGTTTACCAATTGGCAAGGGCATGGGGTGAAGGAGAAAGTGCCTCACATGTTTTTAGTCAATAGGGAAAAAAAGATTCTTTGTACATGGGGGCATCGCACAGAGATTCAGACACTGTCCTCTGTTTTTGTGGTCGATTGTGCGCTGGAAGGTGCTCTGCATTGATAGTTGGGAAAATAATAAAAGGATTTGAAATAAATCTATAATGAGTTTGGGCGCAAATGACGTACTTTTGTCCTATGACGATAACAAATATTTAATATAGAAAATCTATGAAAATACAGACAGGAATTTTTTCATTGTTGCTTTTATGCAGTTCGTGTGGAGTGAGGAATACGGCATCGACAGATGTTGTGAAAGATAATTTTGACTTTGCCTCCCAACAGTTGAAATATGCTTTTACGGAAATTGACAGTGTGAAAAGCGGTTTCACGGACGAGCAAAAAGAACGTCATTTGTTTGCTCCGCGTAATATACAGCCGGATGGATCCTTGCGTCTGGTGGCTTCGCGTGATTGGTGTAGTGGTTTTTTCCCGGGAGAGCTTTGGTATATGTATGAATATACCAAAGACAATTACTGGAAGCAGAAAGCAGAAGAATTTACAGCACCGGTAGAACGTGAAAAAACGAATGCGGGTACTCATGATATGGGCTTTAAGGTTTATTGTAGTTTCGGAAACGGATACAGGCTGACAGGTAATAAGGAATACAAGGAAATTATGCTTCAGTCGGCTGCTACTTTGATTACGCGTTATAAGGAAAATGTTGGATGTATTCGTTCGTGGGATCATAACCGGGATAAATGGCAGTGCCCGGTCATTATTGACAATATGATGAATTTGGAATTGCTATATTGGGCATTCAAGGAATCGGGTGATTCTATTTATTATAACATTGCGGTGAATCATGCGCGTACGACGATGAGAAATCATTTCAGAGAAGATTACAGTTCTTATCATGTAGTTGATTATGATACAATAACTGGTGCGGTGTTGCATAAGCATACTCATCAGGGATATGCACATGAGTCGGCTTGGTCTAGAGGGCAGGCTTGGGGGCTTTATGGGTACACAATGTGTTATCGTGAAACTCGTCTGCCCGAATTCTTGAAGCAAGCCGAGAGGATAGCCGGTTTCATCTTTTCCAGCAAGACGCTTCCCGAGGATTTGATACCTTATTGGGATTATAATGCTCCTCAAATTCCTGATGAACCTCGGGATGTCTCTGCTGCCGCCGTGACAGCTTGCGCTTTGTACGAATTGTCCACGTATGTTTCGGATATGTCCATGCAATACAAAGTATGGGCCGATGCTATTTTGGAAAATCTTACGAAGGGGTATCGTGCACGTTTGCGGGGAGATCGTGGCTTTTTATTGCTTCACAGTGTAGGATCGGGCAATCATAATTCAGAAATGGATGTGCCTATCATCTATGCCGATTATTATTTCTTGGAGGCATTGTTGAAGAAGGCTAAATTGGAAGCGACAGGTAGTGCGGTATTGTAAAAAAATAACAGATAGGATTATGGTTAGTAGGTGGATAGGTGTTATTATTTTTTTAACGGTGTTGGCAGGTAGCCTCCAAGCGAAGGTTCCTGTGCAACATAAAGAGCGTTTGACGGATAATTGGGTATTTCTTCGTCAGGACATAGGGAATATATGGGAGGCGGTCCGTCCTGTAAAACCTGGACAACCCGAAGAACTGCCTTTGTGGCAGGAAGTCACTCTTCCGCATTGTTTCAATGCGGAAGATGGGGTGGATCCGGATGTGAATTATTATCAGGGTCCAGGTTGGTACAAGACACAGCTTTCCCTTCATAATCCCTATCCTGACGGACGTATCCTGTTGGAATTTGAAGGAGCCGGGCAGAAGACTGATGTCTATATTTATACCACCAAGGTGGGAAGCCATGTGGGCGGTTATGACAGTTGGAATGTAGATATCACGGATGCGGTTAAGGCATTTTTAGCAAGTGATGCCGCGGCTCGTTTTAAGGGAAAGATCCCTTTGAGCATACGTTGTGACAACAGTCGAGATGCTGAAATGATTCCTTCGGACTTGTCTGATTTCAATGTATATGGTGGCATTTACCGTTACCTGAATTTGGTTTATTTACCAAAGGTAGCCATGAGCGGATTGCACATTGATCCGTCTTTGGCAAAGAATCTGAAGGATGCTTCTTTGAAAATCGCAGGAACGTTCTATAACCTGGCAGATGTCCGGACGGCAGATGTGCAGGTATGTGTCAAGGATGCGGATGGAAAGATCGTTGTTAGTCGGAAACTGAATGGGGTTACTCCGCTGGGGGAACTCTCTTTGCTTGATGTCAAGATCGATAAACCTGTAGTATGGGACGTGGATGCTCCAAGGCTATATACTTGTGAAGTCACTGTGAGTGCAGACGGACAGAGCGTCACTTCGGTCGAGAAATTTGGATTCCGTCATTTTGAGTTTGTCGAGAAAGGTCCCTTTCATTTGAACGGACGACGTTTGTTGCTTCGGGGTACTCACCGTCATGAAGACCATGCAGGGGTAGGAGCAGCTATGACTGAGGAACAGATGATACAAGAAATGAAAATGATGAAAGAGATGGGAGTGAACTTTATTCGTTTGGGACACTATCAGCAGTCTGAAATCATTTTGAACTTGTGTGATGAACTAGGCATTCTGGTATGGGAGGAAATACCTTGGTGCCGTGGTGGAGTTGGTGGAGAGAACTATCGGGCGCAAGCTCGGCGTATGTTGACTAACATGATTACCCAGCATTACAATCATCCGGCTGTTATTATTTGGGGATTAGGTAATGAGAATGACTGGCCTAATGATTTCGAGCGTTACGAACAGGGTGAAATACGTGCTTTCATGAGTGAACTGAATACGTTGTCTCACACATTGGACGCTTGTCGTAAGACGGCTATCCGTCGTTGTGAGTTTTGCAGTGATATTGTTGATGTCTATTCACCTACCATTTGGGCAGGATGGTATCGCGGAAAATATACAGACTATGTGAATTATTCAAGGGAAGCGATGGAGCGGGTTAAACATTTTCTGCATGTGGAATGGGGAGGTGACAGTCATGCGGGGCGTCATGTTGAAGACAAGGAGCCGACAAAAAAAGATTGGTCCGAGACTTACGTCGTGAAGTTGATAGACTGGCATTTGAAAGAACAAGAGAATATGCCATGGCTTACCGGGACCGCTTACTGGCCGTTCAAAGACTTTTCTACTCCGGTTCGTCCTGAAAATCCGGTGCCGTATGTAAACCAGAAAGGAGTGATAGAGCGCGATTTTACTAAGAAAGAAAGTTTTTATGTATTCCAGTCCTATTGGGCGATTGCTCCTATGGTGCATATTTATGGGCATTCCCAAGCTGTAAGATGGGGCGGTGAGAACGAAAGGAAAGAAGTGCTGGTATATTCCAACTGCAAAGAGGTGGAGTTGTTTGTCAATGGGATAAGCCAAGGAAAAAAACTGCGTGACAGCCGTGAATTTCCTGCTGCAGGTCTGCGTTGGGAGGTACTGCTGAATGCAGGAAAGAATGAGATAAAGGCAATAGCTGTGGCGAAAGACAAGACTGTTCTGGAAGATGAAATTACGGTAAGATATCAGACTGAGAAATGGGGAGAGGAAAAACGTTTGCTCGTTTCGTCAGAAGGGATGGATGAAGCATTTGTTTTAGTGAAGGTAAGTTTGGTGGATGAGAAGGGTATTCCTTGTTTGGATTCAAAGAAAGTGATTCGTTTTGAACTGGCTGGTGATGGAGAACTTGTCAAGAATCAAGGAACAGTGAGTGGGTCTTCTAAAGTACAGGCTGCTAATGGTACTGCTTCCATTCGGGTAAAAAGAGGTTCCGGCAAGTCAGTGGTAGCCGTGAAATCAGAGAATCTTGAAACACAATTTGTAACTATAAATTAATAAATATGAAGCATGTATATTATATAGTTGTTGTATGGATTTTTCTTTTACAATCTTGCCATTCAGCAGACAAGGTGCGGGCGCAGTTGGAAGAACCGTTGAAACTGGAGATTCTGAAAAGGGCAGAAAAAGATATGCAGGCAGAACCGGTGACTGTGACATCTTTTATTGCCGAGCGCAGTGTAGGTACTCCCCATGATTTCTTTTCAGAAGGGGATTATTGGTGGCCTGATACACTTCATCCCGAAGGTCCGTATATCCGTCGGGATGGAGAAACCAATCCGGATAACTTTGTGGAACACCGACATGCGATGATACGCTTCAGCCGGATTGTGGGTAATCTGACTTCTGCCTATTTGCTGACGGGTGATCCAAACTATATAGCTCCTGTTGTGAAGCATATAAAGGCTTGGTTTATGGATGAAAGAACCCGTATGAATCCGCATTTACTTTATGCACAGGCTATTAAAGGCATAGCGACAGGACGTGGCATTGGTATAATTGATACGATTCATTTGGTAGAGATCGTTCAGTCGCTTATCCGGTTGGAGGAAAAGGGACTTCTGTCTCAAGAGTTGTTGGAGGGTACAAAGAAATGGTTTGCCGCTTATCTGGATTGGATGACGACACATCCTTATGGCATAGATGAAATGAACGCTGCCAATAATCATGGAACTTGTTGGGCCATGCAGGCTGCTATTTTCGCCAAATACGTGGGGAACAAGCAGATCATGGAACAATGTGCAGAACGTTTCAAGCACATATTCTTGGTAGAGCAAATGGAAGTTGATGGAAGTTTTCCGCGTGAGCTGAAACGCACAAAACCTTATGGATATTCCTTGTTCAATCTGGATGCCATGGCTGCTCTCTGCCAAATACTTTCTACTGACAAAGATAATTTATGGGAGTACACCACTTCCGACGGGAAAAATATGCGGAAAGCTCTTCAGTTTATGCATCCTTATATTGTTGATAAACAGTCGTGGGGCTATCCTGCCGATGTGATGTATTGGGAAGAGTGGCCGGTGGCGCAACCTGCATTGATTTTTGCTTGGAAACAATTTAATAATGAGGATTATTATCGGACATGGTTGGCATTGGATCATTTCCCTGAAAATGAAGAAGTAGTTCGTAACCTGCCGATTCGTAATCCTATTATTTGGCTTTATTAGAAATCGAATAATCTTAGGAAATGAATACCATGAAAAAACAAATTGTTGCGGTAATAGGGCTTTTGGGCCTTGCTGCCTTGCAGACTGTGTTTGTACAAGCTCAGAATACTGTATCTACAACCGGATATGTAACTAATGAGAACAATGTAACTATGATGGTGACACAACAAGTTACCACTCGTTTGCGCCGTACAACTTCACAGGGAGATCCTGCTGCAAAACTGAATTATGTACCGGGAGCAGCTCCCGAAATGTTGGCTGTACCATTGGCGGAAACAATTATGGCGCGTTATCCGGATTACCGTACTGCTTATTGGAAGGATTATACGTATGTACAAGGATATATGTTCGAAGCCATGGACCGATTAAGATTGCTTACTGGTGATGAGAAGTACACCCGGTATATGAAACAATACATCGATCATTTTATGGATTCGGAAGGTAATTATAAGGGAGGTGCCTTGACTAATTTGGATAACTTTATGACAGGTTCTGCTTTTTGCACGCTTTACAAGCGTACAGGTGATGAGCGTTACAAAAAGGCTGTTTTACAGATTCTGAAAGCTGTTGCCGATTACCCTAGTTCCGACGGACAATTCTGGCATGGTAATAAATCGCCTAATATGTGGATTGACGGTGTTTTTATGATGCAGATGTTCTTGATTCGTTGTGCACAATATGTGGGTGAGACGGACTATTGTTTGGATATAGCTTGTCGTAATATTCTGTCGGCAGCCCGGCATTTGCAGCGTCCTGACGGATTGTTGCTCCATGCTTGGACTACCGAACCGGATAAAGCAGAATGGGCGGACAAGCAGACCGGTCTTTCACCTGAAGTATGGAGTGAGGGCATGGGATGGTACACGTTGGTTGTTCCCGAATTGTTGGCTGTCCTTCCTAAAACTCATGCACACTATAATGATGTGTTGAATGTCTATCAAAAAATGGTGAAAGGATTGAAGAATGTACAGGATGCCAATACCGGAGGATGGTTCATGGTGGTAGATAAAGGTACTAATCCGCTGAACTTTATCGATCCGTCGGGTACGGCGATGTTTGTATATGCTATACAGCGCGGCATTGATTTAGGATTGTTGAAAGAGAAGGAATATGCTTCTGTGGCTCGGAGAGGATATGAAAGCCTTTATCCTTTTGTGCGAGTGAACAACCAAGGTCTGCTCGATGTCATCGGGGCGTGTGATGGGGTGACCATCAAGAAGGATTTTGTGACTTATGTTACGGTCAATAAAATATTGAATGCCAAAGAAGCAGTGGCAGGCGTTTTGTGGGCTGCGGTAATTATGGAAAAGGACAAGATAGCCCAATAAAATGGTGACAGGAAAATAAACATGGATATAAATTAGAATCGTTTGAAAATTATGGAATCTACAGCAAAACTTTATTCATTGAATTATAATAATGTGCACACTTATCTGTTTGCCCTATTATTCGTTTTTGGCAATGTTATGTTTCCTCAGTTGTGTCATTGGGTACATTTAGGTGGACCTACTTTGCTCCCTATTTATTTTTTTACTTTGGTGGGTGCGTATAAGTATGGCATGAAGGTGGGATTGTTGACAGCTATCCTGTCTCCGCTTGTTAATAATTCTTTTTTTGGAATGCCTGCCGTGGCTGTTTTGCCGGCTATTCTGATCAAGTCCGTATTGTTGGCAATTATTGCGGGGTATATGGCTTCTCGTAGTAAGCAGATTTCCATATCGGCATTAATGGGAGTAGTATTGGGTTACCAAGTATTCGGTACGTTGGCAGAGTGGGCATTGACAGGCAGTTTTTATGCGGCTGTCCAAGACTTCCGTATAGGTATTCCTGGCATTTTATTGCAGATTTTTGGAGGATATTTCTTGTTGAAAATGCTTACACATAGATAGACAGTTGGTTTTTGTAGAATAGCGTTTAATAGATTATTTGAATATGAACCGACTATCCTTCAAACAATGTATAAGCTGTGCTACTTTATGCACAGCTTTTCTTTCTTTGGGTGCATCAGCACAGGTGGTGGATACAACTCGCATTTACCGCATTGGTGAAGTGGTGGTGACTGGCAGCAATCATGCTACCGGACGTAATTTGCTTCCTTATACCGTTTCTACTGTCAAAAGTTCCCAGTTGGAGGCTACCGGACAGTCGCAGTTGCTTTCGGCTATTTCAGGCCAGGTGCCCGGTTTATTTGTTTCCGAGCGCAATGTGTTGGGGTTTGGAGTCAGTAACGGAGGATCGGGAGGAATCAAGATACGAGGTGTTGGCGGTTCTCCTACAAATGCGGTACTGATGATGGTGGACGGTCAACCTCAGTTTGCCGGAATCTATTCGCATCATGTGGCTGATTTTTACGAAACGGAATATGTAGATAGGGTGGAAGTGCTTCGAGGGCCTGGCTCGGTACTCTATGGGTCTAATGCCATGGGAGGAGTAATCAATGTCATTACCAAGAATGCCGACCGGAATGGAGTGCATACGACCCTTACTTCCCAATATGGCTCTTATAACACTTGGCGTTCTTCGCTTGTCAACACTGTGCGGCTGGGCAATTTTTCTTCGTTGATATCACTGGGATATGATCGTACGGATGGTTTGGAGGATAACTTTGACTTTAAGCAAGGTAGCCTGTATGCCAAATTGGGGTATGATTTCAGTCAGTTATGGAAATTGCGTGTGGATTATTCCTTGATGAACTTTGTGGGCAATGATCCGGTTTACCCTAAGCTCTCTAATCCGGAATCTACGGATATTTATCATCAAAACATCACTCGTGGAGAGGCATCCTTGTCATTGAGCAACTATTATGAGAGGACAAATGGTTGTGTGCGTATCTATTATAGTTATGGTAACCATTACATTGATGATCCGAAACATTTCCATAGTCTGGATGACCGTTTTGGCGTTCTTGCCTATCAGAATGTCCGTCCTTGGAAGGATGCATCAGTTACGTTGGGATTTGACTATGATACCTATACGGGCAAGATTCCTGTTTCAGGCGGTAATGCGCATACAGAAGGTTCTATATCTACTATCAGTCGGAAAAGCATTACGGAATACTCTCCTTATATCACTTTTTCTCAAGATTTGTTTGGAGGAGCATTGATTCTGAATACAGGGCTTCGTATGGCGAACAGTGATCGTTTCGGTACGCAATGGATACCGCAAGGAGGTTTCGTGATTCATCCTGCTGAGGGTTGGACGGTAAAAGCCTCTTGGGCTGAAGGATATCGTAATCCTTCCTTTCGCGAGATGTATCTTTATCGTTCTGCCAATCCGGAACTTGATCCGGAACGGATGATGAACTATGAAGTGACTGTAGGAAAAACTTTCTCCCGTTATTTCAGTATGGATGTCACCGGTTATTACAGCAAGGGAGATAATTTGATTCAAACAGTAGATATGAAGAATGAGAACGCAGGTCGTTTCATCAATAAGGGAATAGAGGTGTCAGCAAGTAGCCGTCCGATTGACAAGTTAAACTTGAGAGCTTCCTATAGTTATCTTCACACTTCGTTAGATAATCTGACGGCAGCACCCAGAAATCAATATTTTTGGGGACTTGGTTGGCAGGTTTTGCCAAAACTTAAAATGGATGCGGAATTGAAGGGAATCGGCGGGCTTTATGTTTCTAATCAAACAGAACACCAGAAATATGTATTGCTCAATATGAAAATCACCTATATGGCATTCCGTGCTTTGGAACTATTTGTTACATTAAATAATATAACAAATATCGGTTATATGATCAATCGTGGTTATACAATGCCCGGATTCAACGGAATGGGTGGGCTTAAAGTGCATTTTTGAAGAACTGTGTAATCATTAAGAGGCTGGGAACAAAGGTTTGTTGTTTTCAGTCTCTTTTTTATGGGGAACAGGCATTGCTTGGAGTATTTCTACAACTTATTGGAATAATATTAAAAGTCTTTTTTAGGGTGTCTATTTATTTTTGTATGTGAAAAAGTAGGTATAACTTAGAAGATATAAAGAAATGAAGACATTCAGACATTGGATAGGTGCATGCACATTGTCGGCCTTGTGTACGGTCTTGCCTGCACAGACAAAGATGCCGGCTCCATGGCAATCCTCTCTTGTGAAAATAAGTAAAAGTGGAGAACTGGTTTATATACCCGATGAGGAGGGGAATGTAATCCCCGATTTCAGTCGGGTGGGTTATCATCATGGCAACCAAAGTATTCCGCAGCATTCTGTTACCCGGATTATTTCTCCTGTCGAGGGAGACAACTGGGCGCATATTCAGCAGGCGGTGGATGAAATATCGCAGCTTCCCGCCGGCCGAAACGGACACCGAGGGGTGTTGCTTTTGAAGCGGGGATTATATCCTGTTTCACAGTCTGTCGTGATAAAGGCTGGAGGAGTGGTTCTGAAAGGAGAAGGAAGCAATGTGGACGAGACCCGTCTTATTGCTACTGCCAAAAGGAAGTATGCTTTGATAAAAATTTCAGGTGCCGGCATTCGTGAGGAAATACCAGGAACACGGGTGAGCATCACGGATAAATTTGTTCCTGTCGGTACTCATTCTTTCCAAGTCTCTTGTGGTGAGGGATTCAAGCCCGGTGATAAAATAGTTGTTTATCGTCCCGGAACACAAAAATGGGTTCATGATATAAAGATGGACCAGATTGAAGAACGGAAAGGAACCCGCCAATGGACACCTCAGGAATATAACCTTGCTTTTGAGAGGGAGGTGACCCGGGTGGAGGGAAATCGCCTCTTTATTGATAATCCGGTAGTGATGCAGATGGACTGGAAATATGGTGGCGGTGATGTTTACAAGTATAAGTTTGACGGACGCATCAATGAGGTAGGTGTATCGGATTTGTGTCTGGAATCAGAGTTTGACGACTATGAAGATACACAACACGGGTGGATAGGCGTACAGATAGAAAAAGCGGAAAACTGTTGGGTGGATAATGTCACAGCACGTTATTTTGGCTATGCCGCTGTCAGTTGTGAACGTTTCGCCAAGAATGTGACCGTGCGGAATTGTCGGAATCTGGAACCCAAGGCAGTCATTACGGGTGGTTTGCGTTATTCTTTCAATAACATAGGCCAGCAGAATTTGTTTATGAATTGTCAAAGTACGGAAGGAAGGCATGATTATATCACTGGTTCACAGGTCTGCGGTCCCAATGTTTTTTATAATTGTACGGCTACACAGACGTATGCGGACATTGGCCCTCATCATCGTTGGGCAGTAGGAACTCTATATGATAATATTGTGACAGATGGCGATATCAATGTGCAGGATCGTGGAAAAATGGGTAGCGGTCATGGTTGGGCCGGGGTGACTCAGGTATTGTGGAATTGTCATGTAGGCCGCGCTGCGGTGCAGAGTCCTTGGGCTTCTGGAAAGAACTATAGTATAGGAACTAAAGGGGAACGATATCCCGGAGTCTTTACAGACAGGCCTGACGGCGTATGGGAAGGACATAATGAAACCAATGTGTTTCCGCGTTCTCTTTATGTAACCCAACTGATGGCTCGCCAAAAAGCGGATTTGTCTTTACTGATTAAATAATTAATACGATGAAAAGAAAATTGTCAATATTCCTTTTGCTTTGTCTGACAACCATAGGATGTGTCGGTCAGCGGTCTTTATCTCAAGAACATAAAATGGCATGGTGGCAAGAAGCCAAATTCGGCATGTTTGTCCATTGGGGGCCTTATAGCCTGTATGGTGGAGTGTATAATGGATATCAGCAACGTCGTGGCGGTGCCGAGTGGATAATGAACCGTTGCAAGATACCGGTGCGTGAATATCGTGCCAAATCCAGTACTTTCAATCCGGTGCATTTTAATGCGGATAGTCTGGTGCTTATGGCTCGTGAGGCCGGTATGAAATATATTGTCTTTACTACCAAGCATCACGATGGGTTTGCCATGTTTCAAAGCCGGGCAAGTTCTTTCAATATAGTGGATTATACGCCTTTCCGTCGTGATATTGTGGACGAGGTGGTGCAGGCATGCCGCCGTCACGGCATGAAGATAGGTTTTTATTATTCGCAATCGCAGGATTGGTGTAATCCGGGAGGTAACACGGCCCGTAAAGAGATGCGCGAGGGTTGGGCGAATCCTGATTCGGTAGAGATAGACCGTTATACGAAAGAACATATCGGATCGTGGGATTGTCTGCAAACATCGGTATCCTTCCAGGATTATTTTTATCGGGTATCGTTGCCGCAGATTCGTGAGTTGTTGTCTCGTTATGGTAATGACATCGGAGTCATGTTCTTTGATACACCGCAGGTGATTACCGACCTGCAGGCGCAGGATGTGATGAAGGAACTGGCAAACTATCCGCACATCATTGTGAACGACCGCTTGAAGCGTCCTAATTTTCCCGGAGACTATAAAACACCGGAAGGACGAGTACCCAAGGCTGAGGATATAGAAGGTATTTATTGGGAAACCTGTATGAATATCGGCAGTTCTTGGGGCTATAAAAGCTGGGACAAAAACTGGAAGTCGTCTCAGGAGATTATCCGTAATCTGATTACTATTGCGGCACGGGGCGGGAATTACTTGTTGAACGTAGGGCCTGACGGATTGGGCGATGTGCCTGTTGAGGCACGTCAATGTCTGAAAGAGACAGGTGAATGGCTGTCGCGTAACGGTGAGGCGATATATAATACCCAACGAAGCGGACTTCATCCGGCATGGGGAGAGTGTGTGCGTAAGGATTACAAGAAGAATTCGGTACTTTATCTTTGTGTCTTCGATTGGCCCACGGACGGCAAGCTGCATCTGCAAGGAGATTTCACAGGCAGACGTGCCACTCTTCTGGCAGACGGATCACCGCTGAAACTGGAAGCACGTAAAGGTTCGGTAACCATTCAGCTGCCTGCCGGAATGCCCGACCGGACAGCGACTGTCATTCGGCTGGATTTGAAGGAAAAGCTTCCTGCTATCAAGTTGGTTTCCAATTCGGAGAAGGTCTTTAAAATTGTAGATACGGAGTAATAAGCAGGCATAAAATAACAAGCAAGTATGAAAGACGCATGAAAAACAAAAATTATTTGAGATGTATATTATTGGGTGCCGTGCTTTCGGGGTGTGTGGATCAGGGAGATCGGCAACCGGCTGAAGACTTGAGATTGTGGTATGATGCTCCTGCCTCCCGATGGGAGGAAGCGTTACCTTTGGGCAATGGACGCATCGGTGCCATGGTGTTTGGAAATCCGTTGCAGGAGGTCTATCAGTTGAATGAAGAAACGTTATGGTCTGGTGGACCGAGTGACTGGAATAATCAGGAAACGGTAAAGGCGCTTCCCGAAATTCGTAAGGCCGTGGACGAGGGAGATTATGCAAAGGCCCGTGAATTATGGAAAAATCATGGACAAGGTCCGTACACGGCACGTTATTTGCCGCTGGCGGACTTGAAACTGGATGTAAAGACTGACGGGGAAGTCAGTGGGCTGTACCGTGATCTGAATATCAGCAATGCCACCACTACTGTACGTTACATGGCGGACGGAGTTACTTATACGCGTACTTCCTTTATTTCTTATCCGGACCAAGTCATGGTGGTACGACTGGAAGCCGACAAGCCTCAGGCGTTGTCTTTCGATGTGAAACTGACCAGCCGGCTTCGTTTCCAGACTGCCAAGTATGATGCGCAAACTTTGTCGCTTACAGGAAAAGCACCTGTGTATGTGGCGAACCGTGATTATGATCCCAATCAGATCGTTTATGACGAGACAGGAAAGGAAGGCATGAATTTTGACGTGAAAGTCAAGGTGTTGTCCGATGGAGGGACTTCCGTTGTAGAAGACTCGGTCGTATCCGTACGTCAGGCAAATGGGGCTGTCCTGATACTGGCAACTGCCACCAGTTATAATGGTGGGGACAAACAACCCGGTTCGGAAGGGAAAGATCCGTCGGCACTGACGGAATCAGTGTTGGCGGCTATTGACGGAAAAGAGTATGCTGCCTTGCTGAAAGCACACGAACAGGACTATCAGGCTTTGTTCAACCGGGTACATCTTTCACTGGGTGAGTCACAGACCGATGCGGTCAGCCGGCTCACCACTCCCGAACGGCTTAAGCACTTTGCGAAAGACGATTCGGACCAGGGATTGGTGGAGTTGTATTATCAGTATGGACGTTACCTAACTATTGCTTCTTCGCGTGCCGGAGGACTTCCATCCAATTTGCAAGGTATATGGAATCCGCATGTACAGCCGCCTTGGGGTTCTAACTATACGGTAAACATCAATACGGAAATGAACTATTGGCCTGTAGAAGTGGCCAATCTTTCAGAGTGTCTCGCTCCCTTGTCCGACTTCATTGGCGCTTTGGCTAAGAACGGGGAGCAGACCGCCCGTGTCAATTATGGGATCAACGAAGGATGGGCGTCTCATCATAATTCGGATGCATGGGCGCAGACCGCTCCTACGGGAGGGTATGCGAATGATGTGAAAGGTGCGCCTCGTTGGTCGTGCTGGCCTATGTCGGGAGTATGGTTTTGCCAGCATTTGTGGGAGCATTATGCTTTCCATGGCGATACGATTTATTTGCGTGATACTGCCTATCCGCTGATGAAAGGAGCGGTAGCCTTTGTACTGCAATGGCTGCAAAAAGATGAATCGGGATATTGGGTGACCAATCCTTCCACTTCACCGGAGAATCGTTTTTTCTACACTGACAGCAAAGGACAACGCCGGGAAGGCGAAGTGGCGAAAGCATCGACTATGGATATGGCTTTGATTCGTGACCTTTTCTCTAATTATTTGCAGGCTTCCGTTATCTTGGGCGAAGACACTTATTGCAGACGCATCAAGTCTGTGTTGAAGAATCTTTATCCTGCTCATGAAGGAGCTATGGGGCAGTTACAAGAATGGCATCTGGACTTTGAGGATCAGGATCCCGAACATCGTCATGCTTCACACTTGTTTGGTTTACATCCTGGTAAACAGATTCTGCCTCGCCGCGATCGCGAACTGGCTGAGGCTTGCAAACGCACCTTGGAAATCCGTGGTGACGGAGGTACCGGATGGGCGATGGCTTGGAAGATTAATTTCTGGGCGCGGTTGGAAGACGGTAACCATGCTTACCGGATGTTGAAAAACGGATTGAAGTATGTTGATGTCACCGATGTCTCGACTAAAGGTGGTGGAACGTATGCCAACCTGTTTGATGCGCATCCGCCCTTCCAGATAGACGGAAATTTCGGAGGAACGGCAGGGATTACCGAAATGCTGCTTCAAAGCCATGGGGGGGAACTCTTCTTGCTGCCTGCCTTGCCCGATGCATGGCGGTCGGGGTCAGTCAGCGGTTTGCGTGCGCGCGGCGGCTTCATTGTTGACATGGACTGGAGGGAAGGCAGACTGACGCATGTGAAAATCACGTCCACGCTGGGCGGTAATTGCCGGATCAGGAGTTTTACTCCGCTGAAAGGTGAGGCGGCGGAAGGAGTGAATCCCAATCCATTGTGTTTTGTTCCCGATGCTCCACAGTGGGTATGCAACGGGAA
>BLLV01000007.1 GCA_011959205.1 Bacteroidaceae bacterium
GTCGAAAGACAGCAGATTTACAGTCTGCCCCATTTGGCCACTCTGGTATTTGCCCATTCGCTTTTAAGATTCTATCTCAATTCTCTCATTGAGTAGGTTTGTTTCTCAATTGCGATGCAAAGGTACGGCTTTTTTTTGAATATGCAAATTCTACAAGAACTTTTTTTCAAAAAATCTGCGTTTTATGTAATTTCTGCTTAAAATCGAGCATTTTGATGGCGGTTATTGCACATTCATCCCCTTTATTACCTAATTTCCCGCCCGCACGATCTTCGGCTTGTTGCATGGTGTTGGTGGTAATCAAACCATAGATTACAGGAATATCTCCCTCGGCATTCAGTTGGGCGATACCTTGGGTGGTACCGGCACATACATAGTCAAAGTGCGGAGTATCGCCACGAACTACGCAACCTATTGCAATCACTGCGTCTACTTTTCCACTTTTTATCATTTGTGCAGAACCGAAAGTCAGTTCAAAACTGCCGGGTACTGTTTGTACTAAAATATTTTTATCTTTTGCGCCATGTTTCTTTAAGGTACTTATGGCTCCTTCCAATAGGGGGCCGGTAATGTTATTGTTCCATTCGGATACTACGATACCGAAACGCATATTTTCTGCATTAGGAACTGAATTGAAATCGTAATCAGATAAGTTATGATACGCTGTTGCCATTGTTTTTTAGTTTTAGTGGTTTAATAAAAGAAAGAGGTTATCTGTACACAGGTGCAGACAACCTCTTTATATCATTAAGGTATATTCTTTTCTTATTTGATGGATGCACGTTCGATGTACTTATCAATGTCCATTGACTGGTAAGAATTGAAGTATTTTTCTTTCACCAAAGTGTATGCTTTAACGGCTTCACTATTCTTGCCCAACTTTTCGAACAATTGACCAGCTTGGATCAAATAGATAGGACTCAATGCCTGGCTGTCTGCTTTATCCGCTGCTTTCAGCAAAGTTCCTGCAGCTTTGTCCAATTGTCCCATTTCAGCATAACAGTTACCGATAGTTCCCAAAATGGCAGGGCTCACCAGCTGGTCTTTAGCGCTGAATTTATCCAGATATTTCACTGCATCTTCATATTTACCCAACTGTGCATAGCAGATACCTGCATAAGCATTGGCCAAATTACCAGCAGCGGTTCCACTGAATTCATCTGCTACTTTCAGAAAACCCTTGTAACCGATACTGTCACCATTCAATGCGGTTTCAAAGTTATCAGCTCCGAAATATTGTTCTCCTTTAAATAAAGCTTCTGATGCTTTTACTTCATTGGGGTCAGAAATAAAATGCTTATATCCCATGAAACCAGCTATGATAATCACTACTGCTGCAATAGTTCCAAGGATTCTTCCTTTGTACTTGATAAGGAATGCTTCTGAGGTACTCAGTGCTTCTTCCATATCTAATGGGTCCTGAGTGTGTTTTTGTTCTGCCATTTTTATATTTACTTTTTTATTATTTTTCGGATATTCTTTTTCGGTCAGCAAAAGTAGTTCATTTCTATGTATTAATGAAATTTACGGGCATATTTTTTTAGTTTTTCCCGTTTTTATCTCTAATTTTGTATCCTCAATTAAATAGAAGTTCTATGATACTGAAACGCATCTCGATATTGAATTATAAAAATCTGGAGCAGGCGGAATTGGAATTCTCGCCGAAGATGAATTGTTTTATCGGACAAAACGGTATGGGGAAGACAAATTTGCTGGATGCGGTTTATTATCTTTCTTTTTGTAAGAGTGCCACTAATCCTATTGATTCGCAAAATATCCGTCATGAAGGAGAATTCTTTGTAATTCAGGGTTTCTATGAAACAGACCAAGGTGAGCCGGAAGAGGTATATTGTGGATTGAAACGTCGTCAGAAAAAGCAATTCAAGCGGAATAAAAAGGAATATAACCGTTTATCGGATCATATTGGCTTTATTCCCCTTGTAATGGTGTCTCCTGCTGATGCGGAGCTGATTGCAGGAGGTAGTGACGGGCGCCGTCGTTTTATGGATGTGGTGATATCGCAATATGATAAGGAATATTTGGATGCGCTGATACGTTATAATAAAGCATTGACGCAGCGTAATGCTTTGTTGAAATCGGAACAGGAATTCGATGAGGAATTAATGCTGGTATGGGAGGAGATGATGGCATCTGCGGGTGAGGTCGTCTTTAAGAAGCGTAGTGAGTTTATTGCTGAGTTTATACCTACTTTCCAGTCTTTTTATTCTTATATCTCTCAAGATAAAGAGAAAGTGAATCTGGCGTATGAATCTCATGCTATGAGTGGGGGATTGCTGGATATTATCAAGGAGAGCCGTCGGCGCGACCGTGTAATGGGATATTCGTTGAAGGGAGTTCATAAAGATGACTTGATTATGCAGTTGGGGGATTTTCCGATAAAGCGGGAGGGGTCACAAGGGCAGAACAAAACTTATCTTATCGCCTTGAAATTGGCTCAATTTGATTTTCTGAAGAAAACAGGCAGCAACACCACTCCTTTGTTGCTGTTGGATGATATTTTTGATAAACTGGATGCTTTCCGTGTGGAACAGATTGTAAAACTGGTAGCCGGAGACAGTTTCGGACAGATTTTCATTACGGATACCAACCGGGATCATCTGGATAAGATATTGAAGAAGATAGAGAGGGAATATAGGGTTTTTGCCGTGGAGAACGGAGGCGTGACAGAAAGAAAGGAAGTGATTAAATGAAACGTAATGATGCGGAACAAATAGGGGAAATGGTCCGGAAGTTCTTCCGGCAGAATGCTTTGGAGGCACCACTGAACGAGTATCGTCTGATACAGGCGTGGAAAGATGTGGTGGGGCCTGCCATTACTAAATATACGAGTAATCTTTATATCAAGAACCAGATACTTTATGTGCATCTCACTTCGTCCGTGCTTCGTCAGGAGTTGATGATGGGGCGTGATTTATTGGTGAAGAATCTGAATAAACAAGTAGGGGCACAAGTGATAGTCAATATTATTTTCCGTTAACTTGTTGGTATTCAATTTGCTCCTTTGGTCGTTCCGAAGGTTCTTGTGCTACTTTCTTTTAAATGCGAATTTTACGAATTTTCTTTTATCTTTTTCGTAAAAATTCGCACTTAAAAAGAGGTTTCAAGTTATGGAGCAGTTCTTATCACGATAGAATCTATTTCAGCATTCCATTTTCTGTCCAGACTTCATCCATCACCCGATCGAAAGGTTCAACAGGTATTTTCTCGCTTACTTGGAAGTCATAGCATATACCTATATTATAGGAATGAAGAAGAGGCAGTAATTTGTCATAATATCCTTTTCCTCTTCCCAACCGGTTGCCTCGGGCATCAAAAGAAACACCCGGTATAATGGCGAGGTCTATCTTCTCATACGCTGTAAATGCTTCTCCCGTCGGTTCCTCTATGTGATAAGCCTCACCGGTTTTCAGGTTTTGCCTGCCTGTATAAATACGAAGTTCCAACTCATCTCCTTTGACTACCGGCAGCAAAACTGTTTTCTGCCGGTGCCATTTTTCAACGAAGTCATGTGTCTGTACTTCATCATCTAATGAATAATAGAGCAAAACGGTACGGGCCGATGCAAACTTGGGATGCTGTTCCAGTTTCTCAAGCAAAGCAGCGGACTTCGTTATTAATTCGGTGATGCCGTGACGGCGCTTTTCTTGCGCTATCTGCTTGCGCAGTTGTTTTTTTAGTTCCTTCATCGCTTACTTTCGGTTCTATGGGTTGTTCGGGAGCTTTGGGAAATGATTCACCTTTATCCAATACTTCCAATGCTTTGAGGACAGTCTTGTCGCTCTTGTTCAAGTATTCTATATAAGCTTCCATGCCCAGCATGTTATAAATGATGTTTCCGTATAAATTTGTTTCAAACAGTTTCTGTGATTTATACATCAATATGTTGCGACGTTTTAGCCCTTTGTTCTCAGCGAAACGGGCGAATTGTTCCAAAATATTCTGATGCTTCAAATATTGCAGCAGGCTTTCCTCTGTTTCATATTTTTGCATTTCGGCACGGTGGTTGTCCGTATACTGGAAAGCAAACTGGATGGTCAGTCCGCGATTAACAGCCATGCGATAATAGGAAGTCATGCCGGTAGTATCCTGTGGTACAAAGATATCGGGCATAATACCTCCACCTCCATATACAGGACGGCCTAAAGAAGTTTCAAAGATTTGGCTTTGATCCTGCTTGATACTGTCTTGTGAGAAAAATTCTCCGTGTTCGTAACGGGTCAGGATATCCATTTCATAATTTGCGTCATTACCTTTTACATACGGTTTCTGTATGCAGCGTCCTGACGGAGTATAGTAACGGGCAATTGTCAGACGGATGGCTGAACCATCGCTGAAGTCGATAGGTTGTTGTACCAGCCCTTTTCCGAAAGAGCGGCGCCCGATGATTGTCCCCCGGTCATTGTCTTGGATAGCTCCGGCAAAAATTTCGCTGGCAGAAGCCGAACCTTCGTCCATCAATACGACAATGGGCATTTTCTGGCTGCTTCCGGTTCCGTTGGATGTATAGTTCTCGCGTGGAGACTTGCGTCCCTGTGTATAAACGATGAGTCTGTTTTTGGGTAAGAATTCGTTTACCATCTGAATTGCTGCACCCATATATCCACCGGTATTACTGCGTAAGTCGATGACCACTCCTTCGCAGTTTGCCTGATTTAGCTTGGCTAATGAAATCAATAATTCGGGATAAGTCGTTTCACCGAATTTGTTTACTTTTATGTAACCGAATTTGTCATTCAGCATATAGGCGGCATCTACACTCTTTACCGGTATGTCACCACGAACAATGGTGAAATGTAAAGTTTCTTTTTCTCCCGGACGAAAAACGCCAAGTTTTACCTCACTGCCTTTGGGACCTTTCAGTCTTTTCATGGATTCATAGTTGGTGACAATTTTTCCTACAAAGGCACTGTCATCCACTTCTATGATGCGGTCTCCTGCCATCAGACCCACTTTTTCTGATGGTCCGCCTTGGATGACATTGTTTACATGGATGGTATCTTGCTGGATGGTAAACTGGATACCGATTCCGCTGAAACTTCCTTTTAAATCAGAATTTACAGCTTCCAGGTCTTTTGCCGGAATATAAGAAGAGTGGGGGTCCAGCTCACCTAGAATTTGCGGCATAGCATCTTCCACCAGTTCACCCATGTTCACTGTATCTACATATTGGTCGTCAATGATACGCAACAATGCATTCAGTTTGTTGGATGAAGTATTAATGATACCTAATTTGTTTCCTGAAAAGTGGTTGGCGTAAAAAGTTCCAATCAATATTCCGGTTACGATGCTTACTGCAACGATTACCGGCATAAAACGGGATGTTCGATTTTTGCTCATATCTTTATTTGCTATTATTCATTGGGATTGATATAGATTACTTCAATATTTGCGCGTTTCAATAAATCAAGCCCGTCTTCCAAACGGTATTTTTCTGAGTAAACTACCCGTTTGATTCCTGCTTGGATGATGAGTTTGGCACATTCTATGCAAGGAGATGCGGTGACGTACATGGTTGCTCCGTCACTACTGTTGTTGGTTCGTGCTATTTTGGTGATAGCATTCGCTTCGGCGTGTAGCACGTAAGGCTTGGTAACTCCGTTGTCATCTTCGCATACGTTTTCGAATCCTGCGGGAGTCCCATTGTATCCGTCGGAAATGATCATCTTGTCTTTTACGATCAATGCTCCTACCTGACGGCGTTCACAGTATGAATTTTCCGCCCAAATACTGGCCATGCGGATGTATCGTTTGTCGAGTTTGAGTTGTTTTTCTTCTTTCGTTTCCATTATTTCAGTCTTGCTTGTTATGTGCAAATTGAATATATGTTTTTTTCCCTTCGGGAGCCAGTAATAAGACATTGCTGTCCCCTTGATAAAATATTGCATTATTCAATGCTCCTATAAACTCGTTATTATAGCTTGTTGAAGATGGGGTCTTGGTAAAATTTATGTTTACCGTCTGGTCTTTTCCGTCCGCTTGCCATGTACCTTCAATCGTTCCATTTTGTATGCCGCCTGTAAAAGTACCATCTGCTTTGAAAGTAATGTTGAAACTATGAATAATATCCAAAGCTTTTCTTCCTTCGGCTGCCACAGTTTTGTCCGGATTGTGTGCCATTGCATTGTATTTGGGCTCTCCGTTCCGTTTGTCCCAATTGGCTTTACCATAGAAATCCACTACATGCCATGTGCCGCTTGCAAAGATTTCCTCTACATCGTCTTCATTGTTGCAACTCCATAAACAGGGGAGCAGCATCAGTATATAAAGAATAGATTTTAGTCTCATATTGTTTTGTTTTTTAGTTGGTTATTCCGTTTCTTTTCAGCAAGGCATGGATACTGGGCTCTTGTCCGCGGAAGCGTTTGTAAAGGGTCATCGGATGTTCCGTTCCTCCTTTCGAGAGAATATTCTCCCGGAAAGAAGCGGCGACTTCCCGGTTGAAGATTCCTTTTTCCTTGAATAAGGAGAAGGCATCCGCATCCAGTACTTCCGCCCATTTATAACTGTAGTATCCGGCAGAATATCCACCCGCCATGATATGTGAGAACTGTACGGACATGCAGGTGTCTTCCACTCCGGGCAGTACTTGCGCTTTTTTCCATGCTTCTTTTTCATAAGCGCGGACATCTCCGTCGAATGTTTCCCGGCGGGTGTACCATGCCATGTCCAGCAAGCCGAAACTTACTTGGCGCAGGCAGGCGTAGGCCACATTGAAATTGGATGCATCTACAATCTTCTGGATCAGTTCGGCAGGAATGGGTTCTCCTGTCTGATAATGTCTGGCGAATGTATTGAGGAATTCTTTTTCAGTGGCGAAATTTTCCATAATCTGCGATGGAAGTTCCACAAAATCCCAATATACGCTGGTGCCACTCATGGTTGGATAAGTGGTATTGGCAAACATACCGTGCAAGGCGTGTCCAAACTCGTGTAGGAAAGTATTTACTTCCGAGAAAGTCAGCAATGCCGGTTTTCCTGCCGATGGTTTGGTAAAGTTCATGGTAACGGATACATGGGGGCGGCTGTTGGCGCCGTTTTCTATCCACTGCTCCTTATAGCTGGTCATCCATGCGCCCGAACGTTTTCCGGCTCGGGGGTGGAAATCTGTATAAAGAACCGCCAGGAAACTGCCGTCTTTGTCGAATACTTCATAAGCTTTTACATCGGGATGATAGACCGGAATTTCTTTATTTTCTTTAAATGTGATGCCATACAGGCGGGTAGCCAGGCCGAATACGCCTTTTTCTACCTGGCTCAGCTCAAAGTAAGGGCGCAGTTCTTCTTCATTCAGATTGAATTTCTTATTTTTCAGTTTTTCTGAATAATAAGCCCAGTCCCATGGCATCAGCTGGAAATCATCGCCTTCCATTTCGCGTGCCAATGCTTCAACTTCTGCCACTTCCTTTAGGGCGGCAGGGGTATAGGCATCCAGCAATTGGTTGAGCAGTTTGTATACGGCATCACTGGTTTCGGCCATGCGCTTTTTCAGTTTATACTCGGCAAAAGTGGAGAATCCCAGTAAATGAGCCAGTTCCATGCGGATGTTTACCAATTGCTTGATGATGTCCACATTGTTGTATTCGTTCTCGTGCGTACATTGGGTGTTATAAGCCATATAGACTTCTCTACGCAGTGAGCGGTCGTCACAATACTTCATGAAAGGAACAAAACTGGGAGCATCCAATGTAATGATGCTGCCTTCTTTTCCCTTGTCCTTTGCTGTCTGAGCATAACTTTCCAATGAACTTTCGGGCAATCCTTTCAATTGTTTTTCCGTCAGTGCCAGTTCATAGCTATTCGTTTCTTTCAACAGATTCTGTGAAAAGCGTAAAGTCAATATGCTTAATTCTGTATTCAGTTGGCGGAACTTTTCTTTTGCCTCACCGGTCAGGTTGGCACCGCTTCTCACAAAACCGTCGTATGTCTTTTGTAGCAGTCGGGTGTCTTCATCTTTCAGCGGCAACTGGTCTTTTTGCTCATATACGTCTTTTATACGAGCAAACAGTTTTTCATTCAGACAGATGTTGTTGCTGTGTTCGGACAGCAAGGGCATCATTTTTTCTGCCAGTTTCTGCATCTCGTCACTAGTCTCAGCACTCATCAAATTGCCAAAAACAGTAGTTACGCGGTCTAGCAGTGCACCCGATTCTTCTAGGGCGACAATGGTGTTTTGGAAAGTAGGTGCTTCGGGATTATTGACAATTGCGTCAATTTCCTCATTTTGTTCTTTCATTCCTTCCAACAAGGCGGGTTCATAATGTTCTATCCTGATAAGATGGAACGGAGCCGTGTCATGAGGGGTGTTATAGGGTTTTAAAAATGGATTTTTATTTTCAATCATAGCGTTGTTTTATTTAATTTACAAAGTTGCTAAAAAAAAATATCACTATCCTCATTCTATTTGCTTATTTAACAAAGTATATTAAATAGTTAGGTTAAAAATAAAAAAAACTGTCCCAAAAGGATACTTTCTTTTTTATGTAGCCTGTTCTTCATCCATTTTTATTCTTAAACTATCTTTGTTCTTCTCAATAATTTCTCTTCGAAAAGTCGTCCTGTTTTATTTTCTCCCATCCCTTTTAAACCAAGGTATTTGGGAACCACGATGGATAAATGGCTTTTAAAAAGTTATAAAGATCATCCGTACAAGTAAGATGAAGGAATAGCAAGCTTCAAGCGTTAAACTGTAATGTTCTGATTGTTTTTGCAGGATGTAACCAAAGTTCCAACCTGACGGAACTGGAGTTCCAACCTGATGGAACTTATTGAAACTCCTCATCTTTTCGCTCATCCGACCGTATGAATGGCATCCTTCGTCCTTTAGCAATAAAGTAACACTACTAAAAAAGAACGGTACAGCAATGACACGAAACAAAAAAAATGAGGAAAGGTGGTGGCAGCAGCCTTTTTGAATACATAAAATAATGTGCTGCCACCACCCCTAAATCCCTTTATCCATCGTGGTTTCCGATAAAAGCTGGCAGCAGTGGCAGCAGAATTTTAACTCTATGATAAGAGACAAATATAGAATAATGCTATAATATTTCGTCTGTTTTTATTGGAAGAATATAAGTATGGAAGCATATTTCTAAGTTATATTAGCCATTACTGTTAAGCGTTTTTGGGGACAGCCCCGTTTCATCTTTATGAGGTTTTACTACTTGATTATTTATTCTTTTCGGTCAGCTTTTCCAATGCTGGAATGGAGATTTCTTTTCTGCTGAGTTGTACCAATCCTTGTTCCTGTAAATCATTCAGTACTTTTGACACATTGATTCGTGTCTCATCAATCAAGTTAGCCAAATCTTCCATTTTGATTTTAAGAATTTTCTCTCCTTCGGGCTTCACCGAACGCAGTACCAAAAAATTCAGTATTTTTTCTTCTGTATTACCTATGTGGCTGTTCCATAATTTTTCGTATGCCACTTGTGCCCTATTACTCAGAATATTTAAATAATTAAGGCGGAAGATTTCGTACTGGTTTAGTTCATTCAATACAAATAATTTGTCTATGGTAACTATGTTAATATCTGTACGTGCTTTGTAAGTCGCTGTATAGTTGGTCTGCATGCCGAATAATGAATAGGGCTCTATAACAAAAGGATTTCCAAAAGTTTCAAATAAGGAGTATGAATGTTGGCTATCAGTTGTTTGGGAGATTATCTCTCCATTTAAAAGAAAGATTAATTGAGTGCAAGGTGCTCCTTGCTCCACAATGATATCATCAGCGTTGTATTTACGAAAATGCAGCTTTACCTTGCCTATGATATTGGTGAAGTCATTTTTACATATTCCTTGGAAAAGAGGAAGTTGCAAAAGTGTATCATACATTGTTATTTCCATAAGTTCTAATGTTCGTTAAGTTATAGTTTAACACACAAAGGTAACGATAAAACCAGATTTATTATTTATGTCTGGAGGAACTTTTGTTTTTTTATTGTTTCTTACCGTCTCCTAATGTTTAAAGTCAGAATGTTTGCGGATTGTATAAAAAATAAATATATTTGCATCCAAAAAAGGAGGTGCTTATGTTTGGATCATTTGATTTTCAAGAATTTGTAAGTGCGTTTATCGTGCTTTTTGCTGTCATTGATATTATCGGATCTATTCCTATTATATTGAATCTGAAGCAGAAAGGGAGAAATGTCAATGCCAATAAGGCAACTGGTATTTCTTTTGCTTTATTGATAGGTTTCTTTTATGCCGGGGATATGATGCTTAAGTTATTTCAGGTAGATATCGCTTCGTTTGCCGTGGCGGGTGCTTTTGTTATTTTTCTCATGTCTTTGGAAATGATTTTGGATATCGAAATATTCAAGAATCAAGGTCCTATCAAGGAAGCGACTTTAGTTCCCTTGGTTTTCCCGTTATTGGCAGGTGCAGGAGCGTTTACTACATTACTTTCTCTACGTTCGGAGTATGCTCCTATTAACATTGTTATAGCCTTGATATTGAATATGTTTTGGGTTTATGTGGTGTTGAAATTGACGGATCGTATCGAGCGTTTTTTGGGCAAAGGTGGAATTTATGTTATTCGTAAGTTCTTCGGAATCATTTTGTTGGCAATATCGGCGCGTTTGTTTACGGCTAATCTGACTTTGTTGATAGAGCAGTTTCAGAAGGCTCAGTAATATGATGTTTGGTTTTTCATTTAGATTACCCTTTTGGGAACTGTCAAACCGTTTTGGAGGAAATACCTAAAAATACCCCAAAAAAAGCCAACTAATTCGCGATGCTTTAAGCATGAATTAGTTGGCTGATTGTTACAATCAATATCTGTGGTAAGAAACTATAGTTTGATTTTCAGAATTTTTCCACTCATTCCATCCAGTAAAACGGGAGTTGTCTTGTCCGGCATAAGCGTCAGTTTCTCGGTGTTTCCGGTCAGCAACTCGGTTGCTTCATATTCTCCATAACGATGGATGCCTAAAAAATCAAACGCATGTTGCGGAATATTGACGGCTGAACGTGCCGGTATGGAGTCAAAGTTGACCATAATCAATATCAGTTCATCTTCGTGTTTTCGTAAAAAGGCGTATTGCTTATGTTCGTTGAATACCCATCCGGCCAGATTGGCATAGGTCAAGTCAAAGAACACTCCTTCCCGTATGGCTTTTTCGCGGTTGCATATATTTAGCAGGCGGGTATAGAATTGTTTCAACTGCTTTTCGTCTTCATTCAGGAATTTATTGTCAAACTTGCCTCCATTGCGCCAGCGGCGTATGCTGTCCACGCTCCAGTAATCAAAAATAGTGGTTCTTCCGTCACGTCCGCTGAAACCTTCCGTATCCATGCCATGTTCTCCCAGTTCCTGTCCGAAGTAAATCATGACGGGATTGGTATTCATGCAGGTTGATACAATCATTGCGGGGATGGCTTTCGAGCCGTTTCCGGCAAAGTAATCGGAAGCTATGCGCTGCTCGTCATGGTTTTCCAGAAAGTTGAGCATTCGTTTTTCGATGCCGCTCAGGCTTTGCCAGCGTTGTGGAATAGCAGTTGCCGATTCCCATCCGCAGGTAATGGCGCGCAGCGTATCATACAAACCTACCTTGTCATATAAATAGTCGAATTTTCCATTGAACAGATAATTCCGGTATTCTCCCGGATTATAGACCTCGGCGATAAAGATCAGTTCCGGATGTTCGGCTTTGATTTGCGGAATCACCCATCCCCAGAATTCTACAGGAACCATTTCTGCCATATCACAGCGGAAGCCGTCAATGTCTTTGGCTGACCAGAACAGCAGGATGTCACGCATCTTCACCCATGTGTCTGGAATCGGATCGAAGTGGCGGCTATGACCGTTCATGTAGTCTATGCCATAATTCAGTTTCACCGTTTCATACCAGTCATTGGAGTTGGGCCATGCGTCGAACCGGTCGTTGCCGGTTGCTTTTGCCGGAAATTCTATGTAAGGTTCCGCTGCGCCACGGTGCAGGTCGATGTTGCCTTCCAGCTTTGTATCCGGAATATAATAGAAATTATTGTTGGGGCTGAAAGCTTTTGTCACATCATCTTTCTCGCCCAGATCGGTCACTCCTTCAGGCTTGGCGTCCGAACCATACTGGCGGGCTACATGGTTGGGGACAAAGTCTATGATGACTTTCAATCCGGCTTTGTGGCTTCGTTTTACCAGATGCTCGAACTCTTTCATGCGGTCTGGAATACTGGTTGCCAAGTCAGGGTCTACATCATAATAATCCTTGATGGCATACGGTGATCCGGCCTTTCCTTTTACTACTGCGGAATGATCGGGCTTGATGCCATAGCGGGTATAATTGGTTTGGGTGGCATGTTCAATGATACCTGTATACCAAATATGTGTAGCACCCAGTGCTTTGATCTCGCCTAAAGCCTTTGTTGTGAAATCGGCCATTTTTCCGCAGCCGTTTTCCTCTAAGGAGCCATTAGGTTTGCAACGCAGGTTATTGTTCCCGAATAAACGGGTGAACACCTGATAGATAATAATTTTTTCTTGTGTATCCATTTTATTCTTTTTTTTGTTTATCTCCAAATTGTTCCATTCTCCTGGAGTAGTCTGTCCAGGAGTGCCGTTGCCGTATTGTATCCTTTTTCGAATATCTCTTCGGCTCTTTCCAGTTCCCTGTTGCTGTATTCTTCCAGTCCGTATGATTCGATCAGCAAATCTGCAATCCCTTTTTGAGGCAGTGTATTGGCTTGGAAAATAAAATGATAGGCTCTGAGTGCGATGCTTGCCACATTCTTGCTGTATTCATCTGCTACCAGCGGGTCTACATTAAGTGCTATCACTTTCTCGCATTCTTTGCGGATGGGGCTGACCGGCAGGTTCATCAGGATTCCTCCATCCACATAGTATGTGTTGTTGATGCGTATGGGTGCAAACAAGATAGGCATGCAGCAGGAAGCTGCCAGTCTTTCGGCTATTTTCCCTTTTTTGAAAGAAACGATGCGCCCGTGGTCCAAATCGGTGGCGGTAATAATAGTGGGGATTTTTAATTCTTCTATCGCTTTCGATTTCAGGTTGCTGTTTAGGAAATCAATGAAACTGTCCAATTTCAGCAGGCCTTGTTTGTTGATAGAGAAAGTGGTCAGTTCTTTGAATGAATGGTGCTCGAAAAGTTCAACAATGTGATAAGGCTCTTTGCCATCGGCATAAAAAACAGCGGCAAGAGCACCTGCACTTACTCCGGAAAGTATTTCCGGCCTGATGCCATGTTCATGCAAAGCCTGCATAATTCCCAAATGGGCAAATCCTTTTATGAATCCTCCGCTCAGGGCATAACCAATGTTATATTTAAATTCATTCATAGCCTGATCTCGTTTAGATATCGACAAACTTACGAATATTTTTGTGAAATGCCATAAAAAATACGGATTACTCAGCATGTTTCGGTAATCCGTATAAAATTTATAATAACTAAAATTTGTTTATCAAGCAATACCGTGTGCGTTGACCGTTCCGTCAATTTTCTTGATCAGCCCTTGCAGCACAGCACCCGGTCCGCATTCGGTAAAGTCATCGGCACCGTCGGCAACCATATTCTTTACAGTCTGGGTCCAGCGTACGGAAGCGGTGAGTTGAGCCACCAGATTTGCTTTGATTTCAGCAGGATCAGTGTGAGGCAAAGCGTCCACGTTCTGATATACAGGGCATTTCGGGGTATGAATTTCAGTTGCGTTGATAGCAGCTTCCAATTCCACTTTGGCGGGGGTCATCAGCGGAGAGTGGAAAGCACCTCCCACTTTCAGCGGCAGGGCGCGTTTGGCTCCGGCTGCTTTCATTTGCTCGCAAGCCTTATTGATTCCTTCGATAGAACCTGAGATCACAATTTGTCCCGGGCAGTTATAATTGGCGGCCACTACTACTTCGCCTTCTTTGGAGATCGCTTCACAAATTTCCTCCACTTTTTCGTCCGGCAGGGCGATAATGGCAGCCATGGTAGAGGGTTGTGCTTCGCAAGCTTTCTGCATGGCCATAGCGCGAGCATAGACCAGTTTCAGGCCATCTTCGAAAGAGAGTGCTCCGGCTGCAACCAATGCGGAAAATTCACCCAATGAGTGTCCTGCAGTCATTTCGGGCTTAAAGTCGTCGCCCATGCAAAGAGCTGAAATGACCGAGTGTAGAAAAACGGCAGGCTGAGTTACCTTAGTCTGGCGCAAGTCTTCGTCAGTACCTTCAAACATGATGTCTGTGATGCGGTATCCTAAAATGTCGTTTGCTTTTTCAAAAAGTTCTTTGGCTAAAGCCGAGTTTTCGTACAGGTCTTTACCCATACCTACAAACTGTGCTCCCTGTCCGGGGAATACAAATGCTTTCATATTTTTCCTATTTTGGTTTAAAAACGTTGCAAAGTTAATTATTTTTTCTGGAACTACGGAATAATAATGAGGCAATTTGCTAATAGGCTGTGTTATGTACCGCATGGTGATTAGCGTATTGTCACATTATTTTCATCGGGGCCGGGGCGTAGAAGTGGTTCAGCGGGCCGTGTCCTTCTCCTATATGTATGTCTTTCCCGGCATGGATGCCTCCGGTGACATATGCTTTTGCGCGTTCTACCGCTTGCGGCATATCATATCCCAATGCCAGAAAAGTAGCGATGGCAGAAGACAGGGTACAGCCTGTTCCATGTGTATTCTTGCTTTCTATTTTGTCTGAAACAAAGAGATGAGGCTTTTCTTCTCCGGCTATCTGCAATACATCACACATCTTGCCTCCCTCTAGGTGTCCTCCTTTCAGCAAAGCGGCTCCGCAGCCCAATTTTAATAACTCCGGTGCGGCGGTCTTCATCTTTTCCACATTGTCCATGCGGTGTCCTGTCAATACTTCCGCCTCACTCAGATTGGGTGTAATCAGGCTGGACAAGGGTACCAGTTCCCGGGTCAGTGCGCTGATGGTATTTTCTTCTATCAGCCGGTGCCCGCTGGTCGATACCATGACCGGATCGAACACAACGAAGCGGGGCTGGTATTTGCGGAGGCAGGAGACTATGGCTTTAACTATTTCCACATCGTTAATCATGCCTATTTTGATAGCATCCGGACGGATGTCTTCCATTACGGCTTCTATCTGGCCGCGCACATATACCGGTGGTACGGGATGTATGGCGCGTACTCCCAAAGTGTTTTATACGGTGATTGCGGTAATGGCTGTCGCGGCATAACCTCCCAAAGCAGAGATTGCTTTTAGGTCGGCCTGTATGCCGGCTCCTCCACTGCAGTCGGAGCCCGCTATGCTTAATACACAAGGATATCTCTTCATATAAATCTCATTTTGACAAAGTGTTTGCAAAGATAACTAATAATCTTGTTTTAAATATTTGCACAAGTGAAAGAATTTAGTGTTTGTAATCATGGAATAGAACTCCTTTGGAAAAGAAAAAAGAGATGATAGGATTTATATATAATATATTGTAGTATATATGATAAGAGTGAAATGTTATATTGTATAATAGATGATATTTATTATATTGAAAAATAGTATTTTATAATATTATAAAAATAGATATATTATTGGGAGTTTTAAAAAATAGTGCTTATCTTTGCTGCTGGAAATGATAAAACCATACTGTTATGTTGGAAATAAACCAGACGATTAATTTACATGTATCTGTGGACTGTGTGCTGATTGGTTTTGATGGAGAGCAGTTCCGTGTCCTGTTGGTAAGGCAGGTGGGAAAACAGTCAGAGGATGGATATAATAACATGAAGTTGCCGGGTAGCCTTATCTATGACGATGAGGATCTGGATGAGGCGGCCAAACGGGTGTTGAATGAACTGACGGGACTGAAGAATGTGAAGTTGACGCAGTTTAAGGCGTATGGATCGAAAGACCGTACCCGTAACCCTAAGGATGTGTTATGGCTGGAACGTTTTCATCGTTTGGACGAGAAGAAGATAGACCGCATTGTGACTATCGCTTATCTGACACTGGTGAAGATTGACAGACGCTTTGAACAGCTGTCTGATAAATACGATGCTTGCTGGACACCTGTGGCGGAGGTAAAAAGCTTGGCGTTCGACCATTTCCAGATTTTGCAGGATGCATTGGTGCATATACGTCATTATGTAGAGTACATTCCTTCCGTAATGTTCGACTTGCTTCCCCGGAAATTTACGGCAGCCCAATTGCGGACAGTTTATCAACTGATTTATGATAAGGTGTTTGATGTCAGGAACTTCCATAAGAAGATAGCATTGATGCCATACGTCGTGCCTTTGGAGGAAAGGCAAGTGGGTGTGTGCCACAGGGCAGCGCGCTTCTACAAATTCGACCGCTCCATCTATAATAAGTCGGGAACGAAGTGATAACAGACAGATAACTTTAGCCTTGTTTTGATTGCTGTGAGAATGCTCCACCTGGTCGTTTCGGGGAATCGGTAAATGCTTTGGGATTCTTCACTGGCCTTTCTTTGGAAGGATAATGCTGGTATAGGCATCGGGACAGAGGCTATTATTTTTTAATTCTTAATTTTCAATTTAAATGTACCTATTAGGTTATGATATTGGCAGTTCGTCCGTAAAGGCGAGTTTGGTAAATGCAGAAACCGGAAAATGTGTTTCTTCTGCATTCTTCCCAAAAACAGAGGCTGCTATTATGGCTGCCCGCCCCGGGTGGGCTGAACAGGATCCGCAAAATTGGTGGGAAAACCTGAAATTGTCAACTCAGGCTGTCATGGCCGGGAGTGGGATCGGTCCGGATGGAATTGCCGCTATCGGTATCTCTTATCAGATGCACGGACTGGTTTGTGTGGATAAAGGGCAAAATGTATTACGTCCAGCTATTATATGGTGTGACTCACGGGCGGTTCCATACGGGCAGAAAGCGTTTGAGGCATTGGGGGAAACGCAATGTCTTTCCCATCTGCTGAACTCTCCGGGGAATTTTACCGCTTCCAAACTGGCATGGATTAAAGAGAATGAGCCTGCTGTGTACGAACGTATTTATAAAATAATGCTGCCCGGCGATTATATCGCTATGAAACTGACAGGAGATATTTGTACCACGGTGTCCGGTTTGTCCGAAGGGATGTTCTGGGATTTCCAGGCAAATGATATTGCGGGCTTCTTGATGGATTATTATGGATTCGACCGTTCGCTGATGGCTGATATCAAACCGACTTTTGGTGAGCAGGGACGTGTAAATGCATGGGCTGCCGAAGAATTGGGCCTGAAAGAGGGAATTCCTGTAACCTATCGCGCCGGAGATCAGCCTAATAATGCTTTGTCGCTCAATGTGTTCAATCCGGGAGAAATTGCTTCTACGGCAGGAACATCGGGAGTGGTATATGGTGTGAACGGTGAGGTGAATTATGATCCGAAATCCCGGGTGAATACTTTTGCCCATGTAAATCATGCCGCAGGGCGGACCCGTCTGGGGGTGTTGTTGTGTATCAATGGTACCGGTATATTGAATTCGTGGGTGAAACGTAATGTGGCTCCCGAAGGTATTTCTTACAGTGATATGAACAGGCTGGCGGCACAGGCTCCTGTCGGCAGTGCCGGAGTAAGTATTCTTCCTTTTGGTAACGGGGCGGAGCGTATGCTGGAAAATAAAGAGACAGGGTGCTCTATATGTGGAGTTAATTTTAACTTGCATGGAAAGCAGCATATTGTTCGTGCCGCACAGGAAGGGATCGTGTTCGCGTTTAAATACGGTATTGATATCATGGAGCAGATGGGTATCCCTGTACAGAAGATTCATGCCGGACATGCCAATATGTTTCTCAGTCCTATCTTCCGCGAGACATTGGCGGGAGTGACAGGGGCTGTAATCGAGCTGTATGACACAGATGGATCGGTGGGCGCCGCCAAGGGGGCCGGCATAGGCGCGGGTGTTTATAAAGATAATAGCGAGGCATTTGCCACATTGGAAAAACTGGAGGTGATAGAGCCTGATGTGACACAGCGCACTGCTTATGATGACGCGTATGCCCGCTGGAAATCCAATCTGGAGAGAGCGATGGCTACCTTTTAAGGGCCTTCGGATGAAGAAATGGCTATCCGCTTGCGTGTTGAAAAAAGATAGTAGATAAATTAGAACAAGTTATTAAAATAAGTAAAGAATTATGGCTACAAAAGAGTATTTTCCCGGTATAGGAAAAATTAAATTTGAAGGTAAGGAAAGTAAGAACCCGATGGCGTTCCGTTATTATGATGCTGAAAAGGTAATTAACGGAAAGAAGATGAAAGACTGGTTGAAGTTTGCTATGGCATGGTGGCATACTTTGTGTGCCGAGGGCGGTGACCAGTTTGGCGGCGGAACAAAGAAATTCCCTTGGAACGGCGATGCCGATAAGGTGCAGGCTGCCAAGAATAAAATGGATGCCGGCTTTGAATTCATGCAGAAAATGGGAATCGAATATTATTGTTTCCATGATGTGGACTTGTGCGAGGAAGCCGATACAATAGAGGAATATGAAGCGAATCTGAAAGAGATAGTTGCTTATGCCAAACAGAAACAGGCTGAAACCGGAATCAAATTGTTATGGGGCACGGCAAATGTCTTTGGCCATGCACGCTATATGAACGGGGCTGCTACAAACCCCGAATTTGATGTGGTTGCCCGTGCTGCTGTCCAGATAAAGAACGCTATTGACGCTACCATCGAACTGGGTGGCTCCAATTACGTATTCTGGGGCGGACGTGAAGGGTATATGTCTTTGTTGAATACAGATCAGAAGCGTGAGAAAGAACATCTGGCTCAGATGTTGGTCATCGCCCGCGATTATGCCCGGAGCAAAGGATTTACAGGTACTTTCCTGATTGAACCCAAACCGATGGAGCCGACTAAGCATCAATATGATGTGGATACTGAAACAGTGGTAGGCTTCTTGAAAACTCACGGGCTGGACCAGGATTTCAAGGTGAACATTGAGGTGAATCATGCTACTTTGGCTGGTCATACATTTGAACATGAACTGGCCGTTGCGGTAGATAACGGAATGTTGGGATCTATTGACGCCAACCGTGGTGATTATCAGAACGGATGGGATACAGACCAATTTCCTATCGACAATTACGAACTGACTCAGGCCATGATGCAGATTATCCGTAACGGCGGTTTGGGCAATGGCGGTACCAACTTCGATGCCAAGACACGTCGTAACTCTACTGATCTGGAAGATATCTTTATCGCCCATATTGCAGGTATGGACGCTATGGCGCGTGCATTGGAAAGTGCTGCTGCTTTGCTTAATGAATCTCCTTACTGCAAGATGTTGTCAGACCGCTATGCTTCATTCGACAGTGGCAAAGGTAAAGAATTTGAAGAAGGCAAGCTGACACTGGAAGAAGTAGTGGCTTATGCTAAGCAAAATGGTGAACCTAAGCAAGTAAGCGGCAAGCAGGAGTTGTACGAAGCTATTATAAATATGTATTGCTAACCTGTCTAGGCAGGCATTGTACAAGTTTTATTCTCTTGGATTTTTTCAAGAAAAAAGAGGGGGAAACAATGGGGACCGAATGAATCCTGCTGACGGATTATCAAAGAACAAACGGCTGTATACCGATGGGTGGCAGCCGTTTTTACATTTATTAGAGGGATATTTTATGAAATAAAATCGCCTATATCGAAAATAATATCTACCTTTGCGGCTGCTAAATTACTAAGTTTATTGAATTTATATGATAAAAAAATTATTATCCGTACTGGTCTTAGTTTTTGCCTTCTCGGGTTCTGTGCTTGCACAGCAATCCATGAGTGATCAACAAGTGTTGGAATATGTAAAGACGGGCATGCAACAGGGAAAAGACCAACGTCAGATTGCTACTGAGTTAGCCCGTAAGGGAGTGACGCAAGAACAGGCTAAGCGTGTAAGGAAGCTTTATCAACAGCAGGTGGAAACTACTGGTAGAGACGCTAATGTGACAATGCAAAACCGGAATCGTTTGCGTGGGAAAACAAAGTCACAGGAAGATGTTTATGTAACAGAAAATTTTATTTTTGATCAAAGATCGGTTGCGGACAGAATTACGGGAAGAAACATGTCAGACAGTATTTCTGCCAATCGCTATTACGAAGGGATGGGCATGGAAGAAATGCAGAAAGAAAAGGTTTATGGACGTGAAATTTTCGATACCAGAAATCTGACATTCGAACCAAGTGTCAACCTAGCTACTCCTCCTAATTATCGTTTGGGGCCAGGGGATGAGATAATCATTGATATCTGGGGTACAAACCAGGCTACTATACGGGATAATGTTTCTCCGGACGGTTCTATCACGATTCCTGATTTGGGATTAATTTATCTGAACGGCATGACCATTGCCGAAGCCAACCAATATTTGCGTAAAGAACTGAATAAGATTTATGCAGGGCTTGACAATGATCAGAACCCCTCCTCACAAATCAAGGTGACATTGGGTAATAGCCGGACTATCCAAGTAAATGTGATGGGGGAAGTGTTCCAGCCGGGAACATACGCTTTGTCTTCTTTCTCTACAGTGTTTCACGCTCTGTATCGTGCCGGTGGTGTGAGTGAAATCGGTAGCTTGCGTAATATACAAGTAGTGCGCGGAGGACAAAAGATCGCTACTGTAGATGTGTACGATTTTATTATGAAAGGCAAAATCAATGATGATATCCGCTTACAGGAAGGTGATGTGATTATTGTTCCTCCCTACGAGGCGTTGGTTAGCATAGAAGGGAATGTGAAACGCCCTATGAAATACGAGATGAAAAACAACGAAAGTGTTGCCACATTGTTGAAATATGCAGGTGGTTTCTCGGGGGATGCTTATACCCGTTCTCTCTGTATGGTTCGTCAGAATGGAAAGGAATATCAGATTTATACTATTGATGATATTGATTATTCTGTATTTCAAGTTAAGGATGGGGATGTACTGACGGCTGAGGCCATTCTGGACCGTTTTGAGAACAAACTTGAAATTAAGGGAGCTGTATATCGTCCAGGCATTTATCAGTTTGGGGGGGCTTTGAACACAGTTCGTCAATTGGTGGAAAAGGCTGAAGGTCTTATGGGGGATGCCTTTACAGGACGTGCGGTGTTGCATCGTGAACTCTCGAATTTGAAGAAAGAAGTCATTCAGATAGATATAAAAGGTATCATGGACGGCATTGTGCCCGATGTGCCCTTGCAGCGTAATGATGTGCTTTATATCCCCAGTATTCATGATTTGGAGGATATGGGAAGTATCACAGTGTATGGGGAAGTTGCTCGTCCGGGCGAGTTTGCTTTTGCCGATAATACAACTTTGGAAGATATTATTATTCAGGCAGGTGGACTGAAAGAGTCAGCTTCTACAGTTCGTGTGGATATTTCCCGTCGTATTAAAGACAGTAAAGGTACGGAAGCGGTTTCTACCATAGGGAAAATGTACTCGTTCTCTCTGAAGGATGGTTTTGTGATAGACGGAGAACCGGGTTTTGTATTGCAGCCATACGACCAAGTATATGTGCGTAAGAGTCCTGCTTATCAGGCACAGGTGAAGGTGAAAGTGACTGGCGAAATTTTATATGAAGGTGATTATGCCCTGACGGAGAAAAGCGAACGTTTGTCTGATTTAATAAAGAAAGCGGGTGGAGTAACGCCGTTTGCTTATATTAAGGGAGCCCGTTTGAGCCGTCGTATTAATGATGATGAACGTAGGCGTATGGAAACAGTTCTGGACATGGCTAAGGCAGGAAAAGACTCTATTGATGTCAACAGGCTGGATTTGGGGGATATTTATTATGTGGGGATCGATTTGGAAAGAGCAATGTTGAAACCCGGTTCTAGTGCGGATATTGTATTGCGTGAGGGTGATGTGATTGAAATTCCGGAATATAATAATACGGTACGTATCAGTGGAGCTGTGATGTATCCTAATACGGTTTCATTTGAAGATGCCAAGACACTGAAATATTATATTGAGCAAGCCGGAGGTTACGGTTTCCGTGCGAAGAAGAGTAAGGCGTATATCGTATATATGAATGGTCAGGTGAAGAGAGCAAAGAAGAGCAGCCGTGAATTGATTCAACCGGGGTGCGAGGTGATTGTTCCGGTGAAAGAAAAGAATAGTTGGTCTTTGCAGAACACATTGTCTATAGCAACCACTAGTGCTTCATTGGCGACTATGATTGCATCTATTGCTAATATCTTAAAATAGAAACAAAATGGCAGAGGATAAGAATTATAATGATACAGAAAGACTACGCGAAGACGAAGAGTTGGAAATAGACTTGATGGAGTATGTTCGTAAATTATGGGCTGCCCGCAAGGTATTGTTGAAGGCTGCTGGTATAGGTGCTATTGTAGGAGTGATTATCGCTTTGAGTGTTCCTAAGCAATATACAGTAGAAGTGACATTGTCTCCTGAATCTGGTAAAACCGGAGGGGGAAGTCTGTCGGGGATGGCTGCCATGCTGGGTATTGGTGGTATGAATTTAGGCAGCGAGGCGGATGCTTTGAATGTGTCTCTTTTTCCGGATATCGTAGCGTCTACTCCTTTCATTCTGGAACTGTTCAATGCGCATGTTGTGACATTGGACGGTGAGGTGGATACTACTTTTGTAGCTTATCTTGATGAACAGAAAGCTCCGTGGTGGGGAACTATTATGGGATTGCCTGGGGCGGCTATAGGTGGGGTAAAATCTCTTTTTTCCGATAAGGAAGAGGAAGAAGGGAATAAACTAGACCCTTTCCACCTGACAGAAGAACAGGCGAAAAAAGTGGAGGCCATGCGCAAGGCGATTACTGCCGATGTGGACAAAAAAACCGGTATTACAACAGTGACGGTGACTTTGCAGGACCCGATGGTTACAGCTGCCATTACAGACACGGTAGTGGTGAAACTTCAAGAGTATATCACAGCCTACAGGGTTTCTAAAGCTCAGCAGGACTGTGCTTATCTGGAACAATTATATAAGGAGCGTCAGCAGGAGTATTATGCTGCCCAGCAGAATTACGCAAACTATATGGATGCCAATAAGGGAGTGATTCTTCAGAGTGCATTGACAGAGCGGGAACGGTTGCAAAATGATATGAATTTGGCATATCAGGTGTATAGTCAGGTTGCAACCCAATTGCAAGTAGCACGAGCTAAAGTGCAAGAAGCGAAACCTGTGTTTGCTGTTGTGGAGCCTGCCAGTGTGCCGTTGTTACCTTCGGGTACAAGTAAGAAAGTAATTCTTGTCGGATTTATCTTTTTGGCAGTGGCGGGTACTTCTGCGTGGATTTTGTTTGGCCGTGAATTCTTTGAAAATCTGAAGGCGGGTCTTAATGCTCCTCGGAAAGATGTGGAGCAAATGATATGAAGATAGTATGAAAACGAGAATATCTGTCTGAACTAGCATAAGTGTTTCATTCTGAGTAAAAAGGGGTATTTAGTAATCTTATATCGTTTACTGAATACCCCTGAAATTTTCTGCCGTTTTCTTTATTTCTTCGGAAGCTTTTTATTTTACTGCTTTCAGTGCAGCTTCATAATTCGGTTCTTGGGTTATTTCGGGAACAAGTTCGGTATAAATCACTTTTCCTTCCGGATCAATCACTACTACCGAGCGTGCCAATAATCCTGCCAAAGGGCCATCACTCATCAATACACCATACTTTTCAGCGAAATCGGAAGTATAGCGATAATCAGACAGAGGAATAACGTTAGTGATACCTTCAGTAGTGCAGAAGCGGCCCTGAGCGAATGGCAGGTCTTTAGAGATAGCTAGCACCACCGTATTGGGCTGGTTTGCAGCCAGCTGATTGAACTTGCGTACGGAAGTAGCGCATACGCCGGTATCCATACTAGGGAAAATGTTCAGAATCAGATATTTGCCTTTTCCGTCTTTTAATGTATAATTGCCCAAATCTCCTTTTACCAATGTAAATTCCGGAGCTGAAGTTCCTGCTTTCACAAATTCTCCAGCTAATGTTACCGGTGTTCCTTTAAATGCTGTTTTTGCCATAATTTTATTATATTTTAGTTCGATACTGTAATGATAACAAATTTAAATGGAAAAAAGTTCATTCTTTTTATTTTCTTCCTTTATAAATCAGGAAACCTACTATTAAAACACCGATAGCTATAAAGCAATATCCTAACTCGTGGCTGTATTTGGTGACGGTACTCAATAACTGCTCTTCGGGAACCACTGATTGCAGATAGTAACCGATTGCTGCCAGGATGGTATTCCAGATACCTGCTCCCAATGTTGTGTACAGCAGGAAGGTGGATAGTTTCATCTTGGCCAGACCAGCAGGAATGGAGATAAGCTGGCGAACGGCAGGAATAAGGCGGCCGATAAAGGTGGAGAGTGCCCCATGTTTGTCAAAGTAGTGTTCTGCATTCTGAACCTTGGCTTCATCAATCAGGCACATGTGTCCGAAGCGGCTGTTCGCAAATTTATAAACCAGCGGACGACCTACGAAATAGGCTATATAATAATTGATGATGGCTCCGATATTGGCTCCGATGGTCGCAAATATAACTACTAGAAATACATTCAGGTCACTGTTTCCTCCGGCAGCTTTATAGGCGGCGGGCGGCACTACCACTTCCGAGGGGAAAGGGATAAAAGAGCTTTCGATGGCCATTAATAACGTTATTGTCCAATAATTCAAGTGGTCTAGACACCACTGGATAAATGCAACTGATTCCATAAAATTATTATAAATATTTGTTTAAGTTAATCTTGCCTGCGCTGACATCTTCTTTAATGGCACGCAGCGCTTCATTGAAGTAGGTGTCGGTCATCAGTATGGTATCGCCGGTTCCCATGGTGGCGTACATATCCGGAATTTCTTTTCTGATTTTAGCCAGATAGTGCATGAACGAAGCGGGTTCCTGCTGGCGGTAATAACCGTAAGCTAGAAAAAAGTAAGTGGCATCGGCATCTTCCGGAAATTCTTTGTTTATTAGTTCGAAGTACTGGTTGGCATATTCAAAATTATGTTCGTCGAAATATAGAGAGCCGATTTTGAACAGCACATCAAACCGTTCCTCCTTCGGAGTAAACTCCAATGCACGTGTGAATTGATGTTCCGCATTGCGGAGGTTGTTTTCTTGTTCCTCTTCGCTGATATCGCTTTTTTGAGCTTCTATTGTAAAGAAGCGTCCGGCTGCGATATGTATTTCGGCATCATGTTCGTTCAGCTCCAATGCTTGGTTGATATATTTGTATCCGTTTTCGGTATGCCCCAGATAGGCATGGCAGAGGGCTGTGTCAGAATATAACTCGGCCAATTCATAGTCGGTCAGGCCTGATTTCCGGTTTATCAGCTTTTCTATACAGCTGATGGCCGAAGCATGGTCCCGCATCTCCAGATAGATTTGTGCCAGTGCCAGATAGGCTTTCGTCTTGTTCTTGCTCACATTAGCCAGACGGAGATAGTAGTCGCAGGATTCCTTTAAATTGCCAGCCTGGTGGTAACCAAATGCTTTCAAAGTCAATGTATCTGTATTTTCATCATCGATGGCTAATGCGAAATCCAAGGCTTCGTTCGCCTCTTCGTATTGGCATTGTTTCAGATGACATTTTCCCAGTTCGTTCCAATGCTCGATGGAATAGGGATACTCGTTCAGGGTCATGTTCAGGTAGGGGATGGCCAAGCCGGGCTTGTTGAACGTGCTGTAATAATCGCACAGTACATCGCGGAGGCGTTGGTTGGTTTTGGGCAAGGTTTGCATGTCGGAATGAGCAAACAGGCAGTCTACCCATTGCCCGGCATATTCTTCCTGATTGGCGTTGATATAGTCCTGGATGATATCCAGCAGCGTGTCCACTTCGTACTCCTCGTCCATGACCAGTTGTTTGAATATCTCCTCGGCCTCTTCTATGCGGTCCTCCTCCATCAGCATATCAGCTTGCAGGAACCTGCATTCACGGTCGGTTCTGTTGGCGATGAGTTGTGCTACCACTTTGGCTTCTTCCTTTTTGTTTTGCAGCATCAGGGAGCGTATCCGGAAAACCAAGGCGTCTGTGTTTTCGGGATGTAATTGGAGAGCGAGGTCTATGGCCTTGTCTGCATCTTTATGTCTTCCTCTAAAAGTGTAGTATTCGGCGATATCGATCAATTCATCAGCTTCAAAATAAGCGGGGGTATGGTTTTCCACCATACCCTCGTATTTTGCCAATGCTTCTTTAAATTCTGGGTCTTCAAAATAAGAAGACATGTCGTAGTTCATAAGCTTGTTTTTATTTATTAATTTTGCTCCAGGTATCTTTTAAAGATACGGTGCGGTTGAATACCAGATGTTCCGGTGTAGAGTCTTTGTCTACGTTGAAATAACCGATGCGTTGGAACTGTAAGTAATCCAGCGGTTTGGCATCGGCCAGATATTTCTCTACATAGCAGTTGGTTAATATATTCAACGAGTCGGGGTTGATCATTTCTTTCATGGCTTCCAGTGCGTCGCAGTTCTTTGCTTCGCGGATGGCGGCCATCTCGTCACGCGGGTTCTCCACTTTCCACAGGCGGTCGTACAGGCGTACTTCGGCAGGCAGACAGTGTGCGCAGTTTACCCAGTGGATGGTACCTTTGATTTTGCGGTTGCTGCCCGGCATGCCTGTTTTGCTGTCGGGGTCGTATTCGCAATATACTTCCACCACGTTGCCGTTGTCGTCTTTCTTGCAGCCAGTGCATTTCACGATGTATCCGCTTTTCAGGCGCACTTCCTGTCCCGGGGTCATACGGAAGTATTTCTTCGGGGCGTCTTCCATGAAGTCGTCGCGTTCTATCCATAGTTCGCGGCTGAATTCGATGGTGTGTGTGCCTGCCGACGGATCTTCCGGGTTGTTAATGGCTTCCATTTCTTCCACCTGTCCTTCGGGATAGTTTGTAATAATCAGCTTCACCGGATTGATGACTGCCGATACACGGGTGGCACGGCTGTTCAAGTCTTCGCGGACAGCACTTTCCAGCAGGGCGAAGTCATTCAGGGCGTCGTAAGTGGTATAACCGATTTTGTCTACAAACTTGCGGATGGATTCAGGCGAGTAGCCGCGGCGGCGGAAACCGCAGAGAGTCGGCATACGGGGGTCGTCCCAACCGTTTACCAGATGTTCTTTTACCAGAATCAGCAGGTTACGTTTGCTCATCAAGGTGTAGTTCAAGTTCAGTTTGTTGAACTCGTACTGATGGGGGCGGTTGTCGTCCAGGTCTTTACCCTCTTTCACCCAGTCCACGAACAGGTCGTACAACGGACGGTGGGGTACGAATTCCAGGGTACACAGTGAATGGGTTACTCCTTCAAAGTAGTCACTCTGTCCGTGTGCGAAGTCATACATAGGGTATGCTTTCCAAGTTTCGCCTGTACGGTGGTGCGGTGTCTTTACCACACGATAAATAATAGGATCGCGGAAGTGCATGTTGGGGCTTGTCATGTCTATTTTGGCACGGAGCACCATTTTGCCTTCTTCTATTTCACCGCTGTTCATCTTGTTGAACAGTTCCAGGCTTTCCTCGATGGGACGGTTGCGGTAGGGACTCTCGGTTCCGGGTTGGGTGGGAGTGCCTTTTTGTGCCGCGATTTGTTCGGAGTTCTGTTCGTCTATATAAGCTTTTCCTTCCTTTATCAGATTTACGGCAAAATCCCATAATTGCTGGAAATAGTCGGATGCGTAATATTCGTTTCCCCACTGGAATCCGAGCCATTGGATGTCTTCCTTGATAGCTTCCACGTATTCCATATCTTCTTTGGTCGGGTTGGTGTCGTCAAAACGCAGGTTACATACGCCACCATAGCGTGCAGCTATCCCGAAATCCAGACAGATGGCTTTTGCATGACCGATGTGCAGGTAGCCGTTCGGCTCGGGCGGAAAGCGGGTTTGTACTTTTCCTCCGTTTTTACCTTCTCTCAGGTCGTTCTCAACTGCCTGTTCAATGAAGTTCAGACTTTTTTTCTCTGTAGCTTCTGTAGCGTTCATTTCAGTCATTGTGATATCTATTTTACACTTTTGCTGCAAAAGTACGTATTCTTTTTGGGATATCCTTTATTTCACAGGAATATATCCACCGTTTTTTATAATATTTTGCCCCTGGGGTGACAGGATATAGTCGATGAACGGGGTTACTTTTTCTTTATTGGCTACGTTGTAATAGTAATAAAGGGGGCGTACTACAGGGTAAAGTTTCTTCTTTCCGTTTTCAAGGCTGGGCAGTACATAATGCTTGCCGTCGTCGTAGGAAACGGCGATGGCTTTCACTCGGGGTGATAAGTAGGCCAGTCCCACATAGCCGATAGCGCCTTTAGTCTGGCTTACGGACTGGATCACGGCTCCGGTGGCGGGCATGGACAAACTGCTGCTCATGTAGTTCTTGTTCTTCAGGGTGCTTTCTTTGAAAAATTCGTAAGTTCCCGAAGAGGTCTCGCGGGAATAGACAATGATTTTCATATCGGGTCCTCCCAGTTGTTTCCAGTTGGTTATCTTGCCACGGAATATGGCTTCCAGTTGCTGGCGTGTCAGTTGGCTGACGGGGTTGGACGGGTTTACAATGACGGCCAGTGCATCATACGCTATGATTACCTCCTCCACTTCCTGCTTGGCGGCTTTCAGTTTCATTTTTTCGCTGAACTTCATGGGGCGGGAAGCCATGGCAATGTCTGTGGTGTTGTCCATCAGGGCGGAAATCCCCACTCCGGTTCCCCCACCGGTGACGGTTACTTGTCGGTGGGGATCATCTTTCATGAAATTCTCGGCTGTTTCCTGTGATACAGGTAACACCGTGTCACTACCTTTTATGCGTTGTGCGTTGGTGCTCAGACTACAAGCTAGTAAAACAAACGGAAATAGAGCTTTCAATCGATTCATAATTTCTTATATTAATTCGTATGCAAAATAAACGTTTTTCTGTGTCATTTGTTTTACTTATGTATTACGATTCTGTTACGGATAAAAAAGTGGTGGTTGTATGGCGAGGTTTTTGCTTGTAACAAGTTTGTAATATAATTGTAGCAAATACTTCAAGCTTCTTTCATATCACCTTAATATAAAGAGGCTTTTTTTGCATCAGTTATTAAAACAGAAAACAAAAATAGCATGAAACGATTTTGGGAAAAGATTGTAGAAGGGATATTGACTTGCAGCGGTTTTATGACGAGTCTTACTATTTTGCTGATTGTCGTATTCTTATTTGCGGAAGCTTTGGGACTTTTTAATAAAAAAGTCATAGAAGAGGGGTATGTGCTGGCGGTGAATAAATCCAATCCGGTGCGGGTACTGAGTGCGGCACAGATAAAAGACGTTTTTGACGAAGAGATTACCAACTGGAAAGAGCTGGGAGGACCGGACGCGGAGGTTAATGTTTTTCGGTTGGAGGATATTACCTCCTATTTTTCGGAGGAAGAGTTGGGAGCCGAGTACGAGAAGGCTTCCCGGTGCATCGGCGAGATCGTTGCCGGTAATCCCGGTATTATAGCCTTTGTTCCTTCCAAGTTTATAGAAGAGGATTTTTCGGGACACCTGCTGAAAGACGAGCATATTTCTTTTGACGAGGTTTTTGCCGGAAAGGAATGGTTTCCTACGGCTACTCCCGCCCCTCAGTTCGGATTCCTTCCTTTGATTACGGGTACGCTTTGGGTGAGTTTCTTTGCCATTCTGTTCGCCCTGCCTTTCGGTTTGTCGGTGGCGGTGTATATGTCCGAGGTGGCCAACCATCGGACCCGTAGTTTCCTGAAACCGGTTATTGAGTTGCTCAGTGGTATTCCGTCCGTGGTTTACGGTTTCTTTGGGTTGATAGTCATCGTACCGCTTATTCAGAAAGTTTTTAATTTGCCTGTGGGCGAAACCGGGTTGGCCGGAAGTATTGTTTTGGCGATCATGGCGCTTCCTACTATCATTACTGTAAGCGAGGATGCGATGCGGAATTGTCCGCGTGCCATGCGCGAAGCCAGTCTAGCATTGGGTGCTACCCGTTGGCAGACTATATATAAGGTGGTGATACCTTTCTCTGTTTCGGGAATCACTTCGGGCGTTGTCCTAGGCATCGGACGTGCCATAGGCGAGACGATGGCGGTGCTGATGGTTACAGGAAATGCGGCTGTGATACCCACCACTATTTTGGAGCCGCTTCGTACCATTCCGGCGACTATTGCAGCGGAACTGGGAGAGGCACCAGCTGGCGGCGCGCACTATGAAGCCCTGTTCCTGCTGGGAGTCGTGTTGTTTTTCATCACGCTGCTTATCAATTTTAGTGTAGAATATATTTCATCAAGAACAAATAAATAATGTATTTAAAATATGAAGCAAGATGTTTTTCCTGTTGGGCAAGGGGCGCGTAAAAGACGTTCGCAATGGCTGGCATTCGGCATTTTCAAACTGCTGAGTTATAGCATTGTCCTCATTCTGTTTGCCATTCTCGGTTTTATTATATATAAAGGTGCAGGAGTAATCAGTTGGGAGTTTCTGACTACGGCTCCCAGTGACGGTATGACGGGTGGCGGTATATGGCCGGCCATTGTAGGTACTTTTTATCTGATGGTGGGCAGTGCGCTGTTCGCTTTTCCGGTGGGGGTAATGAGTGGCATTTATATGAACGAGTATGCGCCGAAAGGCAAGCTGGTGCGCTTTATCCGGATGATGACCAATAACCTGAGCGGTATTCCGTCCATTGTGTTCGGTTTGTTTGGTATGGCACTGTTTGTGAAATACATGGGGTTCGGCGACAGTATCCTGGCCGGTTCTTTGACGTTGGGATTGCTTTGTGTACCTTTGGTGATACGCACCACCGAAGAAGCTTTGAAGGCGATTCCCGACAGCTTCCGTGAAGGGAGTCTGGCTTTAGGCGCGACCAAGTTGCAAACCATCTGGCATGTGATTCTGCCTATGGGGATGCCCAACATCATTACCGGACTAATCCTAGCTTTAGGACGTGTGTCGGGTGAAACGGCGCCTATCTTGTTTACGTGTGCCGCTTACTTCCTGCCGCAACTGCCACATAGCATGCTGGATCAATGCATGGCATTGCCTTATCACCTTTATGTGATTGCCACCAGCGGGACGGATATGGAGTCGCAGCTTCCTCTGGCATACGGTACGGCGTTGGTGCTGATCATTATTATTTTAATTATAAACCTGTTGGCAAATGCGCTCCGCCGGTATTTTTCCAACAAAGTAAAAACAAATTAAGAATATGAATAAGGTAGATGCAAAACATGTGAATTTTTTCTATGGCGATTTTCAGGCACTGAAAGATATCAGCATGACGATTGAAGAGAAATCGGTGGTGGCTTTTATAGGTCCGTCCGGTTGTGGCAAGTCCACCTTCCTTCGTCTGTTCAACCGCATGAACGACCTCATTCCCGGCTCTCGTCTGGAGGGGGAGATTTTGATTGACGGGAGAAATATATACGACAAGTCTGTGCAGGTGGATGAATTGCGCAAGAGCGTAGGAATGGTCTTTCAGCGTCCCAACCCGTTCCCGAAAAGCATTTTCGAGAATGTGGCCTATGGGCTTCGGGTAAATGGGGTGAAAGATAATGAGTTTATCCGCCACAGGGTGGAGGAAACCTTGAAAGGAGCCGCGTTATGGGATGAGGTGAAGAATAAGTTGAAAGAATCGGCATTTGCCTTGTCCGGTGGTCAGCAGCAACGGTTGTGTATAGCCCGTGCCATGGCCGTATCTCCTTCCGTTTTGCTCATGGATGAGCCGGCTTCGGCACTGGATCCTATCTCTACTGCTAAGGTAGAAGAGCTGATTCATGAGCTGAAGAAAGAATATACCATCGTTATTGTCACTCACAACATGCAGCAGGCCGCACGTGTCAGTGACAAGACGGCCTTTTTCTATATGGGTAATATGGTGGAATATGATGATACGAAGAAAATATTTACGAATCCGGGCAAAGAAGCGACCCAGAATTATATTACAGGGCGTTTCGGATAAAGCATGCATCACAGCGTTGTGCAATATGCGGTGAAAGAAATAATAATAAACAAAGCAAGAATTAAGAATATGGTGAAATTTATAGAATCAGAACTTGTGTCACTGAAAAAGGAAGTGAACGAGATGTGGACATTGGTTTACAATCAGCTGGACAGGGCAGGGGAGGCCGTGCTGACTTTTAACCGTGACCAGGCACAGCAAGTCATTGTCCGTGAGAAAAGGGTGAATGCGTTTGAGTTGAAAATTGATAGTGATGTAGAGGACATCATCGCTCTATACAATCCGGTAGCCATTGATCTGCGTTTTGTACTGGCCATGTTCAAAATAAACAGTGATTTGGAGCGCTTGGGGGATTTTGCCGAAGGCATAGCCCGTTTTGTGATAAGAAGCGAGGAAACGGTGCTGGATAGTGAACTCCTTCATAGTCTGCGTATAGAAGAGATGTTGAGGCAAGTCCTCAGTATGCTCGAAATGACCAAGGGCGCGTTGAATGAAGAAAATCTGGAATTAGCCCTTCATGTATTCAGTAAAGATAATTTTCTAGACGAAATCAATGCAGAGGCTCCTGTCGTCCTTACAAAATATCTGGAAACACATCCCGATAATTTCCAGACTTGCCTGGAACTCGGTACTGTTATCCGTAAGTTGGAACGTGCCGGAGACCATATAACCAATATTGCCGAAGAGATTGTTTTCTTCATCGATGCAAAGGTGTTGAAACATCGCGATACAGTGGATGAACATTTCTTGGGAAAAGAAAAAACTCATTAAAATGCTGTTTTAGTCTAAATTTTTGCTATCTTTGTATATGTAATGAGGCCGATAAAGAGCATTTTGAATAATAATTTGCCAAAAAAGACAGAAATTTCTAAAAACATGTTGTATGGCATGGTTTTTTATTTGGCTGGTTTAAAAAAAGGCTCGATATTTGCATCGTTATCCTGAAAACAATCTTTTTACCTTAAAAAAAACTAATACCTATTGAAAACTTAAAAAGGGGGCTTTGTGAAAAGACCCCTTTTTTGTTTCTTGCATAATGCTTCTGTCTGTGTTAAATTTCACCTATTTATTGGTCTATATGTAAGATTTCTGTAATTATTAGCTTATATTAGCAACTTTCTTTTAAGTTAATGCTTAACTTTGCGGGCTCATAAAAATAGCGGTGAAAAGAATGAATACAATACATATTAAGTCGTTTCTACTATTTTTGTTATTAGGATGCTGCATTTCGGTGTCAGCCCAAAATATACAAGGCGTTGTAACAGACTCATTGACGAATGACCCCATACCATACTTGTCTGTTTTTTATGAAGGGAAAGGCGTAGGAAGCATTACCGGTAATGATGGAAATTATAAGGTAGAAACCCGTAAAGGCTGGAATAAACTCACCTTTTCGGCGGTGGGGTATGTAACAAAAGTGGTGAATATAATTCCCGGTGTCACCAAGAACCTAAATGTGAGGATGAGGCCGGATGACATCATGCTGGACGAAGTGGTGGTGAAGCCCAAACGAGAGAAGTACTCCCGTAAGAATAATCCGGCAGTGGAACTGATGAAGAAGGTGATCGCTCATAAAAAAAATAATAAGTTGAGCGAGAACGATTACTATCAATACAATAAGTATCAGAAGATCACAATGTCACTGAATGATGTGACTCCCGAGATGCTGGAAAAAGGCATGTATAAAAAGATGCCTTTCCTGAAAGACCAGATCGAACTTTGTGAGGAAACCAATAAATTCATCCTTCCTATTTCGGTGGACGAGACTGCTTCGCAGAAAATTTACCGTAAACATCCCAAGAGTGAGAAGACCCTTATCAAAGGAATGAGCTCTACGGGTGTGAACGAACTGTTTGCAACAGGAGATATGCTGAGCACGGTGCTGAAGGATGTCTTTACGGATGTGAATATTTACGACAATGATATTCGTCTGTTGCAGTATCCTTTCATCAGCCCTATTTCGTCCAGTGATGCCATCTCTTTTTATAAGTTTTACATTATGGACACCACATTTGTGGACAAGGACAAGTGCTTCCATCTCACCTTCGTTCCCAATAACTCGCAGGACTTCGGTTTCACGGGGCATCTTTACGTATTGGCCGACTCGTCTTATACGGTGAAGAAATGTACGATGAACCTTCCCAAGAAATCGGGGGTGAACTTTGTAGACAATATGGATATTATTCAGGAGTTCGAGCAATTGCCCAATGGGGAGTGGGTGTTGAAGACCGATGACATGATTGTGGAGATGACCTTGATGAAGATCATGCAAGGATTCCAGATACGAAGGACTACCCGTTATTCTGATTATGCCTTCGATGAGCTTCCGCAGCAACTTTTCAAGCGTAAGGGGGCCGAGATCAAAGAGGCGGACGCCATGATGCGCGGAGACGATTTCTGGAATCAATACCGGCCGGTTCCGCTTACGCAGACCGAGAGCTCTATGGATATGCTGGTGAAGCGTCTGGAGCAGATGCCGGGATTCAAATACGTGATTTTTGTATTGAAGGCGTTTATCGAGAACTTTGTGGAGACCGGCACCAAGGAGCATCCCAGCAAGGTAGATATCGGTCCGGTAAACACCATGATCTCCAATAACTATATCGACGGGTTGCGTCTGCGTATGAGCGCGCAGACCACGGCCAACCTGAATCCGCATCTGTTCCTCAAGGGATATTATGCATACGGGTTCAAGGATCATCGTTCCAAGTATATGGGTGAGGTGGAATACTCTTTCAACAAGAAGGAATACCTGCCGCGCGAGTTCCCGAAGAACTCTATCACGTTCAGCTATCAGTATGATGTGATGTCTCCCACGGATAAGTTCCTGAAGACAGATAAAGACAACGTGTTCGTATCTTTCAAGACTTCTACGGTAGATCAGATGTCCTACGTGCGGAACATCGCCTTGAAGTACGAGAACGAGACACAGTTTGGCTTGAAGACCACGGTGGAAGTGAAGAATAGTAAGGACGAGCCTACCGGCGGTCTGGCCTATATAACCAATGATGACCAGAAAACGTTGATTCCTGAGATTCAGACCATGGAAGCTTCCCTGGCCTTCCGCTACGCTCCGGGTGAGACATTTATCAATACCAAACAACGCCGTATTCCGGTTTCTTTTGACGCTTCGGTATTTACGCTGTCGCACACGGCCGGTTTCAAGGGGGTGCTGGGCGGAGAGTATAACTATAACTTGACAGAGATCGGGTTGTATAAGCGTTTCTGGTTCTCGTCATGGGGTAAGATTGACATGTTCGTGAAAGGCGGTGCGCAGTGGAACAAAGTTCCGTTCCCGTTGCTGATTATGCCGGCGGCCAACTTGTCCTATATCCTGCAGCGCGAGACTTTCAACTTGATTAATAATATGGAGTTCCTGAACGACCGTTACGCCTCTCTGGATGTATCGTGGGATTTGAACGGTAAGATTTTCAACCGTATTCCTTTGCTGAAGAAACTGAAGTGGCGTGAGGCGATCGGCTTCAAGATGTTGTATGGTCATTTAACCGACAAGAACAATCCGATGAAGCATCCGGGTGACAGCGAGCTCTTCCTGTTCCCGACCCGTGACGGACGTCCTACCAGCTTTGTGATGGATTCGAAGACCCCGTACATGGAATGCTCTGTGGGTATTCACAATATTTTCAAGATATTGCACATAGACTATGTCCGCCGTCTGAATTATCTGGATCATCCCGATGCGAACAAATGGGGCGTGCGGTTTATGGTGATGATGACGTTCTGATGCAGGGAGAGATGCTCTTTTCGGGGAATCGGTGAATGTTTCCTAAGCAATTAATTGCCTGTTAGTTGAAAAAATAGTAGCTTTGTGTATAAAAAAACATTTTTATGGAAATTGCATATAAATATATTCAACGGTTTCAAGTGACCAGGATGTGGGGAAGAATAAATCTTCACTGGGCAGACTTGAACAATGATGTGAATATCCTTGTCGGCATCAATGGCAGTGGTAAAACGACCTTGCTGAATTTGATACACGATTATTATACCGGTCAAAAGACTAAAAAGGAAATAGCCGAATCGTTGAGCGGAAATGCAATATCCAGTCCGGTTACCTATATCCGTTCTTTCGACATTCCCGCCAACGCGAAAAAAAAGACCGAAAGTATCTTGCTTCAAGATTTGAAAAACATTATCAACCAGAACGGAGAGGGCACTTCTTTCTTTGATTATCGTATGAAAATGCTGAATTTTCCGCAGGAGGCAGATAAGATAAGGAAACGGATTGAAACATACTTTCAAGTCGTGAATTCTTTTCTAGGAGAGACGAACAAGGAAATTTCCATTGATCCCCAAAGTAATAGTCTTGTGTTCTTGATTAAAAGATTAGAAGGAATGCAAGTCATAACGGAGGATAAAATACAATTGGAACAATTGTCTTCCGGTGAAAAACAAATCTTATTAATTCTGACTACGGTTTTTCTGCAAGAAGAGAAGCCTAATGTTCTACTGATGGATGAACCGGAAATCTCCCTGCATATTGGCTGGCAGGACAAACTGATAGAAAAATTACGTCAGTTGAACCCTCAATGCCAGTTGATTTTGACCACTCATTCTCCCAATATTTTCGTCAATGGCTGGGAGGATAAAATTATCTTCATAGAAGATTTGGAGGACCGGTGATGGCGGTGGACAAGCATGTGTTTTTTAAGGATGTGGCCAAACGATTGGCGGCATCTACCTTATTATATAAGGTGGATTCGGTTGTTCATGTAGAAGATAAAGACGATATATGGTTTTGGGAACAACTTTTGCTTAAATATCGTCCCGGACGTTATAAATTCAAGCCTGCTACGATGAATGAGAAGGGAAACCGTACGACAGGGTGTGCTCAATGTTTAAAATATAAAGGATTTCTTTCTCAGAAGTTTTTTATTTGTATTGACAGTGACTTGCGCCGTCTGGCTGGAGAGGATATATCGGCTGTCGATGGAATTTTGCAGACCTATACCTATTCATGGGAGAATCATTGTGCTTTTGCCGCCAAACTACAGCGTTCTTTTACTGATCATAAACAAAACGGATTTGACTTCACCTTATTTTTGGAACAATATTCTGCTATCGTGTATGAACCTTTTTTATTAATGCTCTATCAAGAAAGAAATGGACTTACATCTTTCAATCGGGACAGATTCAGACAATGCATATCACTGCAATATAGAAAAGAGGATGAGCAAAGCAATGGCAAGCAATTTTTAGAGCGTTTGTCTTTTCAACTTTTAGAAAAAACAAAAGACATAATAGACAATTGTGGGTTTGATTTCAATAAGGAATCTGCTTATTATGCCACTCTAGGAATGAAAAAAGAGAATGCCTATCTGTATGTCCGAGGACATTGCTTGTATAATTCTTTGGTGTCTATGGGGTCAAAATTATGCGAGGATACGGCTGTCGATTTTGAGCAAAACATTCTTAAACCCGTTTTGGCTTTTGAAGAGTATGACGAAATATCCGAAATAAAAAAAGATATTCTATTATTAAAGACTTTAAGAAAAGACTTGTCGTAATATTAGGCAAGAAAATGCTTTTGCGTGCAGTAATGATAGTCTTCGTATAAATGGGGCGTGCGGTTTATGGTGATGATGACGTTCTGATGCAGGGAGAGAACTCCGATGGAGTGTGAAATGAAGAAACCGGGGTAAGAACTTGTATCGTTCAAATAAAAAGTTTATCTTTGTTTCTATCTTAATATAAAGATGTTTAATGATGGAATTGAATACTTATCGGCTTAATTCATTAGAAGAACCTACGGATGCTCAACTTCATGCGCTCATGGAGCAGGTTGCGACGTCTGCACGTGAAAGTTCTCGTCATGCAGAGTTGGAATTGAAACGTAGAATGCAGGCTGTAAAAGAATTATTAAAAGCGTATAGGTCAGAGAAAGCTGAAAAAGATAATAAATAATGGAAGAAAAGCGTCCCACTCTCTGTATAGTAGCCGGTCCCAATGGTTCGGGTAAAACTTCAACAACTATGCAGTTATTGCATTATGAATGGACAGAAAACAGCCTATATATTAATCCTGACAATATTGCTCAAGAACAATTTGGTGATTGGAATTCGCCCGATGCTGTAATGAAAGCAGCTGAACTCGCTACCAAAATGAGATATGAATGTTTGGAGAAAAGGATCGATTTTGTGTTTGAGACAGTATTTTCTTCTGATGAAAAGTTGGATTTTGTACGGAAAGCTAAAGAGAATAATTTCTTTGTCCGCATTTTTTTTGTATGTACAGAAAGTCCGGAAATAAATGTAAAGCGTATTACTCAACGTTACTTGAACGGTGGTCATGAGGTTCCTATTTCGAAAGTGGTTTCTCGTTACTATAAGTCATTGTTAAACATGGGAAAGGCTCTTTCGTTGGTAGACAGGGTGTATGTTTATGATAATTCTGTCGAAAATCAAATGCCTCAGTTGCTGTTTCGTACAGTTGACGGTTCTTTATATAAGCAATATGTAGAAGAATTTCCCGAGTGGGCTCAGTCCCTATTGCAGTAGTAATTAAAAATATCTTCTGATATTTTCTTATCAAAAGTAAGTTTTCCTATTTTTTAAGTGCTTTTATTGTATAATACATAATTATAGTGTATCTTTGTGCCCTCAAAAAGTTCCTAAATCCCTTTTCTATAGGGAATGAAGATCTTTTTGAGGGCACAACGTTATGTTTATAAAAAGCATACAAAAAGACGTCTTCGGACGAAAGAGACAACAAATAAAAGATTTCAGAAAGACCAAATGAAATCTGTGTAAAAAGCTATTTATCAGTCAGTTATAGACACTGTATTGATATGGTCTTCTAGTATCGGTCAGCGTGGATTTCTGACGATAAACCTCATGAAAAAGCTATCCCATCAGTTCGATAAACCGAAGCGTTCTGTGGCATCTCCCGAAGCATTGGAAGCTTTGCGGAATAACAATGCCGTGCGTTGGTATGTGTTGTCGCTTCCCGATTGCCATCGGGGAGGAGTGCGCGGTTTGCAACGGGAGCAGGACCGGCGCATACAGGCAGGCGAGCCCTCATTCGGCTTTTTTGCTCCTTCCTATCAGGAAGTGAAGCGTATAGACGGCAAATTCGTCAATACCCAGCGTCCCTTACTCTTCAACTATGTGTTTGTCCGTGCCTCCGAGCGTGATGTTTTCCAGCTGATGCAACGTTTTCCTGTGCTCAGTTTCCTGCCTCGGGTGAGGGAACGGAAGCGGGAGTATTTCCCTTACCTTTCCGATGCCGCAATGGAAAATTTGCAGTGGGTGGCCCGTTCTTATTCCAATACACTTCCTGTTTATGTACCCCAGCCGGATGGTTTGCGCAAGGGCGACCGGATACGCATTACCGAGGGACGGTTTAAGGGGGTGGAGGCGACTGTTGTCATTCAGCCGGGAGCCGGGCGAAAGGATGTGATGGTATGTGTGGAGAACTGGATGTGGGTTCCGCTGCTGCGTGTGATGCCGGGTGAGTATGAGGTAATTGCCCTGAATGATGAGGACAAGCATGTATATACCCGTCTGGACAATGACTGTATGTTGAATGGTTTGCACAGTGCTCTTCAGCGTTATCACAGTGCGGAGGGGGTGAGTGAGGAAGATCGTTCCCTGGCTGCCAAGGCGTTGAAGGAATATGGCAATCTCCAGATGGATACGGATGTGATGCGTTGCAAGCTTTATGCCATTTTGCTGCCGGCTTATACTATATTGGGTATGGAAGAAGAGGCGGCAAAGCTGGTTGGCGTTATGCAGACGATGCTTCCTCTCGTCAAGGCGGAGCAGTCGCGTGCGCTTGCTGTGGTTACACTTTATGGTTGTACGGATAGCAGTATTTATTATCATTTGGCGCATGAGGCAGTTGATCCGTGGAAGAAAGAGGAAAAGCCGAAAAAGAGTAAGCAGCAGTTGATCAATCGGTTGGCTGATTATGACCGGTGGCTGAGGCATTGAAATGGCATTGTAGGTGGTAAGAACAGTGTTGTGAATTAAAAACAAGTTGAATCGCTAGAATAAGTGAAATATAATTTGTTCTTTTGTTTGCAATAAAAACTAAAGAATATGAAATCAGAACCTTTTAACTCAGTCCAGTTACACTTGTTAAAGATGTTTTCTTATGCTAAAGACGAGCGTGCCTTGGAAGAAATACGTAAATCTTTGACAGCCTACTTTGCTCAAAGAGTAGAAGAGGATATGGATAAGTTGTGGAATGAAGGTTTGTGGGATCAGGATAAGAATGAGGCTATATTGAAAGAACATTTGAGAGTGCCTTATAATGATTGATATAGTACTGGATGCTAATTGTCTGATTTCATCTATTTTTTAATCATAAAAGGGATGATGGTTGAAAAATGGGTCGAAAGATAGTCCTTCTACTATTACATGTGGAATAATATGAATATTCAAGAGAATATGAGAGATAAAAGCACTAAGAAAATGACACGCGAAGATGCTTTGCACCGGCTGGAAGAAGCAAGAAGATTAAAGCGTGAATATGTTAAGGAGCTGGAAAAGAAGATGAAGGAGGACTTTAAGAAACGTACAGGTCAAGACGCTACCTATTTTGAAGTATGGTAATTCTTAATCTTGACTATATTAATTCTTATTCTTGCATTTTCAACTAATAAGTTTAATTATTTTTATGCCCGTTGATATTCGGGATTTTGAAAGGGAGCTGAATGGTGCAGCGATTATTGTCTGCCTTGATAATCCTAGACTAACCTCTGTCATTGTAGAATTTACCGAAACGGTTTTATTGTTTAGTCAGAAGCTGGAATAATATTTGGTGCAGGCTTTTTTAAGTGAGTCATACTTATTGTTATATATAGTTCATTTCTTAGTTGGTCATAAGAGCTAAAGAAGCTGGAGCCTTTTAATTCAATTACATTTGTTGAGGATGTTTTTAAAACAAAAGAAGAGTGTGTTTTGGAAGAAATACGTAAATTTTTGATAGTCTATTTTTGCTTATAAAGGTGGGGAAGAATGAAAAAGTTATGGAATGAAGGGTTGTGAGATTAAAAGTAGATAAAAAAAAGGTCTCATGGAAAGTTGAGACAAATATTAAAATAAAATACTAATAATCTCTATCGTTTATTGATAATTAGACAACTATTAATAAATTCTATTTTAGAATCTTTTCATGACACTTTGAAATTGTATATTAGTTATAGTTCTACAATATGTGGGTCTATTCTTATACAGAAAAATGAAACTATTAATTAAACAAGAAAATTAAATATAGAAAATGAGATGGTTAAGTGTGGTCGTATGACAAAAAAACTGTTTACTTAATGAATATAGTTATGGATTTAGAACGTTTATTTTTACGTATAGTTATCACATTATTTTCTTTTTATGGGTTGATAACAGTGGGAATATTAGTTTGTTATTATGTAGGACTCAAACTTGACTCCTTTAATTTCTTAATATTTTCTTTGGCTTTTATTATTTCAATAATGATAGAGAAACAAATTTTGGATAAGAATTTGCGGATGAGTATAAGTGACTGGATATATTGTCTATCGTTTTTTTTATTTTCAATTGTTGTAGGGACAATAGTTTCTAATGCTTATTAAGGTTTCATTAATTGTTATATGGCTACAATTAGAACAAATTTTATTTATAGCGTAGTGCTAGTACTTTCTAATTATTTATTTCCTTTACTAGTATATCCATATGTCTCTCGAGTTTTAGGAGTAGCTAATATTGGATTATGTAATTTTATAGATGGTATTATAAATTATTTCATTTTATTTTCTATGATGGGGATTAATGTTGTTGGTATTAGAGAAGTGGCAAAAGAAAAAGGTGATAGAACGAAATTGTCTAATTGTTTTCAAGATATAATTAGGTTAAATTTGTTAGCGACATCAATTGTTTTAATCATTCTGATAGCTTTAATGTTTACTGTTCCTAGATTAGAAGCTCATCGTGATTTGATGTGGATTGGGGTCTTTAAGTTATTGGCGAATGTTTTTCTTATAGAATGGTTTTATAAAGGGATGGAGGAATTTCGTTTTATAACTTTTCGTTCAATTATTATTAAGACAATTTGCCTTATAGGAATTTTTATATTTGTAAATGATGAGTCTGATTATCGAGAGTATTATTTTTTTATGTGTGCAATGTATGCTATCAATGCTTTTTTTAATTGGGGGTATCTTCGTAGATTTATTTCTTTTTCTTTTTTCAAAGGGGATATTAGCCGATATAGTAAAACTATACTGATTATGGGAAGCTATTCAATTCTCACTTCGATGTATACTACATTTAATATTGCTTTCCTTGGTTTAGTTTCAAGTGATACAGAAGTGGGTTATTATACAACAGCAGTGAAATTATATTCTATAATAATGGCTTTGTATAGTGCTTTTACAGGAGTCATGCTTCCAAGAATGAGTGCACTTGTGGCTGAAAATCGGATAGGTGATTTTAATAATTTATTGGCAAAATCTAATAAGATATTATTTAAATTTACTCTTCCATTAATTGTGTATACTATAATTTTTTCTCCTGAGATTATACAAATAATAAGTGGAACAGGGTATGAAGGGGCAGTTTGCCCAATGCGTCTAGTTATGCCCTTAATGTTAATTATCGGATACGAGCAAATTATAATAGTTCAGATATTAATGCCATTAAAAAAAGATAAGTATATTCTTATTAATTCTATTATAGGTGCATTTACAGGAATTATATTAAATCTTTTGCTTGTTCCTTCTATGAAAAGTGTAGGTTCTGCTATTGTTTGGGGAACTTCTGAAATAATTGTAATGATTTCCGCTCAATTTTTTGTGTATAAGTTGATAAAGAAGGGGATTCCTTTACGGTTGTTTATTCGTGAAAGTTTTTATGTATTCCCCTTGTTTTTAGCTTTAGTAGGATTGTATTGTCTTTATCACTATAATTTTATGGGAATGATTGAATACATTATTTTAGGAGGTTGTATATTAGGTGTTCATTATATAATATCGTGTGGTAATCTGTTGAAATTTCGGTATGCATAAGGATTTGATTATTCTTATTTTAAATGCTCTAGCTTATTTGCTTTCTTTTTTCTTTTTTTATTTGCTCAAACGCAAATTGAATGTTGGACTTTTAGTTTTGTTGATATTGGTTATATCCCATATAGGTGCTATCTTTTACTATAATGTATTAGATATACTAGGAGTGGATCTGAATATAACTTTACTTCCTTTTGTTTATTTATATATTACTACAATTATGTGCTTATATCCATTTTTGAAAAGAGATGGAATAAGTGCGATTGACGTACGAGGTAATGAGAAGTTTATTAAATATATGTCAATATTGATAGTTTTGATAAATATAGAACCATTTTTTGAAAATATTTATTTGTTGTTTTATTCATCAGGAAAGGATATTGGATATATTTATGAACAAAGAATAAATGGTGAATTAGATGTTTATTCTTTTATTGGCAATAAATTATTGGTTGCATCTGGGTATGTTAAAATTTTTACGACATTCGTGTTTTTTTATTCATTTACAAAAAAAGGATTTTCTAAAGTATTACAATTCGGATTAGGAATTGCATTGATAAACAATCTATTGATTGGCATCAATACTGGTGCAAGAGGAGTGATACTTATATTGTTATTACTTTATTTTTGTTGTTTCTTGATGATGTTTTCATTATTTGCAAAAAAAATAGTGAATAGATTTTATAAAATACTGTTGGCTTTGAGTATTCCTTTGGTAATCTTTTTTTCTATCATTACACTTGGACGATATAATAGTGGTACTACTAATAAATCATTAGAAGGATGGCTACTGTTATATGTGTCAGAAGGACCTATAAAGTTTAATAATGAAATGTGGAATGCTGAGCATAATACAAATGGTGATGTTAACTTATGTTACTTAAAAGAAATGTTAGGACTAAAAACATATACTACATATCAAGAACGTGACGAACATTATTTAGCTAAAAATGGTAGGAGAGTGGAGGTGTTTTATACATTTATAGGAGATTTTGTTTCAGATTTTGGACTTACAATGACCTTTGTTTTATCGTTTTTTTTATGTTTGATATGTATGAAACTATATAAAAAATCAGATAAAATACCTATCGATTCTTTTTTGTTCCTTTTGTTCATAATACATTTATACTCTGTTGGTTTTGCTTCAAATGTTTATCGAGCATATAGTCAGCAAAAAAGCATATTTATATTATTGATGATAATGATGATATTAGCAATTAATAGATATAACTATGTTTTGAGAATAAAGAAAGAAACTGATGGAAAACCGTGAGAAAAGAGTGTCAATAGCTTTAGCTACTTATAATGGCGAGATGTTTTTGAGGGAGCAATTAGATTCTATTTTGAATCAATCTGTTCGGAATTTTGAATTAGTGATTTGTGATGATTGCTCAAAAGATAGTACTTGGGATATTTTAAATGAATATGCTATAGCTGATTCTAGAATTCGAATCTTAAGGAATGATAAAAATTTAGGTTTCTTAGGAAATTTTGAAAAAGCAATTCAACATACACAAGAAAAATTTGTGGCTTTAGCAGATCAAGATGATATTTGGCTACCTAATCATTTAGAAATTTTGCTAGATACTATTGGTGATAAGATGCTTGCTTGTGGAAACGCTGAATTGATCGATAAAGAAGGAAAATCCCTTCATAAATTATTGGATTATCAAGAAGCTCTAGATTGTATTCCGGAAAATGATTTGGAGAAAGCTTACTCTGTTTTATTTTTTAGAAGTCCATACCAAGGTGCCTCTATGTTAATAAAAAAAGAATTTTTTGATTTAGCTTTGCCTATCTTAAGAGAGGCAAAAGCACATGATGCGTGGTTTGCTGAATTGGCATGCTTTTATGGAGGTATAAATTACACAAAATCTGTAATAACATTGTATAGGCAACATGGAAATAATTGTGTAGGTGATGCCAGGTTGATACGTAATTCGAGAGTTAAATCTTTTATTGGGCAATTATTACATAATCAATTATCTAATCGTGCTATTGTAATAGATCAAATATTATCAAGAGTACCATTTTTATCTGAGGAACAACATTTGTTTTTAAAAAAATCACTTAGTTTATTTTTAATAAGATCAAGCTTCTTTGGAAGAGTAAAAAATGCTTTTTTTATAATGAAACATTATAAGAAAATTTATAGTTGTAAATAAAGCAATATTGAGATAGCTTAAATTTATTTTTTATAAAAATGCATTTGTAAAATTTAGTGGCGATGAAGATTACAATTGTTACTGTGACTTATAATTGTAGTAGAATATTGGAAAAAACGATAAAAAGCGTTATAAGTCAAACATATAAAGAAATTGAATATATCATTATTGATGGTGGAAGTACTGATGGAACAATCGAAATAATCAAAAAATATGATTCTAAAATAGCTAAATGGATTAGTGAACCTGATAAAGGTATCTATGATGCTATGAATAAAGGCATTGATATGGCAACTGGAGAGTGGGTTAATTTTATGAATGCAGGGGATATGTTCTATTCAAATATTACTTTGTCTAATATTTTTAATAAAGACTATAGTAGCTTTGATTTTATATATGGAGATAGAATTTATGTAAATAAAGACGGTCAAAAATATGAGAAGCCTTTATTGTTTTTTGAAACTACAAAATATTGTCCAACTAAAGGTTGTTGCCATCAAAGTACTTTCGTGAAAAAAAATATAGCAATAAAATATAAATTTTCTTTGAAATATAAATTTTCAGGAGATTATGAAATGATGTATCGAATATATAAATCAAATGGTAGATTTCTTTACCGGCCAATAGTTGTTGCTTTGTATGATGTTACAGATAGTTTATCGGCTAAAAATCGTTTTTTAGGAAGAAAAGAAGATGCACAATTATTGGGACTAAAAAAAAATTGTAAGTACTATATTTATTTTTCTCTTTTATGGTTAAAGACAATGTTTGTGAATTTGATAAACAAATAATTTAGAATATGAATATTGCAATAATTTTATCAGGTGGAGTGGGTACTCGTATGGGAACTGACATTCCTAAACAATATATCATGGTTGGTGGTAAGCCTATTATCATATATTGTATAAAACAATTTATGGATAGTGGTTTTATTGATGCTTTTATTATTTCACTGGATCCACAGTGGAAATCTTTAGTTGAAACATCTCTTATTCAACTTGGAGTGAATTGTCCAGTGTTTTATTCTTTACCAGGAGAAACTAGACAGCATACTATTTATCAGTCATTAAAATGTGCTGTAGCCAATGGTTTTAAAGATGATGACATTGTTATCATTCATGATGCAGTTCGTCCTTTGGTCGATAAAGACATAATAGAAGATTGTTTGAAAGGGTGTATGGATAATGATGCGGCTATTGCAACTGTTGATGTGAAGGATACTATTTATGTTAGTATGGAAAGTGGCTGCATAACTGGAGTTCCCCAAAGGAGTACGTTGCATGCAGGGCAAACCCCTGAAGCTTTCAAATTAGGCAAATATTTGTCTATTCATAATTGTAGAAGTTATGAGGAAATTTCGGTTGTGACGGGTGGAGCCGAATTCGCTTTTCGTTGTGGCATGAAAGTTTTTTTATCTAAAGGTAAAGAAATTAATTTCAAATTGACCACTCCCGAAGATTTGCATCGTTTTGAACAGATAATAAATCAAGATAATGAGTGATAATTTGATGGTAGATAAGGATTTGATGTTTTTTGTAGAACATTTTCCTTTTGGTAAAGAAATAAATCAAAAAAGCTTTTTAGTAACGGGGGCTACTGGTTTGTTAGGTTCTATTTTTATTAAATGTTTGTTGAAAATGAAAGAGTTAAAAAAAGTAGAACTGTCTATAGTGGGTATTGCTCGGAATGCTGAAAAGGTAAAGGCAATATTTGGTGATGCCCCTGTTATTTGGATTTATCAGGATATGTGTGATGCATTGTCATCTATTGAAGTTCCTGTAGATTATATTATCCATTGTGCTAGTCCAACATCTTCCCAATTTTATGTAGAATATCCTGTTGAAACGATAAATACAGCATTTTTGGGTACAAACAGTTTGCTTTCTTATGCATGTACCCATAAAGTAGAGAGCTTTGTTTATCTTTCTTCTTTGGAAAGTTATGGGGTAGTTGTTGATGAAATTGAAATTAAAGAGGAAAATAGTGGGTATATTAATCCTCTTGATGTTCGTAGTGGCTATTCTTTAGGGAAAAAAATGGTAGAATGCTTGTGCCATTCGTATGCGAAAGAATATGGTGTACCTGTAAAAATAGCTCGATTGACACAAACTTTTGGAGCAGGAGTTTCTTTGGAAGATACTCGTGTATTTGCTCAGTTTGCAAAAAGTATAATAAAGGGGGAAGATTTAATCATGCATACATCTGGTGAATCATCTAAACCTTATTGTTATACGATAGATGCAATAATGGCTATTTTTTATCTTTTGTTGAAAGGTAAAAATGGAGAGGCTTATAATGTGGCTAATCCTAATACTTATACTTCTATTCGTGGTATGGCGGAAATGCTTTCGCAAGCTTTTAATTCACAGTCCAAGGTTATTGTGAAATTGAAGTCCAATATGGGATATGCACCTATTACTAAGTTGCGATTGAATGTGGATAAGTTAAAACAGTTGGGATGGGAACCTTATTTTTCTTTGGAAGAAATGTTTGATCGATTAATAGAATATTATAAAGAAAAATGAAAAAAACAAAATTGTCTGTTTCCATGATGTGTGCAGATTTGGTAAATCTTGAACATGATATTCGTATTTTGGAGATGAATCATGTAGATTATTTGCATATTGATATTATGGATGCTTCTTTTGTCCCTAATCTGACATTTGGGCCAGATTTTGTGAATGCTATTCGTAATATTACTACTATTCCGCTTGATATTCATCTTTTGATGGAACATCCTAGAATCATTGTGCGTTCAATGAATATTCGTGAAAATGATATTGTTACTATTCATTGTGAATGTAAAGAAAGTATCATGGAAAATGTAGCATTTATTAAGCAAAAAGGTGCAAAATTTGGTTTAGCTCTGAATCCTGATACTTCTATTGAAGAAGTGCGTAAATATTTACCTTATGTGGATGTTATCCTATTGATGCTTATTGTTCCTGGATTTGCAGGAAGCGCTATGATTCATGGTATGATGGAAAAAGTGGGAGAAACGAAACTATATCTCCACAAACATAAGTTTGATAATATTGAAATTTGTGTAGATGGTAGTGTGAGTTGTGAACGAGCAAAATATATGCGTGAATTAGGAGCTTCTATATTTGTAGGAGGAACTGCAGGAATTTTTAGGAAAGGCCTTACTTTGGAGCAGAGTATCGCACAGTTTTTAATGAGTATACAATGAATTTTTGCTTTAATTCATGCTGAAACGAATAGAAATAATTAAGAAAACGGCCATGATTATTTATACTTTATTTTCAAAAAGAAAATTTTTATGGATAATAAATGTTTTGGTTTTTAATTTGTGTCGTATTATCCCTTTTAGAGATAATAAACTTTGGGTTTTTGGAGCATATGGTGGTAGGAAATATGAGGATAATTCTAGAGCTCTTTTTGAGCACATATATGAGTTTCATAAAGGTGAAATTCGTCCTGTATGGCTTACATATAATAAAGATGAACTTTATAAAGTTTGCGAAGCTGGATATGAAGGATATTTAATTAATTCATGGAAAGGAAAATGGATTTCTATTCGATGTGGAGTTGCTTATATGACTCATGGAATTGATGATTTTGGTTCAATACCTTTGGTCGGTGGGGCACTAGTCGTAGCCTTATGGCATGGTGTGGGTTTTAAGAAAATATATGGAGCTACATATCAAGGGTATAAAATTAGGATAATGAGGATTATGAATTTTTTCTTTTCATGGACTTATCGAAATATCACTTGTGCAACTTCTGAATATACAAGAAAACAGTTTTATATTCGTTTTAATACAAATGAGAATAATACTTATATTACAGGACAACCAAGAAATGACTTTTTCAGTAAAGCGATTTGTCGTGAAGAGGTCTTAACAGATATAAAAATTCCGGCTAATAAAAAAATAATATTATATATGCCGACATATCGTTGGGGAAAAGAGGGAAATTTTATAATGCAAAAGATAGTGAATGCTTTAATAACTAATATAAGACTAAATGATATATTGGAAAGGATGAACTGTGTTTTTTTAATAAAATTGCATCCTGTTACTTTGCTTAATGATATGGTATGTTCTGATAATATTTTTGTGCTTAAAGATAGAAATGTTCGTTCTAGTCAAGGGTTATTAGCTATTGCAGATTGTCTTGTGACAGATTATTCGAGTTGTTTTACTGATTATGCATTATTGAATCGGCCTATCATTTTTTTTACTCCAGATCATCTTGAATATTTGAAAAACGCTACGGATATGGATAAGGAGTATTATGCATTATGTTCTATTAATAAGACGAGTACAATAGATGAGTTGGTTGATATGATACACCATTTGTACGTTGGTGATTTAATGAAGCAAACAGATGAGATAAATAAGTATTTTAATGATATTCTGATTCGAAATACTTGCTATTCAGAAAATGTTTATAAATTGATTTATGGAAAAATATTGAAAAAATAGCATATATAAGTTTGATATTTTCTAGAAAACTAAAAATTACATAGAACATGTTTGGCTGCAATAAAAAAGAATATACATAATAGTATATTTATTCTTAAATTTTAGAATCTATGTCAAATAAGATAATTTTTACTGATTTTTTTGATACAGTAATGTTCCGCCGTATCCATTCCTCTCAAATTTATGTCCAATGGGCTAAAGCACTTATTCATAAATATCCAGTGATAGGTGATAATCAGACATCGTCTACATTAGAACTTTTGCTGCATGAATGTCGTAATAAGTTAAGGATGCAATATAAAGAGCCTCCTTATCAATTGGTAATAGGTTTGCTTTATGATAAACTTATAGAAACTACCCAATTGGCTGTAAATAAAGAACAGTTTATTATACAATCTTTGAAAATAGATATAGCTGTTGAATTGGGATGTCAATATCCTAATGAACATTTGGTAAAACGTTTCAGAAAGGCTAAGATGGATGGAGCGAAAATTTATATCGTTTCTGATTTTTATTTACCACAAGAAGCATATAATGCATTTTTAATGAAATCTCACCTTGATGATTTATTTGATGGAGTGTATGTTTCTGAAACTTTTAATTGTACAAAGAGTGATGGCAGCTTGTATGTTTATGTGTTGAATGATTTACATTTGGATCCTGAATATGTGGAGATGTATGGAGATAATAGGCATTCAGATGTAAAGATGGCAAAAATAAATGGAATCAAAGGTAAATGGTATTTTCCTTTGAAGCATAAAGTTTGGACGAACATAAGCCGTAAACTGAATTGGGATTATAGTAAGCGAATTGTACGAAAAGAGAGTTGGTGGCTATATCGTCATACCAATTTTGAAGAATATAGCCTTGTTTTGTATTATTTTAACCAAAAGTTAACAACTCGGGTAAATGATTTGAAAATAGATAAAGTTGCTTTTCTTAGTAGGGGAGGATACTTTTTATTGAAAATCTTTAATGCCTTACAGGTACTTATAACACCGTTAGATCGACAATCAAGAGGAGAATATTGTTATAATAGTAGAAAAGTATGTTTTACAGCTCGTGATCAAAAAGCAATTGATGGCGAACAATATAAATTGATGCATGAGTATATGAATAGTTTTAAGGCTTCTAATGGTAATATTTATATCATTGATGAAGGCTGGTATAATCACTCGCAGCAGGCGATGTGTTCTACTTTTGGTTATAATATATATGGATTTTATATAGGTTCGCGTGCTAAAGAGATTTGGAAAGAATATAATATTTGTCATCGGGAAGGTTTGCTTTTTGATTATCGTACAAAGTATGATAAATCTAAATATTATGGAATATTTTGTACAAACTGTTCTATGTATGAACAAATGCTAACAGCAGAGCATGGTAGTGTAATTGGATATGGTCGGAATGATAAGAATGAAATAATCCCCATTTTAAAAGTAAGTGGAAAAGAAGATGAAATTTATCAGAGATATATAAAGCATATGCAAGAATGTATGTTGTTGCAGATAGAAGGAATTGCTGTTTGGCTGCTTGAATCTCCGATTCCTGAAAAGCAATTGGCAAAAATAGTGTTGCGTGCTTCTGTCTTTGCAAATCATCGCCGTTGCAGATTTCTTAATGACCTTGATAAACATCGATTTGATAATTGTTCGTCAGGAAAACGTATACCAGATAAATCTATTAAAGACGTAAAAATTAATATTACTGTTTTGCTTTTACATCCGGCTGATTATTTGGGGATGTTCTGTAAATTACAGCGTAAACTTGATGGAAATATAATTTTACGTTGGCTATATTATCCGATAGCTATATGTTATTATATTTATATTTATATACTAACATTTATTAAATGAAATATGAGGATGAATGGAAATATATTTTTGAAATTCTCGTTGCCTTTTTTTACACTTTTTTATTTCCCTTTACTTGTATGTTATTTATTATCGAAGAAAAGAGAAATTATAAATACAGACGTAAATCGTTGGGCAAAACATCAACCTTTTTATTATAGGGGTGTGAAGAATTCGTTTGTGCGTTTGATTATTGCGATTATTCTTAAACCTGAATTCCGAAAACAGCTTATTTGGAGATTAGGAGGTTATAAATATATTATTTTTAATTTTCTATATGGAAAATCTAACACTTTATATATAGAAAGATCGACCGTAATTGGTCAAGGCTTTATGGTTATTCATGGAAATGGTACAGTTATAGGGGGAGGCAGTATAATAGGTAATAATTTTACTATCTATCAAAATGCAACTATAGGATATAATAATGGTTTTCCAACTATTGGAAATAATGTTTTTATAGGTGCGGGTGCTGTAGTTATTGGAAAGATTAGAATAGGTAATAATGTAAAGATTGGTGCAGGTGCTGTTGTGATAGAAGATGTTCCTGATAATTGTACTGTAGTTGGACCTAAAGCTAAGGTTATTTTAAGGGAGTTGTAAGGAATAATTAAAAAGCCAGAATATTGTTATTATTGAATAGCGTAACTATTATGATGATATTATTAGGCAAAGTGTTTTTCTTATTGAGCCTTGAGAAAATAAAATTTGCTTTGAAAATTAAAAGTAAGATAATAAATGAAAGCTAAAACGATAGTTCGCTTCCTTAATCTTAATATCCTCTCTCTTACCCAAAAAGAGTTGTTAGAACAAATGGCCGAAGGTGTACTCTACACCCCCAACCTCGACCACTTAATAAAGCTTCAGCATGACAGAGAGTTCTACGACATCTATCAGCAAGCGGAATGGATAGTATGCGATAGCCAGATTCTTTATCTTGCATCAAAACTATTAAAGCGATCCTTACCGATGGCTATTCCGGGAAGCAGTTTCTTTACGGCATTCTATAACTATCATGCCAATAATCCCAATTGTAAAATTTTTCTGTTAGGAGCAGCCGAGGGAGTTGCTAAAAAGGCGATGGAGAATATAAACAGGAGAGTAGGGAGGCAAATAGTGGTCGGCGCTCATTCACCTTCTTACGGTTTCGAGAAGAACGAACAGGAGTGTGAAGAACTGATACATATTGTCAATGAAAGTGGTGCTACTGTGTTGTTGGTCGGAGTTGGTGCACCCAAGCAAGAAAAGTGGATAGCAAAATACCGTAGCCGTATGTCCGGTGTGAAATTATTTATGGCTCTTGGTGCTACCATCGACTTCGAAGCCGGCAACATAAAGCGTGCTCCCAGAATATTCCAAATCTTGGCGATGGAATGGTTCTATCGCTTTCTGAAAGAACCCAAGCGACTGTTCAAACGCTATTTTATAGATGATATTCAGTTCTTTTACTATTTTGCAAAACAATTATTGGGGCTTTACAAAGATCCTTTTGCATAGTTTCCATAAACTATATAAGGAAACAATGGGCAGGAGCAGAATGAAAGACACCAGCCAAACCATCCCATTCAATACTAATAACACTATCGCTTGCAAACGTTTCATGGAAGCAAAGATAGATGGATTTCTCATAATAATGAGTAGAAAAATACGATTAATTTTAGTATGCCTTATTGCGATTAGCTCGTTACAGAGTCAGGCACAGGCGCTATACGGCACAACGGGACTTCTTCATGCCCCCACTGCCGAGATGCAAAAAGACAAGACATTTATGGCGGGCGGGAATGTGTTACATCTTGTTCCGTTGCAGTATCTTACTACCAATGAGATAAAATACACATTCAATTATTATCTGAACATAACCATCTTCCCCTGGCTCGAAGTGGGATACACCTGCACCATCAATTATGCGGAGCATGGCTCCACTTATTTTCCGGAGCAGTCTTGGGGAAAGTACACCAATCAGGACCGCGCCTTCAATGCCCGTCTGCGGTTGTGGAAAGAAGGCTGGTGGAAGCCTTGGACTCCGCAGATAGTCCTTGGTCTGGACGATCCCACCTCGCATGAATCATACGGCGGTGGGGCTATCAAGTTCGATGAGGACGGTATGCAGAACAATCATTTTACACGATATTATCTGGCGGCAACCAAGCATTTCAGTTTCGCTGGGGTAGGGACGCTGGGCGTTCACGCTGCATACGTGGATTACCGTGCCTGCTGGTTCCCTCATTACAGAAGGCCTGCCGCGGGTGTGAATTTCAAATTCAATCTATTGCCGGAAGACAACCTGGCGGTGAAAGCTTTGAACGGACTGGATCTGATGGCCGAATATGACGCCCGCACCGTGAACATCGGAGCACACTACCAGCTTTGGAAAGACCACATCAATCTGATTGCCGAATTGAACAACGGGAAATACTTCTCCGGCGGCATTTACTTCAAAATCCATCTGAAATGATAAAAAAGATTATCCGATTAGGATTTCCGGAATAGATTTTGTTCCTTTGTAAAAAAGGAGGATTTATAGTTGGAAATAAAATAACTATAACTCCATGCATTCCAGGTGTAAAAAACCGCCATAGAGGCAGTCTCCATACAGAGGCGCTCTATGGCGGTTTCCCGTTTCCCCCCGTTTACAGAGGGAAATTCCCACCTCGTGGAAGCCGGGAGGTTACTCTTCCATTTTGAGCTTGCTCAGTCCTTTCAGGATGTGCTCCATGGCTTCTTTGTAAATCTCCGGTCTCTCCCTTTCCAGCCATTTCATCATTTTAAAGTAAGAATTTGGAGTCACAATCTTTCCGTCGCGAATTTTGGTGGCGGTACTTCGGCCTATCACACCTTCGTCGTCCAAGTTGCTGGGGTTCAAATCGTGTTTTCGTACGGCATTACCGATACAGATGCTGATGACTTCAAATTTTTTTCATGTCAATAAAAAATTAAATTGTTAAATAATAATATGTAAATAGCATAATCATAGCTACTTACAAAATGTCCCGGCAAAGATACGAAATATTTATTAACAATTGCCTGTTTTTGTGAGCAATGCCCTATTTCTTTTTTGTGTTCCTTTGCATTATAATTGATGCTAACGCTAAAAAAATGGATTATACAGAGCAGTTTATCCGGCTGAATTGCAGCTTGATGTCGGATTACAAAATGATGAAGCTGAATGCCGACATGAAATGCATGGGGCTGGGATTGTATCTTAAAACGATCTTGTTTCTGCGGAAACAGGAGGAGTACAAACATGATTTTAACGAACTGGATTTATTGGCCGAACAATGGGGCGTTACCGTGGAAAATCTGCAACATCTTATCAAAGACTTTAACTTGTTTGTTATTACAGAGGACGGGTATTTCCGATCTCTCTATTTGGATGAGGTGATGGGGTATCAGAACAAACTTTTGGAGAAACGTGCCGCCGCCGGTAGTAAAGGAGGAAAAAGCAGTAAGAAAAAGACGGTGAAAGCAACTGTGCCCACAGCGTCTGAAATAGGGAGGGACGGAATCAATGAGGGGAAAGGCAGTGATGCACCCTGCATGGATAGCAAGGAGGAAATCTACATGGCGAACAGTGCGGAAAACAACGTGAAAAACAGTGCGGAAAGCATGAAAAATGCGACTGAAAAAAACACGGATGAATTTTTAACCGAAAAATTGTTTCAATTCGTTGATAATGAGTGCTGTAACAAACCTTCGCAAGCAAGCTTTAAGCAAAACTTTATAAGAGAAGAAGAGAATAGAGAAGAGAAGAAAAACAACAGTAACAAAGAAAAAGAAATAATTGCTGTTACTGCTGTTGATGAACCTCCCCGATTTTCCGAATCTTCCGAAACGATCCCCCGATGGGAACAATGCATCAATGAAGCTTTCACCATCCGGAGTTGGCTGGAGGCTGTGGGGATGATGTCGGGCTTGAAGGAACTCTTTTTGAACAATCTTTCTTTTATTCGTGATTTGTTCAAAAAGCATGTCGTGGCACAGGGAAACACAGGAGGAATCACTTCCGTGTCCGAAGCACAGGCCTATTTCGCCAATTACATCCGCCGAGAAAGGCCCACCCGTCTTTTCTTGGAAGAAAAGTTGAAAGAAAGGAGCCGGATGCAAAAAGAATCGGTCTCATTCTCGCCCTACGAGTCGTACAACCCGCAGACCGGCGAACGTTCGTACTGCGGAGTGCCCCTTCCCGCCGATGCACCGCCGCGTCCCAACGGACGTGTCACCTGGGATAACCTGAAACAGAGGTGGATATGACACGCGAAGAACATGCCGACTATGTGCGGTGGCTGAAAAACCTGCCGCGTAGAAAAGACCATTTCCGTATGCCTTGTCCCGAATGTTCCGCAACGCGAAGCAATCCCAACGACCCTTCGTTCAGTGTGCATATCACCCGTGAAGGGGGATGGGCGAAGTGCTTTCATTGTGATTTCGCCATAGCGTGGAACGAGGAGGAGATGCGGAAAAGAGAACAGAAACAACAAGACCGGGAACGGCAGAAACAGCAGAAGAATGCACCGCAGCAACGCACCACGGCGCCGCGAAAGCCGCACATTCCCCTGCAACCGCCTATGCATTACGTATGCCCGGTAATCAATAAAAACAAACAAATTATGAATGGAGAAATGATGGAATACATGGTCGGCAGACGAGGTATTCCGATGGACGTCCTGACAAGGATGAAGATAGAGGAACGCATGGAATTCCTGCCGCAGACCGGCAAGGAAGAAGCCTGCATCTGCTTCCCTTACCTGGAGGACGGAGTAATGAAAAACATGAAATTCCGGGATGCCGCGAAGCATTTCAAGATGGTGAAAGGAGCCGAGCTGATTCCTTGGAACATAGACGCCATAAAAGGAAAGGAAAAGTGCTACATCACCGAGGGCGAGATCGATGCCCTCAGCCTGATAGCCGCAGGACTGGAGGAAGTGGTGTCCGTACCCAACGGAGCCGGAGGCGCGAACCTTCAGTGGCTGGACCGCTTCGTGGAGTCGCACTTCGATGACAAGACGGAAATCATCCTGGCCATGGATACCGACAAGCGCGGAGTGGAGTTGCGCGACGAGCTGGTGCGCCGCCTGGGCATGGACCGCTGCAAGGTGGTGGCCTGGGGCGAAGGCTGCAAGGACGCCAACGAGTATCTGCTGAAATATGACCTCCCCCGGCTCCGCCAGCAGGTGGAGCAAGCGGCGGAAATACCTCTGGAGGGAGTATTCTGCCCCATGGACGAATGGGATACGCTGATGGATATTTATTACAACGGCATGCCGGAGGGGGCCGATACGGGGTTGGAGAATCTGGACCGCCTGATCAAGTTCGAGCGGGGATTTGTGCTCACGGTCACAGGCGTTCCCGGCAGCGGGAAGAGCGAGTTTGTGGACGAACTCGTCATGCGCCTGCTCCTGCGCCACGACTGGAAGGTGGGCTATTTCAGTCCCGAGAACACCCCGCTGGCCTATCACTACCGCAAGCTGATACGCCGCGTGGTGGGCAAGCGTTTCGAGCACCAGGGGATGCCGTTGCCGGAAGCCGGACAGGCCATCCGTTACCTGGCGCAGAGTGTCTTCTCCATTATGCCGAAAGAGGACTTCTCGGTAGAGAGCATACTCCGCATTGCCGCCCAGCTGGTGAGCCGGAAGGGGGTGAAGGTACTGGTAGTGGATCCGTTCAACCGCTTCGAGCATCAAATTCCCGACTGGGAGACGGAAACACAATACATCAGCCGTATCTTCGATGAGTTCTCCAATTTTGCCGTGAAGCACAAGGTGTTGCTCATCCTGGTGGCGCACCCCACCAAGTTGCGCCGCGAACCGGGCAGCAAACGCTGGCCGGTGCCCACGCTCTATGACATCAACGGCTCGGCAGCCTTCTTCAACAAGACGGATTATGGCATGGTAATAGACCGTAACGATGAGCTGGGGCAGGTGCTGGTGCGTGTGGCCAAGGTACGTTTCGACCATCTGGGCGGGCCGGGAGACGCCTTTTTCGCCTTCAGCACCTACAACGGACGCTACACCCCTACCGAGGAGAGGACATTGGATCATAATCCGCCCGAACCGAAGTGGGATCGTACCAATTTCCTGACGGAGAAGCTGAAGCCCGGACAGCAGGAGCTGGAGTTTAATGAGGGGGAATGAGGCTTTTTTTAATTGAGTATCAAGTATTCTTTCACAGCATCAAAACAAGGGCACGGCTTCATGGGATTCAGGTCATGATGGCCCACGATCAGCGCTTTGGGGAACAGGAGGTGCAGCTCGCGCAGCAGGGCCAGCATACTTCCTTTCTGCATCAGTGTGCGGGTGTCGGCAGGGGTGCCGTCCGCCGAGAGTCCGCCTTCATAGCAGATGCCTACAGAGTGGCGGTTATGGTTCTTGCAGTGCGCTCCCGGTTTCTCCAGGGGGCGTCCGCGGTAGATCTCTCCGTCGCGGGTGATGTAGAAATGGTATCCTATGTCTGTGAAACCACGGTGGCGGATGTGATCCTGCCGGCAGGTCTCAAAATCCAGGCTCCGCCCCTCGGGGGTGGCGGAGCAGTGGATGATAATCAGGGTGATGGTTCTCATGGTCATCCTATACAGGCGTTCAGTCCCAGCGCGCTGGCAAGGGCGGTGGCTACGGTGATGATCACTTTCAGAATCACTGTCCAGGTAGTTTTCTTTGTTCTTTCGTTCATAGATTTTTCTTTGGTTTTAGTAAGTTGATAATAAATGAATTGCGAAGGGAATTCAAGGAAATGTGCCCGAATGAGAACGGTGGGGCATAGGGGCACATTTATCCTTTTAGCGTTGTGTTTCAGACTTCGGTCCCGTTTCAGTCCTCGGTTTCATCTCAGACCTGCTCTCCGTTGTCCGGCTCTTTCTCCTCTCCGGTAAGATCCACATTGGTCTTGCCGGCTTTCAGTGCCTTCACCACCAGTCGGGCTGCCTTGCGTGTGGCCACCAGATTGAACACGGCGTCCTCCAGCAGGTTCCGGAAGCGTGGTCCGGCACTCCAGTTCACGTTCAGTTTTTTGATGTGGACAACGGGGTTGTACTCGGCAGCGGATTCCGCACCCTGACTGTTGATGCCCACGGAGAAGTCGCCCAGGTCGCCCAGCTGTATCTTCTGTCCTGCCAGAAGCTGCTCGCGCATGCAGTCCACTGCCATGGTGAGGATGGCCACGATGTCCGCACGTTTGTACACACAGCCGTGGCTGGCGATGTGCTCGGCAAAGCGGTTGATGTCCATCACTTCCGAATACTGTGCACTGGCGTATGCCTTCTTGGCGGCGTCCGCATCCATCGGATTGCCGCGCATAACGATACTGTAATTTACCATAGTTTTTAAAAATTAAAAGTTGATCATTAGAAATTAAAAAAATCACTGTTGCCGGAAGATGAAGCCACTTGACTGCTAACCCTGCTAACTGCTAACCGTTAACCACTCAAAAAGATTTATATCTTTCACGTGTAAGATGCTATATCTTACGGCTGTAAGATTATAAATCTTTCGCCTTCATCGTTCCGACATTACAAAGATACGATGGGTGGATTCAGGAAAGTTGATTGTAGTTGATAACAGTTGATTTTAGTTGATTATAGTTGATTATTGTTGGAAAAACATTCTTTCCTCTCGTCCGTTTTTTGTACTTTTATGGAAGTAAATGAAAAGTATGAAAAGTATGGAGAATTTTGAGATACGCACGTATGGCCGCACCGAGCTGGCCCTGTGTTATTTTCCGGATTTGAATCCGCAGGTAGCTTACCGTAAGTTGCAGTATTGGATTGACTATTATCCTCACCTCAGGGAGGAACTGGAGGCGATGGGCAGTGGCCTGAGGTGCCGTACCTATATGCCGGCGCAGGTGTTGCTCATTGTGGGGGCGATAGGGGAGCCGTGAGGCACCAATCTTCTGCATTCTGCTTTGTCAAACAACTCTGATACAAAAGTAGCCAAGCTTCTTGATTGAGCAAAGAGTCTGGCTACTTTTTAAGTTATAATCTCGTTTGACAGTTATAAATAGTCATAATTAATCGTATTTCAGTCATAATTGGGGATTATGACTTCAAAAACCATGTTCGACCTTTGGGATGAATCAATCTTTCTCATCATATATTGATCTGGTATTTCATCAATTATATATTCAATTCTCTTTGTTATATTTTAATTCGTTATGCCATTTGAGGATTCTATCCAAAGTCCTTCATCTGTGCATTATATTCCCAACTCCCTTTTTAGCCACACTTTCATCACTGGGTCAGGAATGATAACTTGTCGTTTCTCGATCTCTATGAGTTCCTTTTTGACCAAAGCCCTCTTTACGATGCTTACATTTGCAGACGAGCCGAGTTGGTATTTTTGCAAAACCTCTTGTGTGGTAAATTCACTATGAACACCATTTAAAATAGCTCGCAGGAAATTCATCTGATAGGTAGTAAGGCTTTCGGTCTGCTTCTCGAACAATGGAGTGTTTTGGTCGATAATATCTTGATATGCAGCCTCAAAGTCCTGCTCGGTAGCAGTTCCATCCGTATGAATCCATACCAACCATGCCAACTGCTGCACATAAGACGAGTGGTTATCTACTATTTGACATATTCTTTCGGCCAGTTCTCTTGGAATCTGCTTGCCTGTAGCTTCAAAACGACTGCAGATATAATCCACCCAATCCGAAATCCCTATTTTCGGCAGATAAATGGCATCGCCGAATTTATAAAACGGCAGGCTCTTTTTCTCGAACAGTTCATTCATCAAATGCTTCTTGCTGCCGAACAGACAATAGGATACCGACTTTTGCAGTTGCCACACAGTGCGCAGCCGTTTTTGAAATGTCTTGGAATCCTTGAACTCGGCAATCTGCTGGAACTCGTCGATACACACAACGATATTAAAGCCTTTCTTCTGCGCTATTTTTTCCGGAAGCTGCAAAATCTCATCCACATCGTTGCTCTTGGGATTCATCTCAAGTGAAATGGAGAAATCTGTCATCGGATCCGTGCCCATTGAGATTTTGGGGCTGATACGAGAAAGGAACAACTTAGCATTTTCCAACCACTCATCCCATTTGGAAGATGTTTGTTTGAGTACGGCAGCCGCAAATGCATCATAGAAATCCTTATCGCTGCGACACGAGAAAATGTCGAGATACACGACTTTTAGTTTGTCGGATTGCGCCAAACGACAAACTTTCTGTACCAGTGAAGTCTTACCCCAACGGCGAGGTGAAATCAGTACGGTATTGACACCATGACGGAAATTCAGTAACAGACGTTCTGTTTCTTTCTCCCGGTCGGTAAAATTATCGCCAGATGTGGCAACGCCAAATATAAAAGGCTTGTTCTCCATAATCTTCAAATCTTATTCAAGTGCAAAGGTATGAAATATTGTTATTACTAACACTGTTGTTACTAATAAAATTATTATAGCTCTATGTTTTCTCGTCTCAAGCAAACGAGTTTTTCAAATTCTTCATTTCTTTCCATTCACAACTGACATTTTTAAGACGATTTATGTCCTCCATTATAATCAATCTATTGAATTTAACGCAAAGGTATTTGTTTTATCGGGGATAAAAGAATAATTGCCAAGAGAATTTTCCAACTTACTAATTATCCCGACTTCGGAGGAATAAGTTAGCGGAATGCGGCAAGCAGAGTCTTCTTGGCTTTTCATTGGCATTTGATGGCTCTGCAACATCTTGACTAACACTGTTAAATCGCTAACAGACAACATTCTTTCCTCGTTTTGCACTCACTTTCGTTTCTTTGTTGTATCTTTGCGGCAACTTGGAAAAAAGAGTAATAACGACTATTTTAATGTAGATACTATGTTTGGAAAAAAGAAAGACACAGTGGAGAGCGCGGTAGCGGTTTCCGAACCCCTGAAGTTGACAACCATAGCTGTTGGAACCGTATTGAAGGGAATCATTGAGGTAGACGGAAGTCTGCGGGTAGACGGAACGATAGAGGGAGAGGTGACTTGCCATAAGACCATGGTGCTGGGACCTCAAGGGCTGATTAAAGGGAATGTGAATTCCCATTCGGCCATTTTGCAAGGCACATTGAAAGGGGATATACACATCAAGGACGAACTGGTATTGAAAGCCGGATGCGACATGCAGGGTGATATTTATACCGGCAAGCTGGAGGTGGAACCCAAAGCCCGGTTTAACGGCACGTGTAACACGGTAGTGGAAGAGAGCAAGCCGCAGCCCAAACCGGCGGCACAGCCGCAGCAGCCTCAGAATAAGGGGAAATGATGGGAATAGGGGTAACCCTATTCCCGTATCTCCCCCTTATGCACTAGCATTTTCACCAGTGCCCGTTTGGAACTGTGCGTGTCCGAAACCCATAACACAGAGTCGTTTTGCGCATAGATGCGGGCAGGCTGGGAAAAGGTGTACCCTTTTATGGACTTTATTTGCTTGCTCCATTCGTTGGGCTGGCGTTCGTATATGTTGATGGCGTCATTGTCGCCGGTGGCATACCAGCGTTCGCCGCACAACGCCAGTGTCTTGGGCTTGAATCCGGGCGATAGGGAAAGGTCGTCCAGATCGATGGAAGCGTCGTTCGCCAGATCATCGTTCACCAAGGCCGGATCGAGCACCCGTATTTTCTTTCCTTCATAATCCGTGAGCAGCAGATGCCCTTCCGCGTCGGGCTGCATAAAGTGGCAGGCAAAGCCGTTGTTGCCCGGACTGCCGTTGCCGGACGCCCGGCGGTAGCGGTTCACCTTCTGGTAGTTTTCCGGGGTGGCGTCCTCCTCTTTATAAATGCTGACCATTCCGTTCTTGTCGCGTGCGAAAATCAGTCCGTCCTTTACCGTCATGGCCTGTGCCTGAAACACGGGGCCGCTCCATTGTCCGTTGCCTATGCAGGTGAGGTAGGACAGCTCTGGCAACCGGAATACATGGATGCGCGACTGGCGTTCGGCCACATACAGCCGGTTGCCCGATGGAACGATGGCCTCTATCGGACTTCCGAAACTTTTCTCCCCGCCGTCGTGCTGCCACGTCTGCAAGGCACCCAGCCGTTCACCTTTCTTTATGCTGAACAGCAGCAGGCTGTTGCCTGCCTTCCCGATGTTGGCGATGAAAAGGGTATCCCCCAGATGGGCAACGGTGTAAGGGGTGAAATCCTCGGCTGTTTCCATGCCCAGGGTTTGCGCATTAATCTGTTGCGCCGCTTCATACGAGTAATACCAGTAACTGTTATAGTCACCGTTTCCTTCTCCTTCTCCGCCGGTTCCCCCGTTGTTTTCTCCGCCGGGAGCGGAGGGGTGGCCGCAGATCTCTTCCAGGGTGACTTTGCTGCATTGTGCCGTCAGGATTCCGGACAGCACCATCAGGATATAAGCGTATTTTTTCATGTGATTCTCTCCTTATTATATAGGTATATATTTATTTCAACTCACTCATGGGGATGGCGTAGACGCATGCTCCGTTTTTCACGCGGTCGGTGATGAACAGCGTGTGGCGGCGGATGCAGAACTTCTCGGGTGCCTGCAGGGTGATGCCGCCCAGGGTGGTGTGATCTTTGATGATCTCTCCCGTTTGGGGGTTGACTTCACAGAACTTCTCGGTGCCGTTGGAACTTACAAACAGCCTTCCTTCGTAGAAATCCAAGTCGTAGGGCACATTTTTATAAGCTAGTTGCCCGGTGCGTTTGGGGGAGACTCCTTCCCGTATCTCGTCGGGGGCGAATCGGTCTATGCGTTTGGCAGGGTGGGTGGAGTAGAGTAGGCCGGTCTGCCCGTCCACTGCCATGCCGTAGGTGCCGTTTGTCTCGCCTAGATGTTCGGAACGTACATAAATCCGCGGAGTCACTCCGGGCTGTATAGCCTGTTCTTCTACAAAGTTGACGTAGCGTTTGTCGTGTATCATGACCAGCCCTTTGTAGAGCAGTACATCGAAGGCATGTACGGTCTGCGAGGGGCCCGTTCCCCAGCTTCCATTGCCTATGCAGGTAATGAACTGATGGCTCTTCGCATCAAAAATCTCGGTACGGCTGCCTTCGTGGGTGACATAAATCTTGTCGTTGGCACGGGTGACGCCGTTCGGGCGGCCGCCGAATTTCTCTGTAACTTCTCCGTGGCTCCACTCCTTGATGCTTCCCAAATGCTTCTTGCCGCCGCCGGCAAGGCTGAACACCTCTACGCTGTACTGGTTGTCCGCATCGTTCACGGCATACAAGGTATCTCCGTACACATATACATCCTTGGGGCGGAAGGTGATTTCCGTAGCGCCGGGCAGGTCGGTATAGTCCAGCTTGAATGCCACCGGCTCCCCGTCGTTTCCTCCCCGGTCGGTTTCTCCGCGCAGGGGGGACAGGCCGCCGTCCAGCGCATCGAGTTCCGGGTCTTCGATAATGTGTTTCGAAGCCACGTATATGTCATCGAAATAGCGGTTCTTGCTCCAGCGGGTGTGCAGGAAGCGGCGGGAGTAGACGGGCAGCTCCTTGTCCAGCGACAGGGCCACGTATACGTTGTTGCACAGGGTGATCCATCCCGGTCCCGTCTGTTCGTAGGTCATGTTTCCCGCATGGCCGTAGCCCACACAGTGGGCAAACTCGTGGAAGATGGTCTCGGTGATGCTTTTGTCGTCGGCATAGTGTTCCAGATAGCACACCTCATGCATGCCGAAGGTGCTTCCTCCGCCCAGTCCCATCACGCCTGTGGTATAGCCGAAGGTCAGTCCGCGGTGGTTGAGCACTCTGGTGAGCAGGGCGGTCTTGTCTATTTCCGTCTTGTCGTTGTTGCTGTGCAGCGGGCCGAACTCGTGCAGGGCGGTCTTGAACCGTTCCGACGAGAACATATACGCCATGTTCAGCGCGATGGCCACCGCCTCACGCGTGTGCGAAGCTTTCATCTTATACTTCCAGCTTGCCTGGGTGTCGCTGTATCTGCCGAAGGCGATGTACCATTTGCAACGGATGGATTGCAGCCTTGCCCAGTAGGGGTCGTCGCACTCTACGGTGAAGGTCAGGTTTTCCTTCATCAGGTAGGGGTTTGCCATGATCCGTATTTTCTTTCCGCTGCGGGTGTAGGCGGTCAGGTCCTGGGTGGCGAACGGCAGGTGCACCCGGAGTTGCTGGAAAGGCAGGATCTTTTCCAGCGTCATGAATTTGAATTCTTCTTCGTAACCGTCTATCCTGGCCCAGAAAGTCACGTTTTTCAAGGCTCTGGGACTATAGAAACGGAGCTGGAAAAAGTGATCGTCGTCCATACCGAACTGTAGGGGTTGGCTGACGTAGAAGCTACGCTGGCCGGAGTCGAAATAAACATCCTGGGATTCGTCGTCGTTCAGCAGATAGTACGTGTTCTCTGGGGTATAATCCGTTTCGGCCAGCCGGACAGGGAATTCATGGTTTGCCATGCCGCCACCTTCATTTCCGGAAAGCGGTAGCTCATCTTCTTTGCAGCCTGCCAGCAGCATAAAGACGCTTGCCAGGATAAACAGGCTGGTGGAAAAAAAGTTTTTCATCATCTGTTCTTGTTTAGAATTGTATTCCATTTGAAATTATCACTCTTTTGAAAAAGGGCTGCAAAAATAATTATTTTGGAACAGATGAGCAAAGATCCTGTATTTCATTTTATGACATAATATTGTTCCCCGGGGTTTTGTTCATCGGAAAATATGCTGTATTTTTGTTTTCCGAAATCAAAGATGAAGATATGGCACAACCTTTAGCAGAACGTTTGCGTCCGAAAACATTGGACGATTATATAGGTCAGAAACACCTGGTGGGGCCGGGGGCTGTCTTGCGCAAGATGATTGACGCGGGACGCATCTCCTCCTTTATCCTCTGGGGGCCTCCGGGGGTGGGGAAGACCACGCTGGCACAGATCATAGCCAACAAGCTGGAAACTCCTTTTTATACACTGAGCGCGGTCACTTCCGGCGTGAAGGATGTGCGCGAAGTGATAGAGAAGGCGAGAAACAGCCGTTTTTTCTCGCAGGCCAGCCCCATCCTGTTCATTGATGAAATCCACCGGTTCAGCAAGTCCCAGCAGGATTCCTTGCTGGGGGCGGTGGAGACGGGGGTGGTGACCCTGATAGGCGCCACCACCGAGAATCCCTCGTTCGAGGTGATCCGTCCCTTGCTCTCCCGCTGCCAGCTGTATGTGTTGAAATCATTGGAGAAGGAGGATTTGCTGGAGTTGCTGCATAATGCCCTTGCAAAGGATGTGGTACTGAAAGAAAAGAAGATAGAGCTGAAGGAGACGGATGCCATGCTCCGCTTTTCGGGAGGCGATGCCCGCAAGTTGCTGAACATACTGGAACTGGTGGTGGAGGCGGATGCGGATGCCGGCCCCGTGGTGATTACGGATGAGAAGGTGACCGAGCGTTTGCAGCAGAATCCGTTGGCCTATGACAAGGACGGCGAGATGCATTATGATATCATTTCCGCCTTTATCAAGTCCATCCGCGGAAGCGATCCGGACGGGGCGCTCTACTGGCTGGCGCGTATGGTGGAGGCAGGAGAGGACCCGGCTTTCATAGCCCGCAGGCTGGTCATTTCGGCAGCCGAGGATATCGGTCTGGCCAATCCCAACGCATTGCTTCTGGCGAATGCCGCTTTTGACGCCGTGATGAAGATAGGATGGCCCGAAGGGCGTATCCCGTTGGCGGAAGCTACGGTGTATCTGGCCACCAGCCCTAAAAGCAACTCGGCATACGAGGGGATCAACAGCGCCCTGGAACTGGTGCGGCAGACGGGCAACCTGCCTGTTCCCTTGCATCTGCGCAACGCACCCACCAAGCTGATGAAACAGTTGGGCTATGGCAAGGATTATAAGTATGCACATGCCTATCAGGGCAATTTTGTGCAGCAGCAGTTCCTGCCGGACGAGGTAAAAGGCAGCCGCATCTGGCATCCGCAGCACAATGCGCAGGAGGCGAAGATAAAGGAACGGATGCAGAGCCTCTGGGGGGAACGGTTCAAGGAATGAAAAGATGAATTTTAATTTTTGAGTATATGAAAATAGTAGTTTTAGATGGTTACGGACTGAATCCCGGTGATTTGTCATGGGAGGAGATGCAGGCTTTGGGCGAGCTGACGGTGTACGACCGCACGGCCCCTGCCGAGTTATTGGAGCGTGCTGCCGGAGCGGAAGTGCTGATTACGAATAAAACGGTGGTTACGGCGGAGGACATGGCTGCTCTGCCCGCCTTGAAATACATCGGCGTGCTGGCTACAGGATATAACATTGTGGACATACAGGCGGCAAAAGCGCGGGGCGTCATTGTCACCAACATACCTGCCTACAGCACCGCCTCCGTTGCCCAGATGGTCTTTGCGCATATACTGAACATCACCCAGCGGGTAGGCCATTACGCCTACGCCAACCGTCACGGGCGATGGGCGGACAATCCCGACTTCTGCTACTGGGATACCGACCTGGTGGAACTGGACGGGAAGAAGCTGGGAATCATCGGCTTGGGAAACACCGGACAGGCGACGGCGCGCATCGCTGCCGCTTTCGGAATGCAGGTATGCGCCTATACTTCCAAGCCGCAGTCACAGCTTCCCGAAGGGATCCGGAAAATGGAGCTGGAGGAGCTGTTCCGCGAATGCGATGTGGTGAGCCTGCACTGCCCCCTTACCCCCGATACCCGGGAACTGGTCAATGCCGCCCGCCTGGCCCTCATGAAACCGACGGCCATCCTGATAAATACCGGCCGCGGTTCCTTGGTGAACGAGCAAGACCTGGCCGACGCACTGAACAAGGGGGTGATAGCAGCTGCCGGACTGGATGTGCTCTCTTCCGAGCCTCCCCAATATACCAATCCCCTGCTGGCGGCGAAGAACTGCTTCATCACGCCGCATATCGCCTGGGCCACGAAAGAAGCCCGTGTCCGGCTGATGCGGATTGCGGTGGGGAACTTGAAAGGATTTATCGGGGGCGAGATTATAAATAATGTGGCGAAATGAGCATAAAGGAAAAAAGAAAGGAAGAAAAGAAGGAGGTAAGAAAAATGGAAGAAGACAAGAATACGTTGGATGTGCATCCCGAAGTTAGGGAAGAGGACAGGGTGGCAAGGGCTGTGGCCTTGTTCCGGGAAGGATATAACTGCTCCCAGTCCGTAGTGGCGGCTTTTGCCGATCTGTATGGTTTCACCCGTGAACAGGCCCTGCGCATGTCCGCCTCTTTCGGCGGCGGCATAGGCCGGATGCGTGAAACCTGCGGTGCCGCCTGCGGCATGTTCCTGCTGGCCGGGCTCGAGAAGTGCGCCGTCGAGGGGAAAGACCGTGAAGGCAAGGCAGCGAATTACGCTCTGGTACAGGAACTGGCCGAGGAGTTCAAGAAGCGGAACGGTGCCCTGCGGTGTGCCGATTTGCTGGGATTGTCCAAAAAAGAGCCGGTGGTCTCCACACCGGAAGCGCGGACGGAGCAGTATTATGCCAAGCGTCCTTGTGCGAAAATGGTGGAGGAAGCGGCCAGGATTTGGAGCGAACATCTCGAAAAAGCAGAAAAACCGGGTTGAAAAATCGCTTTTCTTGATAGAAAAATAAACATTTTCGACGTAAATGTGTTATATAACATATTTTTGTGTATCTTTGCAAGCGATAAGAAACACAAACATTCGCACGGGCATATACGTGCGGATGAATGTTTAACTAAAAGCAAATAGAAAATGTTGAAAGAAAAAGCAGGTGCTTTGGCCGGACAAATCTGGGAAGCATTGAATGGAACTGAAGGTTTGACACAAAAACAAATCAAGAAAGCAGCCAAAATGAAAGCTGACAAGGATTTTTTCCTGGGCTTGGGCTGGTTGCTGCGAGAAGAAAAAGTAGCCACTTCTGAGGCGGGTGGCGAGATCTTTGTAAAATTGGTGTAAGAAGAAGATTTTAAACTCATAAAAAAATGCGTTGGCACATCGTTTTTGTATGTTGTCAACGCATTTTTTTTGTATATTTGCGCGAAATTTAAATGACGAAGATGAAGAAGATCCGTAACTTTTGTATTATAGCACATATAGACCACGGGAAATCGACCTTGGCCGACCGTTTGTTGGAGTTCACAAAAACCATTCAGGTAACTGAAGGGCAGATGCTTGATGATATGGACCTGGAAAAGGAGAGAGGTATTACGATCAAGAGCCATGCCATCCAGATGGAGTACGAGTATGGGGGAGAGAAGTATGTACTGAATCTGATTGACACTCCGGGACACGTGGACTTTTCATACGAGGTATCCCGCTCCATTGCCGCCTGTGAAGGGGCGCTGCTCATTGTGGACGCTTCGCAGGGAGTGCAGGCGCAGACCATCTCGAATCTGTACATGGCGTTGGAGCATGACTTGGAAATCATTCCCGTGCTGAACAAATGTGATATGGCAAGTGCCATGCCCGATGAGGTGGAAGATGAAATTATCGACCTGCTGGGCTGCAAACGTGAGGATATTATCCGTGCCTCGGGCAAGACCGGAATGGGTGTGGAGGAGATATTGAAGGCGGTGGTGGAACGCATCCCTCACCCGACGGGCGACGAGAAGGCGCCGCTACAGGCTTTGATTTTCGACTCGGTATTCAATTCCTTCCGCGGAATCATTGCTTATTTTAAAATAGAGAACGGCGTGATCCGCAAAGGGGACAAGGTGAAATTCTTCAATACCGGCAAGGAGTATGATGCAGATGAGATCGGTGTGCTGAAGATGGACATGATTCCCCGCACGGAACTGCGCACCGGAGACGTGGGGTATATCATCTCGGGCATCAAGACCTCGCGCGAGGTGAAGGTGGGGGATACCATCACCCACATCGCCCGTCCGTGTGAAAAGGCGATTGCCGGATTCGAGGAAGTGAAGCCGATGGTGTTTGCCGGGGTCTATCCCATCGAGGCGGAAGATTACGAGAACCTCCGCGCCTCGCTGGAGAAACTTCAGCTGAATGACGCCTCGCTGACTTTCCAGCCGGAGTCCTCGCTGGCTCTGGGTTTCGGATTCCGTTGCGGTTTCCTGGGATTGCTCCACATGGAGATCGTTCAGGAACGTCTGGACCGCGAGTTTGATATGAATGTGATTACAACCGTGCCCAACGTGTCGTACATGGTGTATGACAAGCAGGGACATGCCAACGAGGTGCATAATCCCGGCGGTATGCCCGATCCGACGCTGATTGACCACATCGAGGAACCTTTCATTGACGCCACGATCATTACCGCCACCGATTACATCGGTCCCATCATGACACTGTGTCTGGGCAAGCGCGGCGAACTGGTGCGGCAGAATTATGTGTCGGGCAACCGGGTGGAGATTCACTACAAGATGCCGCTGGGTGAAATCGTGATTGATTTTTATGACAAGCTGAAGAGTATCTCGAAAGGATATGCTTCCTTTGACTACCATCAGTCGGGTTTCCGTCCTTCCAAACTGGTGAAGCTGGATATCTTGTTGAACGGTGAACCGGTGGATGCGCTTTCTACCCTGACACATGTGGACAATGCCTATAACTTGGGCAAGCGTATGTGCGAGAAACTGAAAGAGCTGATCCCGCGCCAGCAGTTCGATATTGCCATCCAGGCAGCTATCGGCGCCAAGATTATTTCGAGGGAAACCATCAAGGCGGTGCGCAAGGATGTAACCGCGAAGTGTTATGGCGGTGACGTGAGCCGTAAGCGTAAATTGTTGGAAAAACAAAAAAGAGGTAAGAAACGAATGAAACAGATCGGTAACGTGGAAGTGCCGCAAAAGGCGTTCTTGGCTGTTCTGAAGCTGGATTAATTTAAAAATAAGACAAGCTCTGAGGAGCAACAATAAACGGGCTCTTTCTGTTAGTTGAAATTAAAACGTCAATAACGGGAAGGGCTTGTGCTTTAATGATATTTATCGCAAATCCTTAAATTCAAATAATATGGAAAAACGAAAGATTCTGAACCTGAACTTCTCCTTCCAACAGGCGATGCACTATCATATCAATGGAGGGATGCTGCTGATGGGGGCAGTCTTGCTGGCCATGATTCTGGCTAATTCTCCATGGGGAGATGTGTATGCTTCTTTCTGGAATCATGAGATTCGTCTTCAGATTGGAGAATTTAATTTCTTTAGTCATAATGGTCATCACATGACGTTGATGAGCTTTATTAATGATGCTTTAATGGCTGTCTTTTTCTTTAGCGTGGGACTGGAGATAAAGCGTGAGATACTGGTGGGCGAGTTGTCCAGTTTCCGGCAGGCGCTTTTGCCCATCGTGGCGGCGTGCGGCGGTATGTTGTTTCCGGTGCTGATCTATTATTTCATGACGGCGGGAACTCCGGCGCAAAGTGGGCTGGCCATACCGATGGCTACGGATATCGCCTTCTCGCTGGGGGTGCTCAACCTGTTCGGCAAGCGGGTTCCGCTCAGCCTGAAGGTTTTTCTGACCGCTTTTGCTGTGGTCGATGACATTGGGGGCATTCTGGTTATTGCTCTTTTTTATTCTTCTCATTTGTCTGTGCATTATCTGCTGGCTTCGGCAGGCATCCTGGCCATCCTGTGCGGCGGGAATATTTTCCATGTGCACAACCGTTGGTTTTATGTTTTTGGGGGAGGGATTATGTGGTATCTGTTTTTGCAAAGCGGCATCCATGCCACGATTGCCGGAGTGATTGCGGCTTTCACTGTTCCTGCCACACCCCATTACAAGATAGGTAGGTATATCAACCATATTCGTGAGAACATTTCCGTTTTCCCTGCCAGTGACAAGGAAAGCATTGTTTTGAGCAAGATGCAGATCAATGTGCTGAAAAGTATCGAGTCTTCTTCGGACCGTGTCATATCTCCCTTGCAGTCATTGGAAGACAGCCTGCACGGAATGGTGAATTATATGATTCTTCCCTTGTTTGCTTTTGCCAATGCAGGCATCTCGCTCACGGCGGAGCATGGCGGCATAGAGGTGGGGACTCCCACCTGGGCGGTGATGACAGGGTTGCTGGTGGGCAAGTTTGTCGGCATCTATTTCTTTACCTGGCTGGTGATAAAGACGGGGTTTGCCGGACTGCTGAAAGGAATGACCTGGGTAAACCTTACCGGCATCTGTCTTTTGGGTGGTATCGGTTTTACAGTCTCTTTGTTTATGGCCAATCTGTCTTTCGCGGAAGCACCGGTGTTGCTGGCGCAGGCAAAAATGGGCGTTATACTGGGGACTCTGTTAGCCGGAATGTTGGCATATCTGGTCTTGAAACTTACACTGCCCGGGCAGTCTGTACAAGAATAGGCACCCCAGGATGTTTATATATTAATAATCAAGCTTTGTGCCCATTAAAAAATGCTTTTCTCTTCGTAAAAAGATAAGAAAAAATCCGTATCTTCGTAGCCAATAACAAATTGCTAACCTAAATGAACAACAAAATGAAATTATTGGCTCTGTGTGCGGCGGGGATAGGCTTGATGCTGTGTGCCTCGTGTACAAACAACAAACATTTAATCAGTGATGAGGCTGAACGCGCCGCTGTTCGGCAGGATTTTGAAGCACGGCGTGACACGCTGGCCCCCAGTGGTCTTTTTCAAGTATTCGAACAACCCATGAGCGATGAACAGAAGGAGGCGATGACTTTCCTTTACGCGTATATGCCTTTGGCGGATATCGCGGATCATCCCGGTGAATTCTATCTGGAAAACGTGGACTACGCCTTCAAGGCGCGTGAGGAGATGCCGTGGGGAAAAGTGGTTCCCGAACGCGAGTTCCGCCACTTTGTACTGCCTATCCGCGTAAACAATGAAAATCTGGACAACAGCCGTAAGGTGTTCTACGAGGAACTGAAGGACAGGGTGAAAAACCTGTCTTTATATGATGCGGTGCTGGAGGTTAACCACTGGTGCCATGAGAAGGTGGTTTATACTCCGTCGGATGCCCGTACCAGTAGTCCGCTGGCTTCCGTAAAGACCGCTTACGGACGTTGTGGCGAGGAATCCACGTTTACGGTAGCCGCTTTGCGTTCGGTCGGCATCCCTGCCCGCCAGGTATATACGCCGCGTTGGGCGCATACCGATGATAATCATGCCTGGGTGGAAGCCTGGGTGGATGGCAAATGGTATTTCCTGGGTGCCTGCGAACCCGAACCGGTACTGAATCTGGGTTGGTTCAACGCTCCCGCTTCACGGGGTATGCTGATGCACACCAAGGTGTTCGGACGTTATAACGGACCGGAAGAAGTGATGTACCGCACTCCCCGGTATACGGAAATCAATGTGATTGACAATTATGCCCCTACGGCAAAAGCCGATGTGACCATCGTGGATGCGGATGGCAAACCGGTGGCGGATGCCAAAGTGGAATTCAAGGTGTATAACTATGCCGAATTTTATACCGTAGCTTCCAAACAGACGGATGCGGACGGCAAGACGTTCCTGACTGCCGGAAAAGGGGATATGCTGGTATGGGCTTCTAAAGATGGAAAATTCGGTTACTCCAAACTGTCTTTCGGAGAAGACAATGCCTTGACCGTGAAACTGGACAAGACGGCTGGCGAAGCTTATACACTAAACATGGATATCACTCCTCCGGCGGAAGGTGCCAATATGCCTGAGGTGACTCCCGAACAACGTGCGGAGAACAACCGTCGCATGGCATTGGAGGACTCTATCCGCAATGCCTACGTGGCTACTTTCATGACGGACGAATCGGCCCGTCATTTCGCTAAAGAGTATCAGTTGGACGAGGATGCCGTTGCCAAATTGCTGGTGGCATCACGCGGTAACCACGAAACCATCCGTGACTTTATGGCCCGTCTCCGTTCGGACAAGTCAAAGAAGGGAGGCATGGACCTGCTTCAGCAGATTTCCGCCAAAGACCTTCGCGATGTAAGTTCTGAAGTGTTGATAGACCACATGATGAATTCCCGTCTGTGTGCCAATGTCGATTATTTCCGCAGATTTGTGCGTAATCCGCGTGTGAGCAACGAAATGATTACTCCGTACAAGGAATTCTTTAAGAAAGCAGTGCCCGAACAAGAACGTGAGGCTTACCTTGCCGATCCGATGAAGCTGGTTGCATGGGTTGCCGGGAATATCCGTGTGGACAAGGATTGCAATCTGGGCGGTTCTCCGATTACTCCGGAAGGGGTGTGGAAGGCGCGTACAGCCGATGCGCACAGCCGTGACATCTTCTTTGTTTCTATGGCACGCAGCATGGGCATTCCTGCACGTATAGACGAAGTGACCGGAAAAGTGCAGCTGATAGGTGATGAGGGGGCTGTCGATGTGAACTTTGAGGCGATGGAACAGGCTAGCGCGCCTACCGGCAAGTTTATTGCCAGATATACACCGATCAAGTCGTTGGCTGATCCGAAGTATTATGCTCATTTCTCTATTTCCAGAGTGACTCCTGCCGGAACCTTGAGATTGCTGAATTATGATGAAGGCGATATTGATATGGGGGGTGGTGCTACTTGGGCAAACTTGTTGAAAAACGGTACGGCACTGGATGCAGGCAACTATGTGATGGTGACCGGTACCCGTCTGGCCAACGGCGGCGTATTGTCCCAACTGACTTTCTTTACCATCCAGCCGGGAGAAACTACTACGGTGGATTTGGTGATGCGTGAAAGTAAGGATGATATTCAGGTTATCGGTAACTTCAATTCGGAATCTACTTATAAACCGATAGATAGTGATGAACTGAAGTCCATTCTTGCCACTACAGGGCGCGGGTATTACATTGTGGCCGTACTGGGTGCCGGACAAGAACCTACCAACCATGCCTTGCGTGATATCGCGGCGTTGAGTAAGGAGTTCGAAAAATGGGGTAGAGGAATCGTACTGTTGTTCCCCAACGAGGAGCAGTACAACAAGTTCCGCCCGCAGGAATTCCCCGGATTACCGGCTACCATAACTTATGGTATTGATGTGGACGGTTCCATCCAGAAGCAGATTGCAGAAGGCATGAAGTTGTCCAACAAGACTATCCTGCCTATGTTTATCATTGGAGATACCTTTAACCGGGTGGTATTCGTATCGCAAGGATATACCATCGGACTGGGTGAACAGTTGATGAAAGTGATACATAAGCTGTAGGATTCGGTAAACAAAAAGTAACGCGGATATTCAAGTTTACAAACTGAATATCCGCGTTAAATTATGATAGCGTTTATTGCTTGCTTATTTATTTGTCATCCTCCAAGTCATCGTCATCGTCCCAATCATTCTCTTTCTTTGATTTCTTGGGGTTGAGGCTTTTGTTCTTCTTTTCCAGCGCTTTGTCGTTTTCGTCTTTCAATGCCAGTTCGGACAAGGCAGCTTTTACTTTGTCAGGATCGGTAACGTCCTTCAGGTATTCTTCTATTTTTACAGTGCCTCCCATGGATACTTTTGAATTACGGTAAATCATGCCGCTGTCTACGCTGCTCCGTCCGGAGAAATGAAATTCCGAAGTTCCGGTTTCCTCAGCAATCTTACGGATATTACCGGCATTCACACCACATCCCGGCATGATGATGATCCGTCCGTCGGCCTGTTCCACCAGTTCTTTCAGAAGAGGGATTCCCTTTTCGGCGGTAGTTTCCTGTCCGGAAGTAAGAACCCGGTCAATGCCTAGTCCGATAATCTGTTCCAAGGCTTCTTTGGGGCTGCTGCACATGTCAAAAGCACGGTGGAAGGTGACACTCATCTCGCCTACAGCATTCATCAGTTTTTGCATCAGGGGCACATCGACATAGCCTTCTGCGGTAAGACATCCGAATACCACACCGTCCGCACCCAGCTGACGTGCCACTTTGATATCATGTAACATGATTTCTTGTTCAATGGGAGAGTATAGGAAATCTCCGCCACGGGGACGGATGATGACATGCAGTTTTGTTTGGTTCAATAATTGGCGTGCCATACGGATTTCGCCAAAAGACGGAGTAGTTCCGCCTTCCGGAATACCTGCACATAGTTCTACACGATAAGCACCGGCTTGTTGTGCCTTCACAGCGCTTTCCACGGAGTTGGCGCAAATCTCGATTTTTGATTTGTTACTCATAAAGTTATTTAATAGTTAATTCAATTCCATAATCAATGTCATCAGGCACTTTAGGCTGTTTCAGCATTTGGAACCCGGTTCTTTACGGATGACTTTGTTTTTCATAATATGATGACTTTGTCTGTGCAAAGATAGGAATATTGTAAGAATGTAAGAACTTTTAGTGGTTTTTTTTTAAACAGGAAAGGGAATAGATTAATAGCATGTGGATGTGATAGCTGTTGAATATGTTTATGTCCGATTTGTTTGTAATATATTTGATGATAAGCTTCACTTTTACTGAATCCTTTTTTTCTTTTGTGTGTCGTTATGGAAATCGGAAATAAGAAATATGCGGTATTTATTCGATAAAAACAGTTGTATGCAAACTATGTGATAATGAAATAAATTATATACTTTACAAGAAGACAGGAAGGAATAATTGAGTTTTGTCCCTTTCTTGTTTATAAATTTAGATTCTTACTATAAAAAATCAAATTTTATAGTGATTTTTTCATTTTATACTTCTTAGAATCCAATTAAAGTCGTACATTTGCCGCAGTTTTGTAATGTAGAGTTTGCAAAAATGGCCGATATAATCAAACATCGTGGTATTGTGGAAAACATTGAAGGTTCTCACGTGCAGGTGAGGATTGTACAAACTTCTGCCTGTTCGGCTTGCAGTGTGAAAGGGCATTGCAATGCATCTGAAAGCAAAGAGAAACTGATTGATGTTTTTGACGTGAGAGCATCTTCATACCGGATAGGTGAGGATGTGATGTTGTATGGTACTACTTCTATGGGGATGCAAGCCGTATGGTTGGCTTTTGGTATCCCTTTTTTGGTATTGCTGATTGCTTTATTTATTTCTATGCACCTTACGGGGGGAGATGAGTTAAGGTCGGCACTTGTTGCCTTGTCAGCTTTGCTCCCTTATTACCTTATCATATATGTATGCAGGAATAAGTTGAACAAGAAGTTTTCATTTACGCTTGAACCAATAAAAAATAATTAATAAATAACTAACTAAAATTTATGGATTTAATTCTGGTTGCAGTAATTTCGTTGGGAGCGATTGGTTTGATTGCCGCGGTGATCTTGTATGCCGCTTCTAAGAAGTTTGCTGTGTATGAAGATCCGCGGATAGCCAAGGTAGGCGAAGTGCTTCCTCAGGCGAATTGCGGTGGATGTGGTTATCCTGGTTGCTCCGGTTTTGCTGGTGCCTGTGTGAAGGCGGCCGACGCCGGTTCGCTGGAGGGTAAGTTATGTCCGGTTGGTGGCGCTCCGGTAATGGAGAAAGTTGCTGCTATTTTGGGATTGGAAGCCGTTGCAGCTGAACCTAAAGTTGCGGTGGTAAGATGTAACGGTAGTTGTGAAAATCGCCCTCGTACTGCACAGTATGATGGAGCCAAGTCGTGTGCCATCGCTCATGCTACTTCAGGTGGTGAGACGGGTTGTACATTCGGTTGTCTGGGTTGCGGTGATTGTGTGGAAGTGTGTCAGTTTGATGCTATTCACATGAATCCTGAGACCGGTCTTCCGGAAGTGGACGAAGAAAAATGTACGGCTTGTGGGGCTTGTAGCAAAGCTTGTCCGCGCAAGATCATTGAAATTCGTCCGAAAGGAAAGAACAACCGCCGCGTTGTGGTGATGTGTGTGAACAAGGATAAGGGAGCTGTTGCCAACAAAGCTTGTAAGGCTAGTTGTATCGGTTGCGGTAAGTGTGTGAAAGTTTGTCCGTTCGAAGCCATTACGTTGGAGAACAATCTGGCATACATTGATCCGGCCAAGTGCAAGTCTTGCCGCAAGTGTGAATCGGAATGCCCGAAAGGAGCTATCCAGGCTATCAATTTCCCGCCACGCAAACCGAAAGTAGAAACACTGGCTGGTGAGGCTGCTGCAAAAGCAAAGGCTTCAAAGGTGGAAACTCCGAAAGTGGAAGCGGTGAAAACTGAAACTCCGAAGGCAGAAGCGTAATCAAAATTCAAAGTAAGTAAAAATTAAAAAGATATAACAGTGAAGACATTTAGAATTGGTGGAGTACATCCAGCAGAAAATAAATTGTCGGCAGGCAAAGCCATTGAAACCCTTGCACTTCCTAAGCAGGCGGTATTTCCTTTGTCACAGCATATTGGTGCTCCTGCTACTGCCATCGTGAAAAAAGGCGATGTGGTGAAGGTAGGTACGAAGATTGCTGAGGCGGGTGGCTTTGTTTCAGCAGCCATCTTCTCGTCTGTATCCGGTAAAGTAAACAAGGTAGATGCCGTGGTTGATGCAAGCGGTTACCGCAAGCCGGCTATCTTTATCGATGTGGATGGTGACGAATGGGAAGAATCAATAGACCGCAGTTCGACATTGGTGAAAGAGTGTGCTCTCACTCCTGAAGAAATCGTTGCAAAAGTGAAAAATGCAGGTGTAGTAGGTATGGGCGGTGCTTGTTTCCCTACTCATGTGAAACTTTCTCCTCCTCCGGGCTGCAAGGCGGAATGTGTCATCATCAACGCCGTGGAGTGTGAACCTTACCTCACAGCCGACCATCGTTTGATGCTGGAAAAGGCGGACGAAGTGCTGGTGGGTGTAAGCATTCTGATGAAGGCTGCAAAAGTAACCAAGGGATATATCGGTATTGAAAATAATAAACCGGATGCTATTAAGTTGATGACTGAAAAGGCGGCTCAATACCCCGGTATAGAGGTAGTTCCTTTACAGGTGAAATATCCGCAAGGTGGTGAGAAACAGTTGATAGATGCTGTGATCAACCGTCAGGTTCCTGCTCCTCCCGCTATTCCTATCAATGTGGGTGCGGTGGTTCAGAATGTGGGTACTGCATTTGCCGTTTATGAAGCCGTTCAGAAAAACAAGCCTTTGTTTGAACGCATCGTAACAGTTACCGGTAAGTCTGTCAAGAACCCGTCCAACTTCCTCACCCGTATGGGTACTCCGATGAGCCAGCTGATTGATGCGGCAGGCGGTTTGCCCGAAGATACCGGAAAGGTGATCGGCGGTGGTCCGATGATGGGTAAAGCACTGGTTAATACAGAAGTTCCTATTTGTAAAGGTAGTTCGGGTGTGCTTATTATGAACGATAAGGAAGCTGCCCGTGCGGAAGCCCAGCCCTGTATTCGCTGTGCCAAGTGCGTCAGCGTGTGTCCTATGGGATTGGAACCTTTCTTATTGGCGACACTTTCGGCTCACAAGGATTGGGAGAGAGTAGAAAAAGAAGATGTAATGTCGTGCATCGAGTGCGGTTCGTGTCAGTTCACATGTCCGTCTCATCGTTATTTGCTGGACTATATCCGTTTGGGTAAGGGCACAGTAGGCGGTATCATCCGTGCACGTAATGCTAAAAAATAATTCGACAAAGTAGTATGGCTAATAAATTAATAGTATCATTATCGCCCCACGTCCATAGCGGTGACAGCATACAGAAGAATATGTATGGTGTGCTCATCGCGTTGATACCTGCGCTGCTGGTATCATTCTATATGTTCGGACTGGGCGCTGTGGTGGTAACCCTGACCTCGGTTGCCGCCTGTGTATTCTTCGAATGGGCGATTACCAAGTTTATTCTGAAGAGAGAACGCTCTACCATCTGTGATGGTTCGGCTATTATAACCGGTGTGTTGCTGGCATTCAATCTGCCTTCCAATCTGCCGCTTTGGATTATCATTATCGGTGCGTTGGCGGCAATCGGTGTGGGTAAGATGACTTTTGGCGGATTGGGTTGTAATCCTTTTAATCCTGCGTTGGTAGGTCGTATCTTCCTGCTGATTTCTTTTCCTGTGCAGATGACTTCATGGCCTGTTGTTCAGCAGTGGGCCAGCTATACCGATGCTGAAACCGGTGCTACTCCGCTGGCATTGATGAAGATGGCTGTAAAGGGTGATACGAATGCTTTGGCTCAGCTGCCTGATACTTTAAGTCTGTTTCTGGGTAATAACCCGGGTTCACTGGGTGAGGTGAGTGCATTGGCTCTGTTGCTTGGTTTAGGCTATATGCTGTGGAAGAAGATTATTTCCTGGCATATTCCTGTATCTATCCTGGTGACTGTATTTGTATTTGCCGGGCTGATGCATTTGGTTGATCCGGTTGCTTACGCATCTCCGTTGGCCCATTTGTTTACAGGTGGTTTGATGCTGGGTGCTATTTTCATGGCAACCGACTATGTTACTTCGCCTATGACTCATAAAGGTATGATTATATACGGTGTGGCTATCGGTTTCCTGACAGTGGTTATCCGTTTGTTCGGTGCATATCCCGAAGGTATGTCTTTCGCTATATTCATCATGAATGCATTCACTCCGTTAATCAATACTTATTGCAAACCTAAAAGATTCGGGGAGGTAGTGAAGAAATGAAAAAGCTAGAATCATCTTTGAAAAACATGGTTATCGTGCTGACAGGCGTAACCGTGGTAGCCGGAGCATTGCTGGGTTATGTGAATGAGCTGACAAAGGCCCCCATTGCACAGGCCAATGCCAAGGCTTTGAGTGATGCCATTGCTATCGTAGTTCCGGGATTTGACAATAATCCTGCCGAAGCTCCTGAGACAATAGAGTTGGAAGGTGCTACCTATAAGATATATAAAGCGACCAAAGGCGGAGAATTTATCGGTGCAGCCGTAGAGTCTTCTGCAAATGGTTTCGGTGGTGCGCTGAATGTATTGGTAGGCTTCGATAAGGAGGGTAATATTATAGACTACTCTTTGTTGAGTCATGCAGAAACTCCGGGATTGGGATCAAAAGCTGCCGATTGGTTTAAGAAAGGCGGCAAAGGCGATATTACCGGTATGAATCCGGGGCAGAAAGCTTTGACTGTGAGCAAGGATGGCGGACAGGTGGATGCCATTACCGCTTCTACCATCACTTCGCGTGCATTCCTGCAGGCGGTGAATAATGCATACGCTGCTTATAGCGGCCAGCAGGTGGACGGAACCAGTGGGGCTACTCGGCAAGCGTCTGCAACTGCGGAAAAGAGCACAGCAGTTTGTAGCGGAACTCCGTGCAAGGAAGGGCAGGCCTGTGATGCAAAATGCGATTCATGCAAGGCAGCTTGTGGTGAGAAATGCGATCCTGCTAACTGTAAGAAAACCAATTGTAAGAAAGTCGGCTGCGATAAAGCCAATTGTGACAAGGCAAACTGCAAGAAAGCGGAATGTCCCAATCAAGATTGTAAAAACAAAAAATAAGAAAGGAGCAGACTATGAATAATTTTAAAGTATTGATGAACGGGATTGTCAAAGAGAATCCTACGTTTGTACTCCTTTTGGGTATGTGTCCTACATTGGGAACCACTTCCTCGGCTATTAACGGTATGGGTATGGGGCTGGCGACTATGTTTGTGTTGATTTGTTCGAATGTGGTGATTTCGTCTATCAAGAATCTGATTCCTGATATGGTGCGTATCCCTGCGTTCATTGTGGTTATAGCATCATTCGTAACCTTGTTGCAGATGGTTATGCAGGCATACGTACCGGCACTGTATGCTACATTGGGATTGTTCATCCCGTTGATTGTGGTAAACTGTATCTTGCTGGGACGCGCCGAAGCGTTTGCAGCAAAGAACGGCCCTGTTCCTTCATTCTTTGACGGGCTGGGTATGGGACTCGGATTTACTCTTGCACTGACTGTCCTTGGTGGTGTACGTGAGTTCCTTGGCACAGGCAAGTTGTTTGATATCGCCATTCTGTCGGAGCAATACGGAATGTTGATTTTCGTTCTCGCACCGGGAGCCTTCATCGCTTTGGGTTACCTCATTGCGATTGTGAATAAACTGAAGAAAGCATAACCCGTAAAAAGTAAGAATATGGAATATATATTGATATTTATCACCGCTATATTTGTGAACAACATTGTGTTGTCACAATTCTTGGGCATCTGTCCGTTCCTCGGTGTATCCAAGAAAGTTGAAACAGCTACGGGTATGGGAGCGGCTGTTGCATTCGTGCTTACCATCGCTACCATTGTTACCTATCTTATCCAGAAGTTCGTGCTCGATGCTTTCGGACTGGAGTATTTGCAGACTATCGCATTTATCTTGGTCATTGCGGCATTGGTGCAAATGGTGGAAATCATCCTGAAGAAAGTTTCTCCCGCCCTTTATCAGGCATTGGGAGTGTTCCTTCCGTTGATTACCACAAACTGCTGTATCTTGGGTGTGGCTATATTGGTAATTCAGAAAGATTTTGATTTGCTGACCGGTGTGGTTTATGCTTTCTCGACGGCTCTTGGCTTCGCTTTGGCAATGGTGCTGTTTGCCGGTATCCGTGAACAGCTGAGTCTGGTGAATATTCCGAAAGGAATGCAGGGAATGGCTATCGCGCTGGTTACTGCCGGCCTGCTGGCAATGGCATTCATGGGATTTTCAGGCGTAGACAAAGGTTTGGGCGTTCTGTTTGGAATAGAATAGTATATCATCTTGTTGTTAAAATAAGTTGATTTAGAAGTCCGGAGCATTGCTTCGGACTTTTTTATTAGAAAGAAATCGTTTGTTCTTGTCTGTAAATTCAAATTTTATGCTTACTTTTGCATTAGAATTAATAGAGAGATTAAATGGCTATGACCTTGATTGTACTCGCGGCCACTATGGGAAATAAATATGGTGGGTTGAAACAGCTGGAGGGAATAGGTCCTAATGGCGAAACTATATTAGATTTTTCCATATATGATGCCGTAAGAGTAGGATTTAATAAGATCGTATTTGTCATAAGCAGACATTTTGAACAAGAATTCAAAAAGTTGGTTTCAGGTAAGTACGAGCATGTGGTGGAAGTGGAGTATGTTTATCAGGATGTGGAAACAATTCCTGAAAGAAAACGTAATCCGAAGCGTAAAGCATTGTATGGTTCGGTAAGAGCTGTTTTGATGGGAGAAGAATTGATTGATTCTCCGTTCGGTGTGATAAATGCTGTGAACTTTTACCAAAGAGAAAGTTTTGAATTGTTATATAATAATTTGGTGATGTTGAGAGAAGCTGACTACCATAGTTTCAATATTTGCTACAGGCTGAGAAATGTATTGGCGGAAAGCGGAGGGGTTACCCGTGGTATTTGTGAAGTGGATGAAAAGGGATATCTGTTGTCTGTTACAGACCGTGTAGGAGTGGAACGGATAAGTGGGAATCCGATGTATCCTAATGAATTGCATAAATGGGTGGCTTTGGATGACAACAGCTTGGTTTCAATGAATATGTGGGGCTTTACTCCGCAGGTGTTCGGTGAAATGAAGAAAGCGTTCGATAAATTTATAGATGAGAACGGAATGGATATGAAAGCTCATTATTCTATCCCGGCTTTTATGAATGAACGTATTGCTGGCGGAGACAAGGTGAAAGTGATTGAAACACCTGCTAGATGGATGGGGCTGGTATCACATGATGACAAGATACAAGTTCTGCTTCGCATCAATGATATGATACGAAAAGGAATTTATCCGTCAAAGTTGTTTTGAACCTATTAAAAAACGACAGAATATAAGTATTATGAAAGAAAGAATTTTAGTAACAGGAGGAACCGGCTACATAGGTTCTCATACGGTAGTAGAACTGCAAAATAGCGGTTACGACGTAGTGATTGTGGACAATTTGTCCAACTCAAGCGCCGATGTGGTAGATAATATTGAAGAGGTTTCAGGAATTCGTCCTGCATTTGAAAAATTGGATTGTTTGGATTTTGACGGTATGGACAAACTGTTTACTAAATATCCGGGAATAAAGGGTATTATTCATTTTGCAGCCAGCAAAGCTGTAGGTGAATCGGTACAAAAACCGTTGTTATATTATCGCAATAACTTGGTGTCATTGATAAATTTGCTGGAGTTGATGCCAAAGCACGGAGTGGAAGGTATTATTTTCTCATCTTCATGTACAGTATATGGTCAGCCCGATATTCTTCCTGTAACGGAAGAGGCTCCGATTAAGAAGGCTGAATCGCCATATGGCAATACAAAACAGATCAATGAAGAGATTATTCGTGATACGGTTGCTTCGGGATCTTCTATTAATGCTATTATGTTGCGTTATTTTAATCCGATTGGCGCACACCCCACTGCATTAATCGGTGAATTGCCTAATGGAGTTCCTCAAAACCTGTTGCCATATGTTACTCAGACAGCCATGGGTATCCGTGAGAAACTGAGTGTATTTGGAGATGATTATGATACACCGGACGGTTCTTGCATCCGTGACTATATATATGTAGTGGATTTAGCGAAAGCTCATGTTATCGCAATGGACCGTATCTTAAATAACAAGCAAAAGGAAAAGGTGGAAGTCTTTAATATTGGTACCGGTAATGGGGTTTCTGTTTTGGAATTGATCAGAACATTTGAAAAAGCTACCGGTGTGAAACTGAATTATCAAATTGTGGGCCGCCGTACAGGGGATATTGAAAAAGTATGGGCTAATCCGGATTTTGCTAATAAAGAATTGGGATGGAAAGCGGAAGCTAATTTGGAAGATACTTTGCGTTCAGCCTGGAACTGGCAGTTGAAGCTAAGAGAAAGAGGCATTCAATAGAAATTAAGATATTTTTGGAAAGACCGATGAACAAAGGACGCTAGTATGGCGTTTTATAGATGCAAATAAACCTGAAACCCCTCTTGGATATGTGAATACCTGACAGGTGGTAGTTATGTTACTCAAAACATAGAGCAGGTTAAGAAATTGCATAGTAGTTTTGTCGTGTTTTATTTTGTGTTTGTGTTGTGGCTGTTCTCCGACGTGAGTCGGGGGACAGTTTTTTATTTAGTTAGGGTAAGGACTTGACTGAATCAAGATTGCAATTGCTCAAAGACAGTGAGGCTGTGGTCCAGTAGATTTTTAGGCTATGGAAGATGAATTGCAATAACTGTCTGGTTAGGATTATGTGCCATATTATAAAAACATAGGTTTGCCGGAGAAAAATATCACCTTTTAAAGATAAGTGATTTAATCTTTTTGTATTTTTGCACACAATTATGATTTAAAAAGTAAAAAAACATGAGTTCCGTTTTTATAACTACACGTAAACAGCGAATTATCAGAGAATTTAGAGACTATATGATGATAGCTCTTGGTTTGTTAATGTATGCTATTGGTTGGACTGTTTTTCTGTTGCCTAATGACCTTCCTTCGGGAGCAGTACCTGGTATCGCTTCTATTGTTTATTGGGGTACCGGCTTGCCTGTGCAATATACGTACATGGCTATTAATGGCGTATTGTTGGTTTTGTCTTTGATTATTATGGGGTGGAAATTCAGTGTAAAGACTGTGTATGCCGTATGTGTTTTGAGTTCCATCCTTCCCATTATACAGCGGCTTACGGCTGACCTTTCTCTGATTCACGACCAGCCTTTTATGGCCTGTATATTAGGTGCTTTCTTTTGTGGAGGTGGTATCGGGGTCGCTTTTTCTGCTAATGGCAGTACTGGGGGGACTGATATCATTGCTGCTATAGTGAACAAATATCGGGATATTACTTTGGGCAGGGTGATTTTGATGGGTGATCTGATTATTATTTCTTCCAGTTATTTTGTGTTGCATGATTTGGAAAAAGTGGTATATGGATATGTTGTTCTGTTTGTTTCTAGTTTTGTATTGGATCAGGTGGTCAATAGTGCTCGCCAGTCAGTGCAATTCTTTATTATTTCGAAAAAGCATGAGGAAATAGGCCATCGTATCAATAAAGACCTTCATCGAGGAGTGACATTTATTGACGGAGTGGGCTGTTACACTGGAACCGGTGTGAAAATGATGTTTGTGCTGGCAAAGAAGCGTGAATCTACCACTATCTTTCGTTTAATAAAAGATATCGACCCGAATGCATTTGTATCACAAAGTGCCGTAATTGGTGTATTTGGTGAAGGGTTTGATAGAATTAAAGTGAAATAGGAGTATTTCAGTGAAAAAATGGAATAAAGGCGTTCGTTTAGAACGCTTTTTTTATATCCGTTTTTTTTTAATTAGCTCCAAAGTGTATAAGACTTTGTTAATCTATGAAACTTTCATAATGTCAGTTTTGTTTGGGGTCTTGTTGTAGAAATGGGCGATAGGTAATATTTTAAAATTATATCATAATATATTTTGATATCAAAATGTTAGTTTATACCTTTGCTAAATAAAATGAGGAATAACCAATTTGAAAAATAACTTTATCATGGAAAGAAAACTTACAGAAGAAACCCGAGTAGAGAGTGATTTAATTGGTGCACGTGAAATTCCAGCTAGTGCATTGTATGGTGTACAGACTCTTAGAGGTATAGAAAATTTCCCGATCAGTAAATTCCATCTAAATGAATATCCGTTGTTTATCAATGGACTTTCCATTACTAAAATGGCGGCTGCAATAGCTAACTATGAGTTAGGTTTGCTGACTAAAGAACAGAAAGATGCTATCATATTGGCTTGCCAGGAAATATTAAACGGTGAACATCACGATCAATTCCCGGTAGATATGATTCAAGGAGGTGCCGGTACTTCTACTAATATGAACGCCAATGAAGTCATAGCCAACCGTGCGTTAGAGATTATGGGGCACAAACGTGGCGAATATCAATATTGTTCCCCAAATGATCATGTGAACTGCTCACAATCAACGAATGATGCTTATCCTACCGCAATCCATATCGGTATGTATTATTCTCATCTTCGTTTCTTGCCTTATTTGGAATCGTTGATTGGCGCATTCCATAGAAAAGGGGAAGAGTTTGCGCATATTATCAAGATGGGGCGTACTCAGTTGGAAGATGCAGTGCCGATGACTTTAGGTCAAACATTCAATGGTTTTGCAAGTATATTGAAAGATGAAATTCGTCATTTGAATGAAGCAGCAGCAGATTTCTTGACAGTAAATATGGGTGCTACCGCTATTGGTACGGGAATTTGTGCGGAACCGGGATATGCAGAGAAATGTGTGGAAGCATTGTGTGAAATTACAGGCTTTGACTTCAAGTTGTCGGCAGACCTAGTGGGAGCGACTTCAGACACATCTTGCTTAGTAGGTTATGCTTCAGCTTTGAAAAGAGTGGCTGTAAAAGTAAATAAAATCTGCAATGATTTACGTTTGTTGGCTAGTGGGCCACGTTGTGGTTTAGGGGAATTTAATCTTCCTGCTATGCAACCGGGCTCTTCTATTATGCCGGGTAAGGTGAATCCGGTAATTCCTGAGGTGATGAACCAGATTTGCTATAAGGTGATAGGCAATGAATTATGTGTAACCATGTCTGGTGAAGCTGCTCAGATGGAATTGAATGCTATGGAACCGGTGATGACACAATGTTGCTTTGAATCTGTGGATTTGATGATCAATGGTTTTGAAACCCTGCGTACACGTTGTGTAGAAGGCATTACTGCTAATGCGGAACGCTGTAAGATTGAAGTACATAACAGTATTGGAGTAGTAACCGCATTGAATCCGATTATAGGTTATAAAAACTCTACAAAGATTGCAAAAGAAGCGTTGGAAACAGGTCGAAGTGTTTATGAACTGGTTTTGGAACATGATATCTTGAATAAGGAAGAGTTGGATACGATTCTAAGTCCAGAGAATATGTTGAAACCCGTAAAACTGGATATCAAGCCTAGAAGGGCACTATAAAGGGGGGATTTGCAGTAAACGATATAAAGTCAGCCAACTAATTTACAATGCTTTGAGTATAAATTAGTTGGCTGATTTTATATCTTTGGGTATTCTCCCCCAAAATACGATTTGATAATCTCGACAAGGGAAATATCCCGAACAAAGATGTAGTAAAAATGCGGTATATTTCAGAAATTCTGTTTTTAGTATAGGTTTTGATTAAAGTCGAAATCAGTGTGATACTCCTTCAGCCGCGGATGTTTCTTGTCCTTGTCGGACAAGATAACCTTGTCAGCTGGAAGTTGCCAGTCTATGCCTAGATCAGGGTCATCCCATGCAATTCCTCCTTCGCTTTGTGGAGCATAATAATGGTCACATTTGTATTGGAACAACACTTCGTCGCTTAATACCGCAAATCCGTGGGCAAATCCGCGGGGGATAAAAAACTGCCGGTGATTCTCTCCGGTCAATTCTACAGTCACATGCTTTCCAAAAGTAGGAGAACCTTTCCGGATATCTACAGCCACATCCAATACTGCTCCCTTGATTACACGCACCAGTTTGCTTTGTGTGAAGGGAGGTTTCTGGAAATGCAGGCCACGTAATACGCCGTAAGTGGAGAAACTCTCATTGTCCTGTACAAATGTAGTCTTGCATACCTTTTCTTCAAATTCACGTCCTGAGAAACTTTCAAAAAAATACCCTCTTGCATCATTAAAAATACGGGGTTCCAAAATGAAAACCCCGTCTATTGCTGTTTCTATAACTTTCATTATTCTAATCCCAGTTCTTTTATAACTTTTAGTAAATATTGTCCGTATTGGTTTTTAAGCATCGGCTGGGCCAGTTCCTGCATCTTTTCCGGAGTAATCCAGCCTTTTCTCAAAGCTATGCCCTCAAGGCAAGCTACTTTCAGCCCCTGACGTTTTTCAATAACTTCGATGTATGTACTTGCCTCGGCCAGCGAGTCGTGAGTACCGGTATCCAGCCATGCGAAACCTCTGCCCAATGTTTGTACTTTCAGTTCCTTATCCTGAAGGAATTGCTGGTTTACGGTGGTGATTTCCAGTTCCCCCCGTGCCGAAGGTTTGATATTCTTGGCTACTTCCACCACCTTGTTGGGGTAGAAATAGAGCCCCACCACGGCATAGTTGGACTTAGGCTGTGTGGGTTTTTCTTCAATAGATAGACAGTTGCCTTCTTTGTCAAATTCCGCCACGCCATATCTTTCAGGATCACTGACCCAGTAGCCGAATACCGTTGCTTTCTTATCCTCTTCGGCAGCGCGTACGGATTCTTTCAGCATGGCGGACAGGCCATTGCCATGGAATATGTTATCACCCAGTACAAGGCAGACGGAATCATTCCCGATGAATTTCTCGCCGATGATGAAGGCCTGAGCCAGTCCGTCGGGCGAAGGCTGTTCCGCATATTCAAAGCGTACTCCGAAATCGCTTCCGTCTCCTAACAGTCTTTTGAAGCTCGGTAAGTCGTATGGAGTGGAGATAATGAGTATTTCCCGTATGCCGGCCAACATAAGTACCGATATAGGATAATAAATCATAGGTTTGTCGAAGACAGGGAGCAACTGTTTGGATACTCCTTTGGTAATAGGATAGAGGCGCGTGCCCGAACCTCCGGCTAATACAATACCTTTCATATCTTTTTATTTTTTTAGATGTCCTTGCGATTGGATTAGTAGGCGTTTTTCTCGCCCTGAAACATGTTGGTTACTGTTTTTATCATAATGCGGATGTCAAGCAGAAAAGTCCAGTTTTCAATATACCACAGATCTCTTCTTACTCTGCCTTCCATTTGGGAGAGTTCTTTGGTCTCTCCACGATAGCCGGTGACTTGTGCCCATCCGGTGATTCCCGGTTTGACAAGGTGGCGCATCATGTATTTGTTAATCAGTTGAGAATATTCCTCTGTATGTTTCAGCATGTGAGGACGCGGTCCTACAATAGACATTTCTCCCTTGAACACATTAATGAACTGCGGCATTTCGTCCAGATTGCTTTTTCGCAGAAAATTGCCGAATTTGGTCTTGCGAGGATCATTTTTGGTGGCCTGCAATGAATCGGACAAGGCGTTTACTTTCATGGAACGGAACTTATAGCATTTAAATATTTTTCCGTTTTCTCCGTTTCTTTCCTGTTTGAAGAAAATGGGACCAGGTGATGTCATTTTAATGATAAGACCTACAATGATGTATAGGAATGGAAAAATGGTAAGCAGGAACAATGAGGAACATGCCAAATCGAAACCCCGTTTTACCAGTCTGTTGACCGGATTCTGCAACGGTTCGGTACGGATGGATAATACAGGAACTTCACCCAGTAATTCCAATTGCAACTGACGCTTTATATAATTGCGTACGTGAGGTACGCTATAGAAACGGATCAGGTTATTCTCACAATAATTCATTATGGCTAAAATGTCATCTTTCCGGCTGGATGGAAGACCGCAATAGAGTTCATGCACTGTGTTATGCGATAACCATTCAAATACTTGGTTTACATTTCCCTTGAAAGGTATTCCTTTTGGATATTCTCCGCTGTCATGGTCGTAAAATACTCCGGATACTTTGTAGCCGTAAGTAAAATCGTTCAGTGTATGATATAGTTCCACCATATTGTCTCCATCACCTATCAGTACGGTAGCGTGCAGGTTACGACCGCTACGACGATACATTTTTACAATGAAACGTAGCGTCAACCGCCATCCTATAATCATCGGGATAAATGAGAGATAGAAAAGGAAAAGGTAGATACGTGAAATGTTATCTACTTTTATGATGGCTAGTACAGTTAGGAATATGACCACATGAAGGCTGATGGTCCCTAATAAACGCCCCACAATTTGTTCTGACCGCACAATACGGTTGTGCAATATAACTCCGAATATGGAAATACAAGGTATATAGCACAAATTAGATGTTAACAGATAAGCTCTCAATGAAATAGAAGCTATGGTTTGCGAATCAATTCCTTTTAGGAAGAGAAACACAAGTGTCATAGAGAGGTTCAATAGCATAAAATCACCTGCTATTGCTACTAGTTTGATTATATCAGAGTTTTCAGTAGGTTGTTTCATGATAAAAAAATTAGTCGTATGCAAATATAGAACATATAAATCAAAACGCAATACTTTTTTAAAAAATAATACTTATCTTTGCAGACATACAACGTAAAAAATGAATCATTATGAACATCAAGAATAATCACCTCGTTATAATGGCCGGAGGTGTTGGAAGCCGTTTCTGGCCGATGAGTACTCCTGATTATCCTAAGCAATTTATTGATGTACTAGGTTGCGGCCGTACATTGATCCAACTTACGGCTGACCGTTTCCAAGGGATCTGTCCTCCGGAAAATATTTGGGTGGTGACATCAGAGAAGTATGCGGACACTGTAAAGGAGCAGCTGCCCGATATAGCAGATGACCATATTCTACGTGAGCCTTGCCGTCGCAATACGGCTCCCTGCATAGCATACGTCAGCTGGAAGATAAAAGCCCGTAACCCTAAAGCCAATATAGTGGTGACTCCTAGTGACCATATTGTGATGAATATTGCGGAGTTTCAGCGCGTGATCGGGTCTGCGATGAAGTTTACGGCTGACTCGGATGCCATTCTTACACTAGGTATGAAGCCTACCCGTCCTGAAACAGGATATGGCTACATTGAGGCTGACCTGACTGTGCCTTCTACCGCCAATAAGGAAATTTACCGAGTCTATTCTTTTAAGGAAAAACCTGATCTGGAAACAGCCCGACGCTATATTCAAAAAAATAACTTTTTCTGGAACGCCGGTATCTTTGTATGGAATGTAAATACGGTGGTGAATGCCTTGCGTGTATATCAGCCTGCCATCTCGAAAGTGTTCGAGCGTCTGCTTCCTTATTATTATACGGATAAGGAGCAGGAGATGATTAACCAGAATTTCCCTTTGTGCGAGAATATTTCGGTGGATTATGCCATTATGGAGAAGGCGGATGAGATTTTTGTTCTTCCTGCCAGCTTTGGCTGGAGTGATTTGGGGACTTGGGGATCGTTGCACGAGAATTTGCCGAAAGATGCCCATAATAATACACAGATAGGTGAGAATATAAAGTTGTATGAAACCCGTAATTGCGTCATTCACACTACACAGGAAAAGAAGGTGGTGGTGCAGGGATTGGACGGATATATCGTTGCTGAAAAGAATAACACATTGCTGATCTGCCGTTTGAGTGAGGAGCAGCGTATTAAAGAATTCTCGGTGGAGTAACTTTTCTGAATGACTAAAAACAACTATACAATAAACGAAATGAAAAAAGTTGCTTTAATTTCAGGTATTACAGGTCAGGACGGTTCATTTCTGGCGGAGTTTTTGATTGAAAAGGGGTATGAGGTTCATGGTATTTTGCGCCGTTCTTCTTCATTCAATACCGGTCGTATCGAACATCTTTATCTGGACGAATGGGTTCGGGATATGCAAAAGACCCGCCTGGTGAATCTGCATTGGGGAGATATGACCGACAGCAGTTCGCTGATACGTATCATTCAGGCTGTGCAGCCCGATGAAATCTATAATCTGGCTGCACAGAGCCATGTGAAAGTGAGTTTCGATGTGCCTGAGTATACCGCTGAAGCAGATGCGGTAGGTACACTGCGTATGTTGGAAGCGGTTCGTATCCTGGGGCTGGAAAAGAAGACCAAGATTTATCAGGCGTCGACTTCCGAATTGTTCGGACTGGTGCAGGAAGTGCCTCAGAAGGAAACGACTCCCTTTTATCCCCGTTCTCCGTATGGGGTGGCCAAGCAGTATGGTTTCTGGATTACCAAAAACTATCGTGAAAGTTACGGTATGTTTGCCGTGAACGGCATCCTGTTCAACCATGAGAGCGAACGCCGCGGTGAGAACTTTGTGACACGCAAGATTACGCTGGCCGCCGCACGTATAGCCCAGGGATATCAGGACAAGCTGTATCTGGGAAATCTGGATTCCTTGCGCGACTGGGGATATGCCAAAGACTATGTGGAGTGCATGTGGATGATTCTTCAGCATGATACTCCCGAAGATTTTGTTATTGCGACCGGTGAGTATCATACAGTGCGCGAGTTCTGTACCTTGGCTTTCAAGGAAGTGGGCATTGAATTGCGCTGGGAAGGCAAAGGGGTGGACGAAAGAGGTGTCGATGTGGCGACAGGCAAGGAACTGGTTGCGGTGGATCCTAAGTATTTCCGTCCCGCCGAAGTGGAGCAGTTGTTGGGTGATCCCACTAAAGCTAAAACCTTATTAGGTTGGAATCCTCGTAAGACTTCTTTCCCCGAATTGGTGAAAATCATGGTAAAGCATGATATGAAGTTCGTGAAGAAACTGTATTTGAAGGCTCAGATAGCGGAATAATGGAAAAAGCAGTCAAGATATATGTAGCAGGCCACCATGGGCTGGTGGGGTCTGCTATATGGAATAATTTGCAACAAAAAGGGTATGCCAATCTGGTAGGCCGTTCTCACAAAGAACTGGATTTGCTGGACGGGCAGGCTGTGAAGAAGTTCTTTGATGAAGAGCAGCCCCAGTATGTCATTCTGGCAGCGGCACATGTGGGCGGCATCATGGCGAACAGTCTTTACCGGGCCGATTTTATTTATCAGAATCTGCAGATTCAGCAGAATGTGATAGGAGAGAGCTTCCGCCATAATGTAAAGAAACTCCTGTTTTTGGGAAGCACTTGCATTTATCCTCGTGATGCGGAGCAACCCATGAAGGAGGATGTATTGCTGACTTCTCCCTTGGAATATACCAATGAACCATACGCTATCGCGAAGATTGCCGGGTTAAAGATGTGCGAAAGCTTTAACTTGCAATATGGAACCAATTACATAGCCGTGATGCCCACGAACCTTTACGGCCCCCATGATAATTTCCATTTGGAGAACAGCCATGTGTTACCAGCCATGATTCGGAAGATTCATTTGGGGAAATGCTTGAACGAAGGGAACTGGGATGCGGTGCGTAAAGATATGAATCTTCGTCCCGTAGAGGGAATAGACGGCTCGCATACGGATGAGGAAATCCTTGCCATTCTGAAAAAATATGGTATTACCGGCCAGGAAGTGATTTTGTGGGGTACAGGCAAGCCGTTGCGTGAGTTCTTATGGAGTGAGGAGATGGCTGATGCCAGTGTCTATATCATGGAGCATGTGGACTTTAAGGATACATACGCTGCCGGTTCCAAGGAGATCCGAAACTGTCACATCAATATCGGTACGGGAAAAGAAGTTACCATTGCCCAACTGGCGGACAAGATTGTCAAGGAAGTGGGCTATCAAGGTAAACTGACTTTTGACGCTACGAAACCGGACGGTACTATGCGTAAGCTGACGGATGTAAGCAAATTGCACCGGCTGGGCTGGCAGCATAAGATTGATATAGAAGAAGGGGTACACAGAATGTACCAATGGTATTTGTCTTAAAGGATGAAGATGCAAGATTATAGATCTTTCGGGCATAAGATTTAAATCTTTCGCATGTAAGATTATAGATCTTACCCGCATAACATAAAACGGGGCTGTCCGATTTTTCGGACAGCCCCGTTTGCTTACATTATTATATAAATTGCGTATACACCATAAATCAAGAACATCTATCACTATTACGAATAAAGGAATATAAACTTTGCGTTTATATGTATCGTGATTATTCTTTTATTCAGAATTTGACAGAGTTCAGTTTTTGATTTACTAATATCCCGTCTTTTATCTTTAAGCCGAAAGTCACTTTCTGTTTAGCCTTGAACTTGAGAATGAACAAATCACCTGTCCCATTCAGGAGCTTTTTACTGCCTAAATTAACAAATGTGGGATAAAGCCCTTTTTCACCATTACTGTGTAGTCTGTCATAAGTAAGGTTTTCCATGTCGTTGATATGGATGGGCTGAACACCTATAAATTCATACTCCTGCTGGTTGTATGGCAAGGCAAAACTCAGTGCGTTGACTTCTTTCAGGTCAATACCTTTTACGCGTATTTCTATTACTTCATCTTTGTTATAATTACGCTTCGGGGTACTGATTTCCAACTTTCCGGCTATTTCCGATGAGGCACTGTTTTCATCTATTCCATTTTCCAATTGAGTAGCGACTACAGAGATGTCGTAAGCGTCTATTAAATCGTTTTTATTGACGTCGCCAATACTGATATAACCTTCAAAATCGGAATCTCCTTTTCTTAAACCGGTATAATTGGTATAAGAGGTCAGGTCATTATTGTCTATTTTGCCATCGTTATTGATATCTCCCGGCAGATAGCTTTCCGTTCCCGGCATTTTGAATACATAAATTTCGCGTCCGGAACCATAGTTGCCCACTCCGTCTGTTACGGCAAGTTTGATGTAACGTGCAGTAGGATGTTCCGTAAAGGTGAAGACTTTCACTTCGCCGTTGCGTTCCCATTCAAAAGCACCGGCTTCTGTCCAATGTTCTTTGTCCAGGCTGTAGAATACATTGCCTTTTAATAAAGTTCCGTTTCCGGCATTCTGACGGGGCAGGTAATGGAATTTGTCCAGTTGGTTGATGGTCTTCAAATCTATAATCATATCAAAAGGTAAAGCATTGGCTCTGTATTTGGTATGCCATGTGTCTCCTAGTTCGGCAAAGTCAAACAAACGTTCTATTTCGAAACCTTCCTGACAAGCGGCGGTTACCTCACCTTTGATTCCGCGGATGGCAAATTCCAGTGGATTGGACTTGGTGGTTGCCTTGAATTCATTCCATTCTGAATATCCGTCTTTGTTTGCAGCACGAATTTTGAACGTATAGGTTGTTTCAGCCTGTAGTCCGTCAAACAGCAATTCGGTATCCTTGATGGTAGTATAAAGCATTCCGTTCAACTCTATTTCATAGAAGTCGGCATGGGCTGTTTTATTCCAAGTAGGTTTCAGCGTGTAGGCTTCCGTGTTGTCGGCTGTTATTTCCGCTTGTGGGGCTGCCAGAGGACCTGAGGTGATACGATATGTATCGGTGGGAGCGAATCGGAAACCTTTGATGGTCATGTCAATTTGATTGGCTGTGACATCTGTTTCAGCTAGTTTTATCAATAACTGAGGATTCTTGGTTATTTCCACTTTTTCAAATTCGCTTCCTTTGGTCGCAAATCTGTTCAGGTTAGGTGCTGCATTATAATAGAATATATTTTCTCCATTTAAGAATTGTTCCATCGAATGGGCTTCCGTCAGTTTCACTTTATTTTTTCCTATTTTGGCGGAAATACTTTTCGGTTTTTGAGTTACGTTGATGCGGAATTCAGTTGCTTTCTCCTTCACAAAGCCGTCGAAGTTGCCTTGAGTGCGGTGTACGGTGATCAAGACATCGTTCTTGGAGGTTACATTCGATTCGATAAAGGTCGTTACTCCTTTTCCGCTTTTGTAGTCCTCGCTGGTTCCATCATCGTCATATTCCACAGTCATTGTATGTTTGTCAGGATACATTTCGTAAATGCGCAATCTTTGGTTTATTTCGGAAACATTATTGTTGGGATTGGTCATGGGGATGATTGCTCCATTCTTCACGAAAAGAGGAAGTTTCCATAAAGGAGCATCAAAATTATTGAGGATGCGTCCTCCTTCATATTTCTCTCCGGAGAAATAATCTATCCATTCTCCTTCAGGCAGGTAGATTCCGTTTCGAATATCATTTCCTTCTGCATCGGCTTTTGTATTTTGATAGATAGGAGCTACCAGGAAGTCGGTTCCATACATATATTGGTATTTGGTAGCGGTTCCTTGGGTGTATTCGTTGGGGAATTCAAGGAACATGGCTCTGATCATGGGCAGCCCGTCTACAGCTTCTTTGGCAAAACTGTATGCGTATGGCATCAGTTCTGATTTCAATTTCAGGTACCAGCGGTTGATGGAAGTTGCGGGCTCACCCAAGGCATGCGGATATTTTTCGTTTGCTCCCCAACCGTCCATGTTCAATTCCATTGGGGTGAAGGTCTTCCATTGGAAGTCACGTATGTTTACCGCTGCGTTCTTCCCACCAAATATGCCGTCCATATCCGAAGTGATGTTCGGCTGGCCGGACAATCCTGCTCCAATATAAGTTGGGATATGGAAACGGATGTATTCCCATTCGCCTCCTGTTTGGTCGCCACTCCATATACCGGCATAGCGTTGGGTACCAGCCCATCCGTCCAAAGAGATGATAAACGGTCTGGCATTATTGCCGTAATAAGGCATGATTTGTCCTACATCTGCCACACCATTCAGGCCGAAAGAATATCCGGCTCCTACCCATGCCACATCTGTTTTCAGCACACGTACGCCGGCGTCTCTCACTTCTTTTACGATATCACGTTGCAGCAATGCACTTACACCAGGTTTGGGATGTAAGTCGGATTGTGTCCACAAACCTATCTCCACTCCGTTGCGGCGGGCATAGTCACCTAATTCTTTCAGGTTCTGTATGTTTCCATCCAGTGTTTCCGTTTGTCCATATCCGGCTCCGTATCCGTCATTGGGCAGCAGCCAGCCAAAAGGCATGTCATGATTTTTATAACGGTCTATTACGGCACGGGCCGAGAATTGATAGTTGTTCTTTTCACCGTTCAAGGATTCTTTGATTCCGCCATTATCTTTTTGGCTTTCCTTATAGCGTTTTCCATCTTCAAATAAGATTCCTTTCTCGTCCTCTTTCCAATAATCGCGGTTGTAAGCATTCAGGTGTCCTTGATAAAAACCGAATTTGGGTAACAGGACGGGGTTGCCGGTCAGTTGGTAGAAGTCGTTCAGCAAAGCGGTGGGAGTATTGCTGATCATACAAAACAAGTCTAGGTAATCTGTTTCGTGGGACAACTTTACGTTTCCTTGTTCTTCTGCTCCAAAGTCATATTTCCCTTTTTTGAAAGTATGCCATAATATACCATATCCGTTGGTAGACCAGTAAAAAGGAGTAGGAGAGGCCACTCCGCCATCTGTCCAGCTATTCTGGTTTTCGATAGCGATTGCTTTTCCTTTATGTGAGAATCTTCCGTTTTGTACTCCTCCTCCATAGAAGTATTCTTTCGGATTTTCTTTCAAGGTTATTGTGACTTTGTCTTTTTCGAAGAGTATTGGTTTGCTTTCTTCCAGTACTATGGATTGTGTATCCAGATTGATGACTTTCAGTAGAGAGGTATTCTTATCTAACTGGACTTTTACTTTTGTGGTACTGATGGTGATGGCCCCGTCCACATCTTCCACATTCAGTGTTGACAGAGGTATGCGTGGATTATCAACCAGTATTCGTGCTTCCGGCGTGGCTTCAGGATCTCTGATGATACCACCGGAGTTATCTTGGAACAAGCGGAATATATTTTCCCCATAGAAATCCATGGCTAGTCGTTGGTTATTCGAGAACAATATCTCCACTGTTGTGGGATTGATTTGCCTTACGCCGATAATTTTAGAATGGGTTTGTACTGTTTCGTAAGCAACAGGTGTGTGAGGAGTGGCCCATACAGGGGTAGCTCCTAAGGTTAGTGGAATAGCTAGTGTAACCACTGCTGTTTTTTTCCATCCTAGGCTTTTGCTGTTTTTTTTCATAATAATGGGTTTGAAATTAAGTATTTGTTTTATTTTGAAAGTAAAGATAAAAAGATTAATTTGTTCGGTTTTATATGAGTTTGAACCGCATACGGAAGATACCATCTTTGTAGTCGTGACTTATAATCTTGAATGTACCTATCTGGGACGTGTTTTCCACATGTTGTCCTATGCAGAGGCATTCATCATATTCACCTACTTTTACAACCCGCACGGTTTCCGAAACATTTTCGGGCAAACGTTTCATGTCGAAATGTCCTATGGCTTCCTCTTGAGAGATGAATTCCATGGTGACGGGTAAATTACTCCGTAATATTTCGTTTACGGTATTTTCTATTTTTGCAATATATGTTTCATCGGGACATTCTTTTAAAGCAAAGTCCAGCTTGCTCTTTTTACGTTCTATGTGGGCGGATACTGCCCGTCTGCACCCGAAAAGGTTGATCATTGTTCTGTTTACCACATGCTCCGTGGTGTGCATACATTTATCTTCTTCTTTATTATGTGTGTTCAGAATGGGTTGTTGTTCCATGGTTATCTGTTTTTTATCTTGGGTACTAAATTTGCTTCGGTTTGTTTTGACCGGATATTTCTTTACACAGAGTGTAACGTGCAAACTCCTGCATAGTCCATATATCTGGTTTTATAATAACTGTCGGATAGAATATTTTTCTTCATGTATTTTCCCGTATAATATTAAAAATGTCCAAAGATAAGATATTCTTTTGTAATAAGGAAACTGAGAGAAAATTGATTAGTTGGTTCCGTAGCAAGCGGCTTTTTATTTTGGTTAGTGTTTGCTAAGCTGGATATCCTGAAATACTTTATTGCCGTCTGTGCAGAACAAATTCCGAGAGAAATTCATATTCGTCTTGGCGAGCAAATGAAATCCGGCGATTTTTATGTAAATTTGCAGCCGTGAAAAAATAGTTGGCGATAGTAAAAAGAAAAAAGATATGGCATTTGAAGTGACAAAAAGAGAATGGGGCGAGCTTTACGCCTTTTTCCGCTTGTTGGCGGACGGATATGTGTATGCGGGTACGCCTGATGTGAAAAGGAATGAAGCGCAAAAGCTTCCTGTAGCGATGGTGCAGCGTGAGGAACATGACGGAACACGCCACTATATTCTGGAGAATGAGGCGACCGTACATATTTGTGGGGAAAAGATGGATAAGCAGGTAGCTCGTGAGGATTTTGCAACTGTGGCAGAGTTGGTTTTTGCTGCTGTCAAAGAGAGCCGCGAGAACGATGTGATGTCTCCCGACGGCGTGGAAGAATTTTTGGATGAAGTTGCTATTTATGATTTGGAAGCAAAGACGGATGACCGTACTGATTTCTATATTGCTTTTTATAGTATCGAGGCTCCGTTGGTAGGTTTTTGCGTTCGTTCCCGTTTGGGGGCTATGTTCCCGTTGTTGGATGGAGGTCGTGCCGCCAATTTGAAGTTCGAGCAGACAGGTGTCAGATTTGCTACTCCTACCGTAAACAAAATTAATGCTTTTGGTGAGGAAGATGATGTGGCAGGGCGTATGCTGATGATAGAACGTTTGGGAGGAGCCTTGAAATATAATGATGTGGCTGATAAGGTGTTCCGCAGTAATCTTTGCATGATAGATCTTCATTTTCCCCGTATGTTGGGCGAGATGTTGCGTGCCATGCATTTGGATGGCATATCCAAAGTTAGTGATCTGACAGAAACGATCAAGCAAATCAATCCGTTGAAAATAAAGGATGAATTGATCCATAAGCATCGTTATTATGAATATAAGATGAAGCAGTTCCTTATGGCATTGGCTTTGGGGATGCGTCCTGCCAAGATCTTTGACGGAATAGATTCTGCCATTTCCGGCTTTCTGTTTGTAGATGGTAATGGAGAGGTACTTTGTTATCAGAAGGCCGACCGTCAGACTTTTGCCGATTTCCTGTTTGCTAATTCCCGGTTTGAGAAAAGTTCTACTGAAAAAGATAAATACGGATATCTGGAACGTGAGAATGGAGTCTATTATTTTAAGCTGAACTTAAAAATCGGTCTGTTGAAGAGATAGGACAATGGAATAATTTATATTTTCCCAAAGTTAAACTGTCTTTTACCACAGATTATGCAGGGACATTCAGTAAATGTCTTTAAAAAAGTAAGATAGCATATGAAGATGATGGCTTAACCTCATCTCATATGCTATATTTCTTGCAATCTTTTTTATTATTTGCTGAATATCCTATGTTACTCCACCCAAAGCATGTCGCTTATGATGCCATCTGAAATAAATATGCCGCTTCGGGTAAGCTTTAAAACACCAGAAGCGAATTCCAGTGCTCCCTGTTGCAAATGGGGGGCTGCCATGTGCAGACAATATGTGTATAATTTTTCTCCGTATGCTTCCCGAAGTGTAGATAATGGTATTCCCCATCGGGTGCGGATGCGGGTAATGATAAAATCATTGTAACGGGTGTACAGGTTAAGCTCTTCCACTTCGGAAACAGAAGTTCCGTTTGAAATTCCTTTTATGTATTTATCGAGTGAAGCCACATTCCATTGGCGTGAAACACCATTGTATGAATGTGCAGAAGGACCACAGCCCAAGTATTTCTTTTCTGTCCAATAACTGGAGTTGTGCAAAGAGTGAAAACCAGGCAGGCAGAAATTGGATATTTCATAATGGTCGTATCCGGCAGCTGTGAGGTAGCCAATCAGTGTGTCGAATAAGGAAACACTCAGATCTTCATCAACTTCTTCTACTTTATGCTGTTCACGAAGTTGCCACAGGATGGTTCCTTCTTCATAAATAAGATGATAAGCGGAAATATGTTCCGGGTGCAGAGAGAGTGCTTGTTCTAAATCTTCTTTCCACGAAGCAAGCGTTTCTCCGGGCAGCCCGTACATCAAGTCAATATTGATATTTTGAAAACCGGCAGCCCGACAGTTTTGGAAAGCACGGATGGCTTGTTCGGCTGTGTGGCGGCGTTGAAGCAGTTTCAGAATGGAGTCTTGAAAAGTTTGGAATCCTATACTGATCCGGTTAAATGGAAAGGTATGTAACATAGAAATATATTCCGGTGTTAAGTCGTCAGGATTAGCCTCCAAAGTGATTTCAGCATCAGGGATTACTTTGTACACTTTATAAATATGAGAAAAGATTGCCTCGAAGTCTTCTTTTGCCAATTGTGAGGGAGTACCCCCCCCCCAGATATATCGTTTCTATATGCTCGCCTTCCAAGTAGTTTTTTCGATCGGCTAATTCGCGGCATAAAGTACGGATGTATGTTGCTTTCTGTTCGCCACGCATTGTGGAGAAAAAGTCGCAGTAGATACATCGTTTTTTGCAAAAGGGAATATGTAGATAAATACCTGCCATAATCATTTATTTTTCAGCAAAGCTACGAAAAAATAGTGACAAAATAGAATTTCTGTCGTAAAACATAGTTTAGTAACACTATTCATTGAGTTGCTTTTTTTCTTTTTATTTTCTAATTTGCGCTCCATATTTTTAGGAGATATGAAACACATATCCGTTTGTTAATAATTAAACCTTAGATATCATGAAAGTATATCAGACTAACGAAATTAAAAACATTGCACTTCTTGGCAATGATGGCTCAGGTAAAACCACCCTCACAGAGTCTTTGCTCTTTGAGAGTGGTATTATAAAACGTCGTGGCAGAATTACTGCCAAAAACACGGTTAGTGATTATTTTCCGGTAGAGCAAGAATATGGTTATTCAGTGTTCTCTACCGTTTATCATGTAGAGTGGAATGGAAAAAAGCTAAATATAATTGACTGTCCGGGTAGTGATGACTTCGTAGGAGCTGCCATAACCGCGCTGAATGTAACCGATACTGCTATTTTGTTACTGAACGGGCAATATGGTCCCGAAGTAGGCACTCAGAACCACTTCCGTTATACAGAAAAACTAGGCAAACCGGTTATCTTTTTGGTGAATCAGCTCGATAATGAGAAATGTGATTATGACAATGTGCTCGAACAATTGCGTAGCATTTATGGTTCCAAGGTAGTTCCCGTGCAATATCCTCTTGAAACAGGTCCTAATTTTCATGAACTTATTGACGTGCTGTTGATGAAGAAATATTCATGGGGTCCTGAAGGAGGTGCTCCTACCATTGAAGAAATTCCTGATTCCGAAAAAGAAAAGGCATTGGAGATGCATAAGGCTTTGGTAGAGGCTGCTGCTGAAAATGATGAGACATTGATGGAGAAATTCTTTGAATCGGAATCGTTGACCGAAGATGAAATGCGTGAAGGCATCCGTAAGGGATTGGCCGCACGCGGTATGTTCCCTGTTTTCTGTGTATGTGCAGGCAAAGATATGGGTGTCCGTCGTCTGATGGAATTCTTAGGAAATGTTGTTCCATTCGTGTCGGATATGCCGGTGGTTCACAATACGCGTGGTGTTCCCGTGCCTCCCGATGCTAATGGACCTACTTCTCTTTATTTCTTTAAGACTGCTGTCGAACCCCATATTGGTGGTGTACAGTACTTTAAAGTGATGAGCGGTAAAGTACATGAAGGTGATGATTTGGTTAATGCTGATCGTGGCTCTAAAGAGCGTATGGCACAGCTTTTTGTTTGTGCAGGAGCTAATCGTATTCCGGTGCAGGAACTGGTAGCCGGTGATATTGGTTGTACTGTAAAATTGAAAGATGTAAAGACCGGGAATACCTTGAACGGCAAGGACTGTGAAAGCCGGTTCAACTTCATTAAATATCCTAATGCTAAATACTCACGTGCCATCAAGCCGGTAAACGAGGCTGATGTAGAGAAGATGATGGTTATATTGAACCGTATGCGTGAGGAAGATCCTACTTGGGAAGTAGAGCAATCCAAGGAATTGAAGCAGACTATTGTACACGGACAGGGTGAGTTCCATCTCCGTACCTTGAAATGGCGTTTGGAGAATAACGAGAAATTGCAGATTAAGTTCGAAGAACCTAAGATTCCTTATCGTGAAACAATCACTAAAGCAGCCCGTTCCGATTATCGTCACAAGAAACAATCAGGCGGTGCGGGACAGTTTGGTGAAGTCCATCTTATTGTTGAACCTTATTACGAGGGAATGCCTGTACCCGAAACGTATAAGTTTAACGGCCAGGAATTCAAGATAAATGTGAAGGGTACCGAGGAAATACCTTTGGAATGGGGCGGTAAATTAGTCTTTATTAACAGTATAGTGGGAGGATCTATTGATGCCCGTTTTATGCCTGCCATCTTGAAAGGAATTATGAGCCGGATGGAACAAGGTCCGTTGACAGGTTCATACGCACGTGATGTACGAGTAATTGTTTATGACGGTAAGATGCATCCGGTAGATTCAAATGAAATCTCCTTTATGCTTGCAGGACGTAATGCGTTTAGTGAAGCGTTTAAAAATGCCGGACCTAAGATTCTGGAGCCGATTTATGATGTGGAAGTTTTTGTTCCCAGTGATAAGATGGGCGATGTAATGAGTGATTTGCAAGGCCGTCGTGGTATGATTATGGGTATGAGCAGTGAAAGTGGCTATGAAAAACTGGTTGCGAAAGTACCTCTGAAAGAGATGTCTTCTTATTCCACCTCTTTGAGCTCCTTGACAGGTGGTCGCGCTTCGTTTATTATGAAGTTTGCCAGCTATGAGTTGGTTCCGACAGATGTACAAGATAAACTGATGAAGGAATTTGAAGCTAAAGAAAATAAAGATGATTGATAAAGTGTAAGATTTCATACTTAGAAGAGGTGCGTTTTGTTAAAAATGTACCTCTTTTTATTTAAGGGAACTTAAACTTTTAGGTTTGTTATTTGGTTTTGAACTTAATTTTTTATTATTTTTGCAAACCAACCGGCGTTAAATTTGTTATAATAGTCAGAATCTTAGCTTAAATGACTTTTTCGGTTAATTATAGAGAATAGCCGTTTAAATTTGGTTAATCTGTTATGGAATAAGATTTAACGCTTTTAATTTTGCTGACATGAAAAAGTCTACTATTTGGGTATTAGGTATTGTAATGGGACTATCGTTTCTTAGTTTATTGTATTTGCAGGTAAGCTATATAGAAGAAATGGTGAAAATGCGTAAAGGACAATTTGATGAGTCTGTTCAGCGCAGTTTAGTCCAGGCGTGTCGAAATATAGAGTTGGTGGAAACTAAAAAGTACCTTGAGGATGATGCGGTTGCCACAGAAAAAGCAGCGCAGTTATCCAGGGAACAATCCGGAAAAAAGGAAGGAGAGGGAAGCGGTGATGTGGTGGCGCATACGCATGGGTACTCCATAACTTCCGACGGGTTGAATGGTTATTCTACTTTTGAATTGAAGATGAGGTTCAGTGCGAACCGGCCTTCTAATATACCTAAAGCGATTATTTCGACCGGTAAGAACATTCCGCAGACTTCAAGAGCCTTGCAGGAGATAATTAAAGACAGATATGTGTACCAGCGTGCATTGCTGGACGAAGTGGTCTATAACATTTTGTATACAGCTAGTGACAAACCGTTGAACAAAAGGATCAACTTTAAGCAGTTGGATTTGTTCTTGAAAACAGAATTGCTGAATAATGGAATTGATATTCCTTATCACTTCACGGTGACAGACCGTGACGGAACGGAAGTTTACCATTGTCCGGATTATACCACAGAGGGTAGTGAAAATACTTATCCGCAGGTTTTATTTAAAAATGATCCTCCTGCGCGTATGGCGACAGTAAATATTCACTTCCCTACGTTGAACAGTTATATCTTCAGTTCTGTTAAATTTATGATCCCGTCGCTGATCTTCACGTTCGTATTGCTTGTGACGTTTATCTTTACCATCTATATCATCTTCCGTCAGAAGAAGTTGACCGAGATAAAGAATGATTTCATCAACAACATGACACATGAATTCAAGACACCTATCTCTACCATCTCGCTGGCAGCTCAGATGTTAAAGGATCCGGCAGTGGGAAAATCTCCTGCTATGTTCCAGCATATATCCGGAGTGATAAATGATGAGACGAAACGTTTGCGCTTTCAGGTAGAAAAGGTGTTGCAGATGTCCATGTTCGAAAAGCAAAAGGCAACGCTGAAGATGAAAGAGGTGAATGCAAATGATTTGATAGCCGGCGTGGTCAATACTTTTACGTTGAAAGTAGAGAAATACAATGGTAAAATCACTTCAGATCTGGATGCGGTAAATCCGGATATATTTGTAGATGAGATGCATTTTACGAATGTTATTTTTAATTTGCTGGACAATGCAGTGAAATATAAAAAACAGGACGGTGAATTGTTGTTGAATATACGTACTTGGAATGAATCGGGTAAGCTTTATATCTCTATCCAAGATAATGGAATAGGTATTAAGAAAGAAAACCTGAAGAAGATATTTGATAAATTCTATCGTGTGCATACCGGTAACCTGCATGATGTGAAAGGCTTTGGTTTGGGACTGGCATACGTGAAAAAAATAATTCAAGATCATAAAGGGACTATACGTGCCGAGAGTGAATTGAATGTAGGAACTAAATTTATAATTGTATTACCTTTATTAAAAAATGAATAATATGGACGAGAAATTGCGTATCTTATTGTGCGAAGATGATGAGAATCTTGGCATGCTATTGAGAGAATATTTGCAGGCAAAAGGCTACTCGGCCGAACTTTGCCCGGATGGTGAGGCAGGCTATAAGGCTTTCCTTAAGAATAAATACGACTTATGTGTATTGGATGTGATGATGCCGAAGAAAGACGGCTTTACTTTGGCACAGGAAATTCGTCAGGCTAATGCTGAAATTCCTATTATCTTCCTGACTGCTAAAACATTGAAAGAGGATATTCTGGAAGGTTTCAAGATTGGCGCGGATGATTATATCACCAAACCGTTCAGCATGGAAGAACTGACTTTCCGTATCGAAGCTATCTTACGTCGTGTACGTGGTAAGAGAAATAAGGAGAGTAATATCTACAAGATCGGTCGTTTTACTTTCGATACTCAGAAGCAAATTTTGGCTATTGATGGCAAACAGACCAAGCTGACAACGAAAGAATCTGAACTGTTGGGCTTGCTTTGTGCACATGCCAATGAGATTTTGCAGCGTGACTTCGCATTGAAGACAATCTGGATTGATGATAACTATTTCAATGCACGAAGCATGGACGTGTATATCACTAAGTTGCGTAAACACTTGAAAGAAGATGATTCTATCGAAATTATCAATATTCATGGAAAGGGGTATAAACTGATAACTCCTGAAGTAGAATAAGGTTAATTAGAGACGAAATAAAAACGGAGGGTGTCTGAAACTGAAGTGCACCCCCAAAGTTTTTTGTTTGACTTTTGGGGTGCATTCTTTATAAAATACACTTTTGGAAAAAGGGCTCATTTCAGTACCATAAGAGCAATCCTGATGGAAGGACTGAAAATGTTCTTGCGTTCCAGACTCTACTCCGACAGACCAGCTTCTTTGGTTATACTGTTAAACGGAAACACGGAATGAAGTTATTATTAATTTGCTGGCAAAACTCTGTAATGTAATCATGCAGATTGCCTACAGCAGAGATTAATTTTTGAATAATTAATGGATAGCGATAAATTAGATTATTTGTGAACAACCATAACCCTGCCAAACTCCACTTTTAGGAATCGGACGAACCGTTCGTTCTTCTCGTGGTTGATCTGATGGAATTGCAGAATACCGTAAACTGAATCACGAGAGAGTTTGAA
>BLLV01000008.1 GCA_011959205.1 Bacteroidaceae bacterium
ATTCTATTTGTTAGGCAATTATAAAATAGCGGTTTTTATAGTGACGAAGTCAGGAGAACGACAGATAGGGAAAGAGGGCAGCTCATCCAGCATCCACTTTTTAGCCTCTTGGACGGGAACCAAAATGACTGCATCCCAAATCATTACGAAATATGCTACTCGTTGTTTCATCCTTTTTACTGTTTAATTTGTTAATGCAAAAGTAGAGAGCTGTGATTTTTTAGCAATAAATATAGATTTGCGGAAGATTTCCATAGATAAAAGCTTGCTTTTTACCGATAAAGTATTTTTCTTTGTAATTATTACAACTTTAAGATAAATTTATGAGTAATTCTTTGTTGACACGCATCTGGTTGTTCTATCGCGACGGCTTTCGCGAGATGACCTTGGGACGCACTCTTTGGGCGATTATTCTTATCAAACTGTTCATCATGTTCTTTATTCTGAAACTTTTCTTCTTCCCCTCATTCCTTAGCGGGAAGACAACGGAGGAAAAACAACAGTATGTAGGTGAAGAGTTAATAGAACGGGCAAATCCATAAACATTTAAATAAATCAGAAAGTTATGTTTGAAAACATTGACACTTCGTTAATTGACTGGTCAAGAGCGCAATTTGCTCTGACAGCCATGTATCACTGGCTTTTCGTACCTCTCACTTTGGGACTAGCTGTGATAATGGGACTCATGGAAACCTTCTATGTGACAACAGGTAAGGAATTCTGGAAGAACACAGCCAAATTCTGGATGAAACTGTTCGGTATTAATTTCGCCGTAGGTGTCGCTACCGGCCTGATTTTGGAATTCGAGTTCGGAACCAACTGGAGTAACTATTCCTGGTTTGTGGGCGATATCTTCGGAGCCCCGCTGGCTATCGAAGGAATCCTGGCATTTTTTATGGAAGCCACTTTCATTGCTGTCATGTTCTTCGGCTGGAACAAAGTGAGCAAGCGTTTCCATCTGGCATCCACCTGGCTCACCGGACTGGGAGCAACGATCTCTGCTTGGTGGATTTTAGTCGCCAATGCCTGGATGCAATATCCCGTAGGGATGGCATTCAACCCTGAAACAGTGAGAAATGAAATGGTGGACTTCGCAGCTGTCGCCCTTTCCCCCATGGCTGTCGCCAAATTTTTCCATACAGTGCTAAGCAGTTGGATACTGGGAGCTGTCTTTGTAGTAGGAATAAGTTGCTGGTACTTGTTGCGCAATCGTCAGAAGGAGTTTGCCCTGAACAGCATCAAAGTCGCTGCCGCCGTAGGTCTGTTCGCCTCACTCGTCACTGCATGGACAGGTGATATTTCGGGAGTACAGGTAGCCAAAGTGCAACCCATGAAAATGGCTGCCGCCGAAGGATTGCATGATGGTGGAAACGGAGTACCCTTCACCATTGCAGGCGATTTGAAAATACCCAAAATGCTTTCTATTCTTGCCACTCACGACATAGACGGCTATGTACCGGGTATCAACAATCTGTTGGAAGGTGGGTATCAGATGCCCGACGGTACAACCGCTTTATCGGCCGAAGAGAAGATTAAACGCGGACAGACTGCCATTACCGCTTTGGATGCATTCCGCAAAGCACACAAGGCAGGTGACGAAACAAGCGCCGCTGCAGCCCACAAGACACTGGACGAAAATGTGAAATATTTTGGTTACGGATATATCAAAGACCCCGCCCAACTGGTTCCTAATGTAGGACTTACTTTTTGGTCATTCCGCATCATGGTGGGACTGGGAGGTTATTTTATCCTGTTCTTTATTATAGTACTGATTGTATCGAAAAAAGAGAAGCTGGCCGATATGCAATGGTTGCAACGGGTGGCTTTGTGGACTATTCCGCTGGCCTACATCGGTAGTCAAGCAGGCTGGGTGGTAGCCGAAGTGGGGCGCCAGCCGTGGGCTATACAGGATATGTTGCCTGTAGGGGCAGCCATCTCCAAATTGCAGACAGGTTCCGTACAACTTACTTTCTTTATCTTCCTTCTATTGTTTACCGTTCTGCTCTTTGCAGAAATAGGTATCATGCTGAAGGCCATCAAGAAAGGACCTGAGGGAATTAAGAATTGAGAATTAAGATTTCTTCAATTCTATTTTTCAACATTCAATTCTCAATCTTTAATTTAGAACATTATGGACTATATATTTCTACAAAATTATTGGTGGTTTCTGGTATCATTACTGGGAGCCCTGTTGGTATTCCTACTCTTTGTACAAGGCGGTAATTCCTTACTGTTCACACTGGGGCGCAATGACGAAGAACGTGCCTTGCTGGTAAACTCCACAGGACGCAAATGGGAATTTACTTTTACCACCCTGGTCACTTTCGGTGGCGCTTTCTTCGCCTCCTTCCCCCTGTTCTACAGTACAAGCTTCGGCGGTGCCTACTGGTTATGGATGATTATCCTTTTCAGTTTCGTATTGCAGGCTGTTTCATACGAGTTCCAGTCCAAACTGGGCAATCTGCTTGGAAAACGTACTTACCAATGGTTTCTGGTTATAAACGGCATTGTAGGACCTTTATTGCTGGGAGGTGCGGTAGCCACATTCTTTACCGGATCCAATTTTCTGGTCAATAAAGGGAACATGAGCAATGAGCTAATGCCTGTCATCAGCAGCTGGGCCAACGGATGGCACGGACTGGATGCGCTGACCAACCCTTGGAACCTGGTATTGGGATTTGCCGTACTCTTCCTGGCCCGCCTTTTGGGTAATCTTTATTTTATCAATAACATCCGTGATAAAGAATTAATTCCCCGTTGTCGCCGTCAGCTCATTACTGATGCGATTCCTTTCCTTATCCTGTTTCTGGCTTTCGTGATCCGCACTTTATCTGTTGATGGTTTCGCTGTAAATCCCGATACTAAGGAAATTTACATGGAGCCTTACAAGTATTTCCTCAACCTGATGGATATGCCTCTATTGCTGGTATTGTTCCTCATCGGAGTCGTCGGTGTTCTTTGGGGTATTGGAAAAGCCGTATTCAGCAAAACTGCTACCTATGGCATCTGGTTTACTGGTTCCGGAGTTGTACTCACTGTTTTAGCTTTATTGCTTTGTGCAGGATATAATAATACGGCTTACTACCCGTCCACTGCCGATTTACAAAGTTCACTGACTTTGGCTAACAGTTGCTCCAGCGAGTTTACCCTGCGCACCATGGCATACGTTTCCATTCTGGTACCTTTCGTACTGGCCTATATTATTTATGCCTGGCGTGCCATAGACCGCAAGCCCATTACCACGGAAGAACTGGAACAAGACGGGCACGCTTATTAAAGAGTCTTTATGGATTATAGTAACGGTATTCTGTTTTGCAAATAGCTGTAAACAGAATACCGTTTTATGTTAAATAATATTATCTTGAAATATAAAACCGAGAGAATCTCTTGCATAATTCCGAATTATCCGTACCTTTGCATTGTGTTTTTCATAGTATTAGATTTAAGGTTAACAAAGATTGGAGCAAGGCGTTGCTCCTTTTTTTATGTCCGTAAGTCAAAACAGCCATCCCCAAAAATTTTTAAAGAATATGGAGCCGTAAAAATTTAATGGAGAGCGACAAAGAAGTTTTTTGTTACTCCCCACTAAATTTCTACTGCCCAGTTTTTTTAAAGATGAGCAAGGATTACGCAACCATGCTAAAAGACTTTTCCACTTTTTTATTAGCCTTTTCCAGAGATTTTTTGTAATTTTGGAAGACTTTTATAACCTCTTTATTTATAAGAGGTTTGAAGGGAAGGATAAAATAGAGGTAACGAATTGGCAACCGTGTCTATTTCTGCGCTTTGCTGTAAGTTGCTATCAATGTCACTCGTCTTGATGCAAAAGTAACAATAAAAATCGGGAAGACATGAAATTGACCTATGATTTTTCTTATATATAGTACTTCATTTATTTTTAGTTATGATATATAAGTACTTATATAAAAATATGGGAACAACAGCATATTCCCATTCGCATACTTTAATGTTCTATTGCTTTCACAACAAATAGCAAAAAATGTTCCGGTTATCAATAGGCAACATCTCAAGACTCTCTAACAAATTTATTTTCCTAAGAGTTTGGTTATAATGCTCTCTTTGACTCCTATTGAAACAAGTAAGTATGCTCTAATTATATAATTTAGTTCGTATGAAACCTTTCTATATTCGTTAGAATTAAAGCAAAAAGTTTCATTCATATATGGATGAGTAATATTGTTTTTGGTATTAACAATCTTTTCCACAAAATCCGCACCTAAATTAGCAGGAATATATTGAGATATCCGTTCAAGCATTTTTGAAAATCGAGGTTTTAATTCAGTACCCTTAACCTGAAGTAGCCATCCTTTTAACCTATTTTTTTCATCAGGAGTAAGCACATTTCTATTGAATATAGCTTCTAATGTTTTAGCTCGGTTACTATTAGGATGCACTATTCCTGCATTGCCATTTATGCCTTTTGTCAAAGCATCAATAGAAGATATAAAGTTTTTAATCTGAGATGCAGGAGAAGTATATATGTTTGTTAAGGTTTCAAAGAATGTATTGATTGCATCACTATATTTATTGTAGAGCTCAATCCACTGGAGAAAAATTGATTGAAGCTCCTCGGTTGAAAAATCATCAGATGTAGTGGCGGGCTCTGGATCATCATGAGATACTATATATCTACATAATTGTTGCTCATTAGGTTTATAGACAAAAGTATTGCAACCATCTTCGCAATACATATAATCTATTGGGTGAATGCGATTGGTTAGTAGAAAGAACAAATAATGAAATTGATTGACATATGTTTGGAAATCAAGAAAAGAACACTTCCTATGAGAACTGAGATACAAGAATGCACATTGTTCTATACCTTGGTTTATTCCTCCGATTTGATATTTGCAATGAAATTTTATTGCAACAAAAAAATCACTGCTCCGCAATAATGTATATGGAGAAGGAGAAATAAAATATATAGCATGGTGAGACAAAGGTAATTGCTTGAAAACTTCGTTATGGTATGCATTGGTCATAATAGGAGATGCCCATTTATCAAGTATTGTAGCCCTAATTGTTAATGCGCCAATCTTATCTTTGTGTAATTCACCTTCGTAAATATAAATACAATCTACAGAAAAAGTATAGTGCATTAAGTTTAGTTCACTTCCTGAATGGAAATAACGTACAAAACTCAGCCCCTCGACAAATATATTTACTGCTGATTCCTTACCTGTATCATCAATTGAATAAGTGCATCCATTCAAAGAGCCAATATTCTCAGGTAATCCTTGTTCGGAATCAATACAACATAATTCAATCCATATCTTCTGTTGGTCTATAAACAGAGTACCTGAAAGCTGTTCTTCAGGAGCATCAATACGTGACCACAGTCCAATATAATGAGATTGAAACTTAAAATTTGATTTGTCTATAGACATTTTATAAATACGTTTTCAAACTAAATGCAAAGATATGATTTTTTAAAAACATAGTAGGAATAGTATTCACCTAAATAAATCTAATTGGAATCTACATGTTTCGGTGAATTATTGGCTATGGTTGCTGAAATTTATACTTCAATCCATATTCTTCCAGTTTGTTGTACA
>BLLV01000009.1 GCA_011959205.1 Bacteroidaceae bacterium
ATAAGTTCCTCCTTGCTGCAACTGCCCGAAGCGGTTGTCACGACTACCGGGATAGTCTTTGAATTGCCAACGTTGGAAGTGCGCAGCAGTTCCAACAACTCGAAGCCGTTGATTTCCGGCATGTTCAGATCCGTCAGAAGCAGGCTGTATTCTTTCCGGCGTATCATTTCCATCAGTTCCGCAGCATCGGTGCAGGTGTCGCAGTGTACGCCTTCCTGTGCATACATTTCTTTAAGCATCAGGAGAAGAACCTCGTCATTGTCGATGGCAATGACATCATGGAATGTACGGTCATGATGAATCCGCATCTGATTTATTCTTTCCGGCTGTTCCCCGGCTGTCTGTATGGGAATTTCCACCGTGAAACGGCTGCCTTTGCCTTTCTCGCTCTCCAGCCGTATCGTGCCTCCGAGCATTGACACGATACGCTGAACGATGGAAAGTCCCAGTCCGAAGCCGTCTTTTGCAGCAGCGTTTGACAGACGTTCAAACGCGCCGAACACCCGTTGCTGTTCCTCCTCGGTCATTCCTGTGCCCGTATCTTCGACGATAAGTTTCAGGACACCGTTATTGTAGTCCGTTGTCAGAGAAACGCCACCGTTCTCCGTGAACTTGATGGCGTTTGACAGCAGGTTGTTGCCGATTTGCAGGACACGTTCCTTATCGGTCACTACAACTTCGTCCGTGCGGTTCGTCACAGTAAGAATCAAGCCCTTGTTCATGGCGATTGGCATAAACTCCGTTTCCAGAATGTGCGTGATTGCCGAAATCCGGCAAGGAGAGAAATTCGGCTGCTCTTTGCCGTTATCCAGACGGAAGAAGTCAAGTAGGGTGTTGAGCATTTCGCGCATACGTTCAGAGGATTGCTGAATATTTTGAATATACATCCCGGTTTTATCCGTATTGCAATTTTTCCGCATTAACCCGGCATAACCAATTATTGCTGTCAGCGGTGTACGCAGTTCATGGGTGATGGTATGTACCGCTTTCTTGCGGGAGGCTATCAGTACCTCGTTCTGTTCAATAGACTGTTGCAGTTGCCCGATTAAATCCGTCGTTTCTTGTTTGTATCGCTTGATACGGTTGATATTTCGATGGATGATGATATAAGAAATGACCAATAGCATTAGAACGAATCCTGTCAAGCCGCCAATTTGAAAGAACGACCGTTCCCGCATAGTGGCTATTTCCGCTTCCCGTTTCTGTAAGTCTGCTTGTACTTTCCCGTCTATTTGGCAAATCAAACCTTGTAACAGACGGTTAAGTTCCGCATTTCGTGCAGCAAGACTATCGGTATGTTCTGACAGACGGCGGTTTTGCGCCTGTTGCTCGGCTATCATATTCCGATTGAGGGAGCGTAGCATCGTGGTGGTCACGGTAGGTTTCGCTTCTTCTTTTTTGCCCAAGAAGCCCAAAAAGCCTTTTCGTTTGGGCTTCTTGGGTTGTTCCTGCACACTTTTCTGTACGATTACAGGCACTTGACGGGCTATCTTTTCATTGAGAGTCTGTTGCTGTTCAAGCACCTCCACGATTTGGCATATCTGCCGTTCCTTATCTTCAAAAAGATGCCGTACCGTGTCAATATGTTCTGTCAAATAAGCAGTCTTCAAATTACATAATAAATTATCCAATATCAATCTTTTGGAACGATATGAGTTTACATCTGCCGCATTCCATATAAACATCGTTTCTTCTGATAGAGATAACTCAATAAGTTGCATGTGAATACTATTTACCTCTTGCCTCAAATGGTTTATGTAACGATATTCTTCTTCTCGTTGTTTAATATCGTACCATTCTTCATGCCAGATATAAATAACACCACACATCAATAACGTAACTAATGTATAGCCTATCGTAATTTGCACCTTAAGATGTCTGCTATGATTGATTTTTTTCACTTGCAGATAGTTTTACTTATTTTACGTCTTCTTCTGGTACATATATTATTTCTCCGTTTTCCAATTCATAAGCGATACCTACTTTTTTACCACGTTTATCGTTCTTTTTATTTTGGTCTTCGGAGGGGGTGTAGCGATTGATCTTTTCGCCCTCCTTGGTTATAATCTCCATATTCTCTTTGCCGGGGTTCTTCACCATCGTGAAGTCCTCCTTGCTGAACATCTCCGTCATGTTGTAACGGCTCACGAGCGCCACCATGAGCGCCACGGCGAACACCATGGCCACATCGAAGAGGTTGCTCACGACGCTCATCGGGTCGTTGTCCTCCTCCCTTTTCAATAGTCTGCGTCTCATGCCCCGGTCCGTTTTTCATTCAACAGTTCTGCGACAAATTCAAGGTCGGTCATGTCTTTCAGGTACCAGCGCTGCTTGACCTGCCCCGTGATGAATCCTATGGCTGCGGCGAAGAGGCCGACCACCGTGGTGGCGAAGGCCACCTGCATATTGTAGGCCATCGAGGCGATGTCACCCGTCGAGAGGCCGACCAGCGCGGGTCCCATCGGGATCAGGGTTCCCATCAGTCCGAGCATAGGTCCCATCTTGCCGAGAGTCTTCGAGGTTGCGAGGTCCTTGTCCGCCCCGATTTCGAAATCGGCGAGCAGGCGCTGCCGCATCGCCGCACTGTCGGCTTTAAGCAGCCGCTTCATATAGGTTACCACGAGCGAGGGGTTCTTCTTGGGCAGCCGCTCCGAGAGTGTCGCGACATTGTCCCTGTTCAGTCCGTCCAGCTCCTTGCCCAGAAGGGCGGCTGTGCGCCGGATGGCCATATATTGCCCGAAGAAACCGCCTATCAGCAGCAGGGCCCGTCCGAAAAAGAAGATAAGCAATACGATGACAGGCACGAGCAGGCCTGTCGAGATCCAGTAGAGGATGTCTGAGATGTAGTTCATAATTCTATCTGTTTTTGATTATTCATTTCATTTACATACAGGTTTTGCCGCCTTGGCATGGCCCGAACAGGTTCGGCTCTGCGCCCGGCCTGTCGAAAACATTCGTTTTAATCTGATTCCGTGCAGTAGGACGCCTCCGATAAGGCTGAGTACGGCAAGTCCGCACACGCCCGCCAGAGCTGCCGGGTCCACTTCGCTGATTCCAGCGACGGCTGTACGGCCGTTCACCGTGGCGACGACTCCTAGTATGGCGATGAGCGCGTTGGACAGGAAAAGCACTTCGAGGCGTATCTCTTTCTCGGGCAACAGCCGTTTAACGCCGTATACCGCCAGCGGTATGGCGACAAGCACCGCCGCTGCCGCCGACCACGCCACAAGCCGGAACGATGTGCCGGGCAGGGCGAATATGACCGACACCAGCAGACTGAACAGTACGGGGAAGACGAGCACGCCGGGAAACCACCTCAGGATGCGGTATGTCCATAGCGTCAGCGGTATCACCTTGCCCGATGTCCGGATATGTGCAGACAGGACGCAGAACGCCATCTGTACCGCGACTTCCAGCGTGAGGATTACCGCCACGTCGAGCATCAGTGCGGAGTCGGAAAGCCAGCCGGCAATCTGCGACTTCGACTGTTCGACCGCATAGGGCCACATCAACCCAATAAAGAGCGCGCAAACGACCGCCGAGCATACCACCGCGTATTTTTTCCGGTAGGTCTGCTTCAGGATGTAATTGAAGCAGACCAGTATCATCATGACCAATACTACGGTTTCCATTATTCCTCCATCTTTTTGCGGCGCCGGCGCACCGTCCAGACCAGCGCGGTTATCGCCACGAGCACCAGAACGGCCACCGCCGTGTTGCTGACTATCGTCCTTGTCTTGTCGGACGCGTTCATCCCCTCTCGTTTGAGTACCATGCTCCTGTCTTCCGAGAGCGAGGTCTCGCGGATGTCGCGGATGTTCCGCTCATACTGGGCGGCCGTCTCGGGCGCGGTCTTCGATGCAATGAATTCGCGCAGCTTCGCATTGTTGCAGACGAATCCCGAGCAGGAAGGTTTGTACTTCTCAACCAAGCCGGTGTGGAGTTCGGCGATGGCCTTCAACTGCTCTGCCGACGCATTCCACATTCCTTTGCGAGCCGTCTCCATCATGACGGCCGTCATCTCTTCCAGAGCGGCGGGGTTCTGCCGTTCGAAATAGTCCTGCACACCCAATCCGAACTTGTCCTGCACATATACATCGTATATCTCGTCCCACAGTTCGTTGTTTATGACATCTGGTTTCATCACGTTCCAGCCGTAGGTGTTCTGCACGATTTCGGCGAAACCGGCGGCGGCACCCGACCCGCCCTTCATCTTCTCGCGGATGTATGCCGGGTTGAAGATGGTGGTGCGGCTCTCCACGCCGATGGCCTCTTTCAGTTCCTGCATACGCATGTTGTTGCGGTTGCGGTAGTCGCTCATGTATGCGTCGGGTTCCTTGCCCGTGACATTTCGCACGGCGAGGTTCATTCCTCCCATGAATTCGTAAACGTGGTCGAGGCTCAACGCTCCCCATGTATTGCTCTGGCGGGGCTGTACGACGGCATCCGTGTTGCCGAGCGCCGCTTCCAGCGCGAACTGCCGGACCTGTTCCCATGCCTTTTCGCTGCCGTAGTACGCTCCCATATTTTGCATGTAAATGTCGGCAATTTCGGTGCTGTTTTCCCAACGGTCGCCGCTCTGCACCATTCCGGTGATACCCGTGCCGTAGTTGCCGTTTACGCCGCCGAACACGCGGTAGGTCGATACCTCGCGGGCCTCTTTGGGCGAGAGTCCCTTTTCGATAAGGGAGCGTTCGGCATCGACGACGCTCTGCGCCACGAAGTTTTCATACTTGTCATCCTTTGCGGCGGCAGCCATCTCCACGGCGCGCGAGATAAGGAACAGACGCGATGCGGCGATGTCGCGCAACTGTCCGCTGGTCTGCACCACCACGTCGATACGCGGCCGTCCGAGTTGTTCGGAAGGAATCAGACGGATGTCGGTTACCCTGCCGAATGCGTCGCGGACGGGCTCGACGCCCAGCATATAGAGGACCTGTGCGACGGTGGCGCCTTCGGTTTCGACGAACTCGCCGCTCCAGAGCGTGTAGTTTACCTTGCGGGGAATGGAGTCGTTGTGCCGTTCCCGATACATCCTGACGGTGTTTTCCGCCAGCTCCTTGCCCCGTTCCCATGCGACCTCGCTCGGCGTGGCCTCGGCATTCACGGCATAGAGGTTGCGCCCCGTAGGTACGGTATTCAGATTGGCGATGGGGTCGCCGCCCGGCGAGGGTGCTGTGTAGCCTCCGTCCATCGCATTGAGCAGCGATGCGAGTTCTGCTTCGGGGCTCCGCTCCAGCGCCGACTTGTAGTTCCCCACGTTGCGGATGATGCGCTCTATCTCCGTAATCACACGGGCGAGCTCCTTTTCCTCCTTCGTGTACTCCTTCATGCCCGTCTTCATCGCCGGCATTGCCGCTACTCTTTCCTCACTCTTCCCGTCGCTGACGTGTCCGGCATTTTCGGGGCGTTTGCCGACTTTCGGAATCCACGACGGATGTTTCGCGCCGCTTCCTTTTCCTGCTGTGACTCCCGCCGGATGCTTCATTGCCGCACCGGAGCCCTGCATGGCCATCATTCTTGCCATCATGTCCTGCGGGGCATTAAGCGAGCGGATGATCTCCCGCGCTTTGGCGAGCTCTTCAGGTGTAATGCCGGCCACCGCGCATATCCAGGCGTCGGAGACTTGCTCGGAGCCGTTCAGGAGTCTGGTGACCAGTTCGCGTGCCGGGGTCAGATAGCGGCGGGTAAAGAGCGACTTGTGCTTTTCCGTTTCACGGGTCGCCTTGCCGCGCCATTTGTCCAGTGCCAGCAGCGAGTAGGCTATCGGTTCGGCGGACATGGCGTAAACGCTGCTGCGGATACGCTCCGCGGAGTAGGGTTCGCCCATCGTATAGAGTTCTCCCGTCACCTTTTCGTTGGCCAGTTCCTCGGCGAAAGTCTCGATACGTGCTATGTCCTGTTCGGTGTAAGGCGTCGTGAGCAGGGAGTCCAGACGCAGTTCGCGGTGGATGCCCAGTTCCACGGTCAGGCGTTTGACTTTCAGCGCGGCCTTTTCCGTATCGGGTTTGCCTTCAGCATAGAGGAGGTCGTTGTACTGCCTGACGGCTTCGCACAGCTCCTTATAGATGCCCCGCACTTCGCTCTCCATGAACGGAGGTGTCAGGTGCGATTGCAGTGTCGCATACGAGCGGCGTTTGGCGATCATTCCCTCGCCGACGTCACCGATCGAGTAGACATAGAGGTGCGGCATCGCGCCCACCAGCGCGTCGGGCCAGTCGTTGCCGCACAATGCGGCCTGCTTGCGGGGCGTGAACTCCAGCGAGCCGTGCGTGCCGAAATGGATCATCACGTCGGCGCCGAAGCCGTACCGGGCCCAGAGGTAGGAGGCGATATAAGCGTGAGGCGGCGCGGCATTCGTGCCGTGCACGATGGCGAAATCGTCGTCGCCCGCACCCGCGGCCAGCTGCGGCAGCAGCACGACATTGCCCAAGTCCACACGGGGCAGCGCCAGCTCGCCTTGTCCGGTAGAGATATAGGAGCCCGGGAACTCGCCGTCGAGTGCCTTGACCTCCGCCATACGTTCGGGCCGTATCGCTGCGGCCGTCCATTCGGCGTACTTCTGCGCCGAAATCAGTTCGGGGGCGCCGTTTTTCAGAAATTCGGCTTTGGCACCTTTGGCATAGGCATTGAACACGGCTCCCTGACGCTGGATGAGCCGCTCCAGTTCCTCGGCCGATGCAGGCAGGTTCTCGACGCGGTAGCCCTCTCGCTTCATTTTGACCAGCAGGTTGTGGAGCGACGGGGCGACCTCCATGCCTGCCGCTGTCAGCGCGTTCTGTCCGGGACCTTTGTAGTAGTAAATGGCCACCCGCTTCTCGCTGTTGGGTTTGCTTTGCAGGCCGATGTGGCGGTTGACGGTCTCGACGAATGTTTCCAGACGTTCGGGGATGGCGTATGCCTGTTGCAGCCCCTCGTCGTCGAGACGGTGGCCGAAGAGCGCATACGGGCGTATGGCTCCGTCGATTTCGGGCATGACGATGCTTTGCGACAGGAAGCCGCCGTTCATTCCCATCTTGTCGTCCTCCCACTCATCGACCGGACGGTTGACGTTCAGGGGGGCGAACAGCGGAATGTTTTTCTTCGTGAGATAGTCAACCATATAGTCGCCCATGCGTCCGTGGGCCATGTTGATGACGGCCGAGGGGCGTATCGAGTCCGCCTGACCGCTTCGCACCGCCGCCTGCATGTCGCGGACGCAGTAGACGGTGTTGCCCGTCTTTTCCAGTGCGGCGACCAGTTCTTCCGGCTCTCCCATCTGCCCCGTGAGGATAATGTGCGAGGCGTTCCCTTTCATCAGGCCGTGCTTGCGCAGGAAGGCCTCGTATTCGGCGACGCTGCCGAAATCCGTTTCCTCGTCTTCGGGGTTGGCCGGGTCGATGTGGTAGAACTGCTTCCGCTCCCGTTCGAGCGGGGCGTCGGGCTCTTCGCTGTCGAAGGTCTTGCCGTCGATGTTGCGGCGGATGAAGGTAAGCATGTTACGGTAATTGCGGCGCCCTCCGCCGCTGAGGTAGCCTTTGATCGTGGCAACCGTGGCGGAGTCGGCCGAAACGATATTATTGTCCGGGTTGGTGGCCATCGTCGTGATGACGGTGAGCCCGTTGTCGGCAGCACGCTGTATGGCTGCGCGCTGGTCAGCCGTGATGCGCAGGCCCATGCCGTTAATCAGCACCAAATCGTACTTGCCGAGACGGTCCAGTTCCTCCGCGTTGAGCGCGGAGAGACTGATGCGGCTGTTGTCATTGGATTTGGCGATCTGGCCGAGCGTGATGACCTGATAGTTTACAAAGGCGATGCGCGTGGCGGAGAACCAGACGTTCCACACCGCCACGCCCGCCATGACGACGAGCAGGGCGATTCCCGCCCAAAGGATTATCTTTCGTTTCATATCGGTTTCTCTATTTTTTCTTAAACATTTGTTCTATGTCAAGCGACAGTCCCGCCGAGCAGGTGGTTCCCGTCGTAGCCGGGGAGTTGCTGTAATAGTAGCGGAGACGGTAGTTGAAAAGGTTGTCCACGGCGAGCGTGACGTTCACACCCCGCCATACCCGCTGCGAGAGGCTCAGTTTCCATATCGTGTATCCCGGATAGGTCTGCTTCTCTGTTTTCTCGTATGAGGTGATTTCGGTATAGACGTCGGTGGTCACTTTCGAGAGGTAACGCCCCGACAGTGCCACGCTCAGACCGTAATTCTTCCAGTCCTTGTCGTATGCGATGCGGGCGGTCGCCGTATGCGGCCGTGTCGAGGAGAGCATCGGCTCGCCCTTTCTGATGTGCTCGTAGGTGTAGGCATACGACAGGCGCCATAATATGCCGCAGGGATATCGGCCCGACGCGTTGGCATCCACTCCGGCCACTTGCAGGCGCGACATGTTGGTGTACACCTGTCCGCCCAGCGCTTGGTTCCACGCCGTGGTGATGCGGTCATCGACGATGTTGTAGAATCCAGTGACCGTCAGGTTGTGCCGTCCCTTCATATATTCGGCCGAGAGCGAGAAGTTGTGGCTCGACTCAGGCCGCAGGTCGGGATTGCCGTAAATCATGAAGATGTTGCCCATGTAGAAGTTCATATACATCTCCTTGAGCGTGGGTGCCCGGAAGCCTCCGGCATACGAACCGCGCAGGGAGCAGCTGCCCAACTTGTACATCAGTCCCAGTTTCGGGGAGAGGTGCGTGAGTTTCGTTTCCGAGAACCAGTCGAGGCGCAGTCCGGCTATGAGATTGAATTTCTCGTGCGGGTTCCAGTCGAACTGGGCGAAGGCGTCCGCCGTATGCTGGGTATGGTTGCCGTTGCCCTCGAACTGGTACGACATCAGGTAATCGCGCATATAGTCGCCGCCGGCGGTCAGGATGTGCCTGCATGCGAAGGTATGGTTGTAGAGCGTGCGGAGCGTGTGCTGCACGTTGCTGTAATCGCGCACGTCGCGGTCACCGGCCACGAGGTAGTCGCTCTTGTCGTACTGGTCGAACGAGTACGAAAGTTCCAGATCGTCCTTGTCCGTGACGGTGTAGTTCCCTTTCAGCCCTCCCGTGAAGCTGCGGTAACGGTCCCGGAGGCTTTCCGAGGAGTTGCGCTCACGGAAGAAATAGCCTGCCCGCGCCGTGAATTTCAGTCCCTCCGCGGCGGTGAATATCAGACGCTCCTTGACATTGAGCGTGGAGTGTCCATAGATGGTGCTGTAATCGCCGACCTGCGTGTTGTCCGTGCCTTTGGAAAGATTGATGGCATCGATTGAAGTGTACTGCACGTTGGTCATGGAGTTGAAGCGTCCCCGGTTGAATCCCACCGAGCCGCCGTAGCGCTGTTCGTTGTGCGCTCCGTAGCGTCCGTTGACATTCACCGACCACGGCTCCTGCGACTCGCGGCTGATGATGTTCACCACGCCGCCCACGGCATTCGAACCGTAGAGTGACGACGCGGCCCCTTTCACGATTTCGATGCGCTTCACGTTGTCCATGTTCAGACGGCTGTAATCCACGTTGTCGAGCGTTTCGCCCGCCAGACGCTCCCCGTCGACGAGGAACAGCACCGAGTTGCCGCCGAAGCCCGCCATGTTGAGCGAGGTCTGCTGGTTCATCGAATAGGAAAACTCGATGCCCGGCAGTTCGGTCTGCAACAGGTCCCCGATATTGGTGGCGTCCGTGCGCCGGATGTCCGATTCGGTGATGACCCGCGTCACGATGGGCACGTCCTTCAGCAGTTTGGGTGTGCGGGTTCCCGTCACCACGACTTGTTCGAGTACCGTCGGATTTTCCTTGAGCTGGAAATCCAATGTGCCGCCGTGGTCGGCGGTCAGGGTCCGGGCGGCATCGAAATAACCGATATAGGTCGCCGTCAGGGTATACTCTTTCTTGTCGGGCAGCCGCAGTTCATAGCGTCCTTCGGCATCCGTCACCGCTCCGAGTCCCGCAATTTCCTTCACAAGAATTGTCGCCCCCGTCAAGGGTTCGCGCCTGTTGTCGGTCACAGTGCCGGATATACTGCGCTGTGCCGCTGCATCTACCGTAAGGAGCAGGCCGAGCAGTAAAAATATCGTCGTTCTTCCTGTCATGGCTGTACGGGGTATAGGTAGTCGATGGTCATGAATCCCTTGACGGCGGCATCGTTCATGAAGTCCGTCAGGCGTAGCGCGGCACAGGTGCCGTCCGGGAGGCGCAACAGGTAGATTTTCCCCGAGAGCGTATAGACGGGCGGCATGGTCAAGGTATCGACATGGAGCCATCCGGAGAGACAGGGGTTATACCAGTCTTCGGCATAGCGGATGATACCGTCCATCATCTGCGACATGTCCACCGTTATCTTGTCGGTCGTCCACTTGTCGGTCACAAATGCTTCTGCGGGAATGGAACCTATGGCGGGCAGCATGCCGAAACCGGCCGCCGCACTTTCCGTGACGGCGCCGCCGTTGGTCTTGGCATCGTAGCGGTGTATGGCAAAGTCCCAGTTCGCAGGTGCCTCGGCATCCACGGAGGCTGTCGTCACCGACTTGCCGTGCAGGTCGATGTAGTGCCACTCGGTGTAGTCCGTCGCGTCGAGGTATATGCGGCCCGTGTGCGTATTGTCATCGACGGCGATGAAACCGTAGGTCCGGGTATCTTCGGGTCGGGGCGCGTCATATATATCCTCCAATATGCCGTTACAAGCCGAGAGCGATAGCATGGCTATCACTCCCAACAGAATAGATGTTATTTTATGGCTTACTGACATCTCTGTTCTTATTAGGTGATTACTCTGCGGTGGCGGGAGCCTTGCCCGGCAGCAGCGTGACGGTAAGTCCGCCCATTACGGCAGGTACGTTGAATGCGATGGAATAGTCGTCCTTTGCGGCGTTGCTCTCTCCCGTCATGGTGAAGGTATAGTCCTTTACGTTGTCTCCCATGCCCATCGACACCGTCCCTTCGCCCGTGAACGTATAATTGTCGCCGTTCTTCCTGACGGTGGCTTTGTCGACCTTGAATGTGCCCCACGCCGCCGATTCGAAGAGGACCGCGAGGGTTCCGTCGCCGTTGGCCGTCACCTTCAGGCTTTCATCGTCGGTGTAGCGGTCCTGAAAATAGGTACAGTCGGCATCGGTATAGCCTTTGTATGTCCCGTCCAGCAGCAGGTCGGCGGGAGCCTCCCCTGTGGTGAAGTCGAGGGTCAGGCCTCCCATGACACCGGCGACCTTGAACTGCATCTGTGCCTTTTCGCGTGAATGGATCACTGCGGTGTATGTGCAATCGTAGGAAGAGACGTTGCCGCCCATACCCATTTTTGTCTGACCGCTGCCCGTGAGGGTGTAGGTGCCGCCGTTCTCGCTCATTTGCGCACCGGGGATGGTAAACTCGCCCCACGAGTCGGAGGTGAAGGTCACGCGGGCCGTGCCGTCGGTGTTTTCGGTCACGACGACGGTTTCGCCGGCCGTGCAGGTGTTCTGGAAATAGGCGCAACCTGCCAGTGTGTAACCCTCGTAACTGCCGGCGATATCGGCTACGGCCGGTTGTTTCTCATCGTCGCTGCACGCTGCCGAGCTGAACGCCACGACAGCGACTGCTAAAATTGTTTTCAATTTCATATCTGCTATTTTTTATTTGTTTATTTTTTCCGGCTGCAAAATTACCCCGGAATCTCAGGGTGAACAATACTCTCATTTTAGTATTTTGGGACTACATGATACGCTGTTATCATGCTTTTTAAGTATTGTCAGTTATATATTATATGAGTAATTTTGCAGCATCAAACAATTCGATAAAACTGTATTATGAGTAATAATGACATAGGATATAAACCCAATGAAAAAATGCGGGATATTGTCAAGAAACACAATTCGCTCATCCTTGTAATGGGACGGTTTGGGCTACCTTTGGGATTTGGAGACAAATCTGTCGGGGAGGTATGTCGTGCGCACAATGTAGATGAAAGGACATTTTTAGAAGTTGTGAACTTTGTAGTAAAGGGAATCTGTAATTATGACACACTCTCTTTGTCTTCTCTTATGGGATATTTGAAACAGGCTCATGAATATTATTTGGGATTCAATCTGCCTAATATCCGCCGGAAACTCATTGAAGCCATAGACTGTTCTGGCAACAATGATATAGCCGTACTAATTATTCGTTTCTATGACGAATGTAGCTAACACTTGAAAAGGGACCCGGGTAGCATTTGAAACGTGTACCACCCGA
>BLLV01000010.1 GCA_011959205.1 Bacteroidaceae bacterium
ATAAGTTCCTCCTTGCTGCAACTGCCCGAAGCGGTTGTCACGACTACCGGGATAGCCTTTGAATTGCCAACATTGGAGGTGCGTAGCAATTCCAACAGCTCGAAACCGTTGATTTCCGGCATATTCAAATCCGTAAACAACAGACTGTATTCTTTCCGGCGTATCATTTTCATCAGCTCCGCAGCGTCAGTGCAGGTATCGCAATGTACTCCTTCATGCGCATACATTTCTTTCAGCATCAGGAGCAGAACTTCGTCATTATCTATGGCAATTACATCATGATATGCTTCATTGTGACGAACGTAACTTGAATTGAACTGTTCCAGCAGTTCTTCCGCTGTCTGCATGGGTATTTCCACTGTGAAACGGCTACCTTTGCCTTTTTCACTATCCAAACGTATTGTACCGCCAAGCATTGCCATGATATGTTGCACGATGGATAGTCCCAGCCCGAAACCATCTTTTGCGGCAGCGTTTGACAAACGTTCAAACGCATCGAAAACACGCTGTTGTTCTTTTTCGGTCATACCAGTCCCTGTATCTTCGACGATAAGTTTCAACATACCATTATCATACCCCGTTGTCAGAGAAACCCCACCGTTCTCCGTGAACTTGATGGCGTTCGACAGCAGGTTGTTTCCGATTTGCAGGATGCGTTCCTTATCCGTCAAGACTACGGTATCCTTATGGTTCGTTACGGTAAGAGCCAGCCCCTTGTTCATGGCGGTTGGCATAAACTCCGTTTCAAGAATGTGCGTGATTGCCGAAATCCGGCAAGGAGAAATGTTCGGTTGCTCCTTGCCGTTATCCAGACGGAAAAAGTCAAGCAGGGTGTTAAGCATTTCACGCATACGGTCGGAAGATTGCCGGATACTACGGGCATATCGCTCTTTTTTATCCGCATCATTCACTTTTTCCATTAACGCGGTATAACCGATTATTGCGGTTAAAGGTGTGCGCAGCTCATGGGTGATGGTATGCACCGCTTTCTTGCGGGAGGCTATCAGTGCCTCATTCTGTTCAACTGATTTTTGGAGTTGTCCGATTAAATCTGTTGTTTCCTGTTTATATCGCTTGATGCGGACGGCATTTCGATGGATGATTATATATGAAATGACCAACAGCAATAAAACGAATCCTGTCAAGCCGCCAATCTGAAAGAATGACCGTTCCCGCATGGCGGCTATTTCCGCTTCTCGTTTCTGTAAGTCTGCTTGTACTTTCCTGTCTATTTGGCGAATCAAGCCTTGTAATTGTCTGTTAAGTTCTGCATTCCGTGCAGCAAGGCTGTCAGCGTGTACTGAAAGACGGCGGCTTTGCGCTTGTTGTTCGGCTATCATGTTCCGATTAAGGGAACAGAGCATCGTGGTGGTTATAGTAGGTTTTGCTTCTTCTTTTTTACCAAAGATGCCCAAGAATCCTTTCCGTTTCGGTTTCTTAGGTTGCTCTTGGGCACTCTTCTGTACGATTACGGGTACTTGACGGTTTATCTTTTTGTTGATGGCTTGTTGTTGTTCAAGCACCTGCACTATTTGGTGCATCTGTCGTTCTTTATCTTCGAGAAGATGACGTACACTGTCAATGCGCTCTGCCGGATAGGTAACTTTGAAACGGCATAGCATACTGTCCATTGCCATACGTCGGGTATGGTAATGTTCCAAATCTTCATCATCCCATTCCAATATCGTTTCACCTAATAGGGAAAACTCTATAAGTCGAATATGCACATCGTTTATTTCTTTCCGTAACTCGTCAATCTGTCGGTTGTCTGATTCCAAATTTTCTATTTCCTGCCATTCTGAATGCCAAATATAAGCAATGCAGCCGATTAACAATGTAATCAGCAAATAGCCCGAAGCAACTATTTTCTGAATATATCTCATTGGGATGCTTCTAACTTTAAGTTAGTTCATGATTTTTACTCAAAATTTTATTCTGAGGATTTCGGATTACCTCTTCGTGATGAAAATAATCACTGAATAAAATGTCGTTATCATGACAGTAGGCGATGATTTCGTTTTCCATTTCCGTCAGCGGCGTTTTGTCGCCTTGTATATATATCCGCTCGTATAGTGGATAGGAATCAGGATAATGTTCCTGAACGTATTGCATGATATCGTTTTTATAGCCTCCGCGCAAGTTCAGGTCTTCGAACCAATATTCACTGACAAAACTACGGCTGGTTTCTATAATCGCTTTCCAGTCCGTGACCCCTATAAAAATCGGTGACATGAACAGTATGGTATAGATTCCGTTCTCGTGAAGTGTCCGAAGTGTTTCCAATCGCTCCCGCACCGTACTCGCCCGATCCATGTCCCGGCGGAAATTCTCATCCAGCGTATTGACGGACAATGCCACACTTAGATGCTTCATCTTTTTGAGTAAATCCAAATCACGGAGTATCAATTTGTTTTTGGTAGCAATTTGCAGATAGCAATCTACACTTACCAATTGCTCCAAGATGGAACGCGTGATACCGTATTTTACTTCATACGGATTGTAACAATCCGTCACGGTTCCCATAAAGACATTTTTCCCAGTTATTTGAGAGCCGTTTATTTTATGTCTTGCCCGTTTAATGTCGATGAAATCGCCCCACGATTCTGAATGTCCCGTGAAGCGTTTCATAAATGACGCATAGCAATATTTGCAGGCATGGGGACAGCCTACATAAGGGTTGATGGCAAACTGACCGATTTTGGATTTGGTCAGATAGCTTTCGACCGTTTTTTCCGCTACAATTATTTTTTCCATTACATGGTTTCAGATGATGAAGCTCTTTTGGTTTCCTTCTTTGATAATATCGGTAAGTTTCACGTGTCCTATCAAGAGCGAAGATGTCGAATCATGGAGTTTGTGGTTCTCCACTGCCAGCTCCGGTTTCTTGTTGGCATAACAATATCTGCAACCGTTCAAGCACGTGTTGTATGCTCCGATGTCGCGTGTAGGCATACAACTGCATCCGATGCGGGTTCCCTTGTGTGCCATATTCTTGAACCGACAGCCCAACGCGTTTCCCAGATTGGCGGTAGTCATACAACCAAAAACGGATATTCCGTATCGGCTGTAATTCTCCGATGTCCCGCAGGTTTGCAGGTGTAGCCCGTATTTCCGGGCGATTGCGCCCATTCCCTCTGCCAGCTTTTCCTTGTCCCTATCGGTCAGCGGAATCAGTTCTGGCATATTGTATGCGAGCCTCTTGTCATTTCCACGAAACTGAATACGCAGAAGTTCACATACGGTGCAAGGCGTGAAGCCATGTAATCGAACATTTTCAGATGGTAATCCACTGTATATTTTTCGGTCAGCAGTACCGGATCGTAACGCCATGCAACGCATTTGCTTCCGACTTTAGCCGAGAGTTCGACAAGCGTGTCGATACTTTGGTCGATGTCCGGTACGTTCGGTTCTACGTCTTTGCCGTATGCCGTGATGGTATAGTGGCAAAATATGTTGAAACGGTCGGTAATCCGATAAAGTTCCGACATAATTGGGCGGTAGTTTTTAGAGCAGAACACCACGCAATCCACTACTGACGGGTCGAGCGTATATTTTGTAATATGATTCGGGAACAGTGGGTTGCGCGAATAGACATATCCCTCCTCGAATCGGTTCAATAGCCAATCGCTGTAATAGTTGACGGTATCTGTCCGTCCTCCTGTATTTATAATCATGTCTTATGCAATATTAAATTTTTCATCTCTTCCTTTTTCTTACTCTTCGTCACCAAGTAAACACCGGCAAATACCAAAGCCGCCGACAACAGTTTTTGTATCGAGAAGGTGTCCTGCCCGACAGCAATGGCTATTACGGAAGCAACAATGGGCTGCACATAATTGTACATGCTGACCGTAGTGGGACGGATGTGTTTCAATGCCATCGGGATAAGCATGAACGCAACAAACGTGGCTCCAAACAGCAGATAAAAGAGTGCGCACAGTTGCGTCATGTCGAAAGTTTCCCGATGGAAAATGGGGACGTGCTGCACGTGTGGGAGACAGAACGGTGCGAGTACCATTGTGGAGAACAGAAACATCCATTTCATCATTGTCACGGACGAGTAGCGTCGGGACAAAGGTTTGGACAAGACCAGATAGACGGAATACATCAACTGATTCAGCAGCATCAGTGTATCTCCCCAAAGGCTGGCGGTTCCGTCGGAAGTATGTGCGGAGCTGAACACGAGCAACACTCCTCCACTTACACCAAGAAATACGCCGAATGACTTTTTTGCCGTAACAGGCTCTTTGAGGACGGCGGCAGCCAGCAATAACACGAAAATAGGCACTGCGGTAGCGATAATGGAGGCATCGACAGGCGAAGAACTTTTTAACCCTACGACAAACAGCCATTGGTTGATGCCCACGCCGCACAAGGCGCAGATGAAAAGTGTTCTCAAATCTTTCGGCAGGACTTTTTCTTTTGGCATGAAGAGGGACACGAACCAAAACATCATGCAGGCGAAAATTGCCCGCATGATGGTAATTGCTTCCGGTGGTACGTCCGAAGTCAGCAGGTATTTGAATACCGGCATACTGACACCGAACAGGATATTTGCCGACAATATCAGAATATGTCCTTTCATGTTGCCGCGTTACCAGAGATTCGTATGTATCCGCTCATCGACGTCGATTTCTTTTTGTTTGGGCAGAAAGGCGTTTTCTGCCGGATAGCCCATCGTAAGCAGACAGGTGAACTCATAGTCTTCCGGGGCACCGACAATCTTCTTGATTCTTTCCGCTTCGTCGGCAACGGGAATGTGGAACACGGTTCCCAATCCTTCGGCAGTAGCGGCGAGCAGCATATTTTCCAGTGCGCACCATGCCGAAGCAAAGTAGTTGAGCGAGCTTTGCTCCACAGGTCGCAGCAGCGGACTTTGTTTCTGACGGAAGAAAGGCAGGATCAGCAGGCCGCTTTGCATCAGCATACGCTGTTGCTTGGGCAGGGCATCGGCGAACATATCCATCTTATCCTTGTCGCCCGATTCATCCACTTCATGCACCAAATTTTTGAATGCTTCCATGTTTTTGGCAAGCGGCTCTATCACTTTGGCAATATTCTCACGCCCACGCACCACGATGAATTCAAGCTGGCGCAGATGGTCGTTTGTCGGGGCTTTGAATGCCGTGCCGATTACTCTTTTAAGGATTTCATCACTTACTTCACGGTCGGAGTAGTCACGATATGTGCGACGTTTCTCCAATACTTCATAGAATTCCATATCAATACTTTTTTAAGTTATGTTTCTTGTTTCCAGTTGCAAAGTTACGCCACTTTATTGTTTTGAATTTGTTTTATTGTTTTATACAATTGTTGTAAATTTGCAATCGCATAAATTAAAGCAATTATTTATGGAAGATACAGCCATACCATACGAACTGCCCGAAGCGGAGAATCATTCGTTTTTCTTCATCGACCAACGTGTGGAGCCGAGCCTCGAAGCCAAGCTCCACCGACACGATGCGTGGGAATTGTATTATGTCGTTCATGGACAGGGTAACCGAATGGCAGGCGACACATTACAGCCTTTTGCAACAGGGGATGTAGTATTGATTCCTCCATCAATGCTTCATCGCTGGGAATACACAGCCGATAGTGCGGACGAGGACGGTTGTGTCCGTTATCTAATGGTGGCTTTCAGCCATTCTTTGGTGGTGCGGTGCATGGAAGTATTTCCCGAATTGCGGAACAGACTGGCAGGCGTGATGTTTCCGACTGATGCATTGAAGTTCGGACCAGAGAGCGCACGGGTTATCCGCAAGGCACTGTCCGAAATAAACGGAATGGACGAGCTGGGACGTTTAAGTGCGATGTTCCGTCTGCTTCCTGTCATTTTTACCTCGTCGGATTATACGTTTGCTGGAAAACCGATGCGTATCGAGAAGGACGTTCGGCGTATGCAGCAGATTTGCGCATACGTGATGAAGCACTACGTTCATTCCATAGCATTGGATGATATAGCCACAGAAGTTGGTATGAATCGTTCTGCATTCTGTTCTTATTTTAAGCGGTGTAAGGGAATGACTTTCTCGCAGTTCGTTACGCAGTACCGTCTGAATACGGCTTGCGGTTTGCTGAAACATTCGCAAAAAGGAGTGTCGGAGATATGTTATCTTGTCGGATTCAACGACCTGCCGCATTTTATAAGAATTTTCACTAAATCAATAGGAACATCTCCATCCAAATATAGAAAACAATATCAGTGTGAGAATACTTAACTTTACCCAACAAGTTCAAGCCGTAACGAGCAATAAAATCGTTACTGCTTGAACTGTAAATTACAACCTCATTCCCCGTTTACGCTTCTTCTTCCTGCGAATCATCTCCGCCATTTCCTGATTAGCTTCCACATCGGCGGCGTTGTAAGATGAACCGTTGCCGTTAAGCAATCCCAAAGAGCCGTTGAATGGCGCGCTTTGTACCGTGCCAGATGGTGCACTCTGTGTAGTCACTTCATGTGCTTTGGCTGTCATTCCCATACGCTCATTATATCTGTTGCGCTGCAATGCCGCATCAATCTTGGAATAGCTGAAACGCCTATCCACCTTGGAGCCGTTGAAATGGTAGCCATTCTTAGTAAAGACCATACCCTGTATTTCGTCCGTCTGCCCCTTGTGCTTGAAATGCACTTCCACGCCCTGCCGTTTCAGGTTGGCAACAAGCACGTTCCAGTTACCGCACCGACCCACCTCCGTTTTGAGGATGTCGTAAAGCTCGTATTTTGTCCTGTCCGGCTCTTTCAGACGGTTGCGTTTGACATTATCCTTGCCGTTTGCCATGTGAAGCCCATACTTCTGTGTAAGCTCCTTGCAGATACGGGTGCTGCGTAACCGCTCGTTTCTGTCCGAAATGGTGTTGCCGTTATTGTCTATGCGGTTGAAGGCTATATGCACGTGCGGATGCTCTTTGTCGAAATGACGGGCGATGAGGAACTGTGTGTCACGGATGCCCATCCGTTCCATGTATTCAAGTGCGATGCCTGCCATGAGGCGGTTCGTCAGACGTGGCTCATCCTCTTTAGAGAAACTCAATGCAATATGTCCGACAGGTTTCGTAACCTTGTTGTTCATCTGTGACTGCGCATTGAAACTCATGGCGATGGTTTCCTTGTTTTCCATGAACAAGCCATCGTATGCCACCACCTGCGTCCCCTTGCCTTTGTCAAGGATGTAATCCACCACGCCCTTGAAGTCGCTTCCCTTTACGATTTTCGCCATCATATCCCTATCTTGGTCAGGAGTTCGTGAATCCGTGCCACCGCCACCTTGCAGTTCCGCTGTTCATCGTGGAACCCTCCGGCGTTTGCCTTTCGCGCAAGCTGGTTGAGATTGTTCGCCATGCCGCAGAGCTGACGGATGTATCCGACGTGTTCCTCCGACAGCCGTTCCCTCACATGACCGTTCCGGAAACATTCCCTCATGAACTCGCTTGGCGATGTTCCTGCGTCATGCGCCTGTGTCAGCAAGCAGAAGTAGTCGGTTGCCGCCATCTTCACGCCGATGCGATAACTCAGCTTTTCAGTCGCCCCTTTCTTCGGGCGACCACCCTTGTTATGTTTCTTACATTCCTTGTGTTCCATATTACTTTTTCAATTATGTTACTGATTATACTGTATAGACCAACGGGATGCCACTTACCGAAATTTGGGAAGTGGGTTGCAAGCGGTTTCGGTACACCCGAAACACAAACTTGCTACCTCCCAATCTTCAGGGAATGAATTTCGGGCAGCTCCCGTTTTTCCCGTTCGGAATGTCATAATCCCAATCCTTTCTTCTTCGGTTTTACGATGGTTCGTGATGGTGGACTAATGACTAATTCCTGTCGCTTGCCGCATAGGTAATCGTTCAGGTCTTTGTGCCCTTTGTAGTTGTCGGAGAAGTTGCGTATGCGTCCGGCGAACTCCCTCTCCAGTTCCCAATACGCTCTTCTTCCCGCCTCGTCATTGTCGAGCAGGCAGTGGATGCGCCCATATCCGTGCAACACATCTATGGCTTTGGAAACATTGGCAACCGAATTGAGAATGACGTAATCCTGCCCGTCAAGGCTGGGCATGGTCGGGCAGTTCTTCATCCGCAACGTGAGGAATGAAAGGTAGTCCGTCATGCCCTCGAACACGAGGCATTTCTCCCTCGGCTCTCCCTGCTGCCGGATATGACTGATGTCCTTCGGTGCGATGCAGCCCTTGAAGAAACGGTTACGCACTTCATATCCTCCCGCCACATTCGGGAAACCGATGGCGAAATATGGCTTGCCGTTATGGGTGAAGTGCAATTCCTTACATTCCGACTTTGCCAAGGTGGTATCTATACCCCGTTCCTGCAAGTAGCGGAGCAATGCCGGATGGGAAAGTTCTTTCACTTCCTGATGTTGGAAACTCGGTTCGGATGCCTGCTGGTGAAAAGAGAAAGATACAGGTCGGACGTGTGGCATTTGCTCCGCTATCTTACCGAGCAGATATGGTAAATAGTCCGAACAGTAAATTTCCTGCGCCAATGCGATGATGTTGCCGCCTCTGCCCAGTCCATAATCGAACCACAGATTGTGTTCCAAGCTCACTTTGAACGATGCTTCTGTTTCCTGCCGGAACGGGGATTTGTACCAAAGGTTGTTTCCTTGCTGCTTTACGGGCGAGTAGCCTAAACTTTGCAGATAGTCCGCCAGTTTAATTGTTTTTGCTTCTTGAATGTTCATAATGTATATTCCTACGGATTTGATGATGGTTGATAAAGCGATGATTTGATGAATGGGGCTATATTATTATTGTATATCAACACAATATCCTCTCATCACGCTTTCATCAAAACATTCACCGAAAGAGAAAGTATATTGGTGGTTTCTTTCTCTTTTCATCAGCAAAATGTCTTTGATGAAAGGTTGATGAGAAAGTAGCAGTCTGTATTCCAATATTTTTATATACTTATTCATCATTTCATCAAAATAATCATAGTGCTTCTAAAAAAGTTCTTGTCACGGTGTAAAACCTTCCTGTCCTGCGCAGCGGAGAGTAACAGCATTCACGGTTGTAGTCCACTTGGTAGGTGGTATATGTGAGGGTGTTGCAGGCGGGTGTCAGTTTCCAACAATCCTGCAACACCTTCCGTACCTGATGTTTCTCCGCTTTGACATACGTATTTGCCAATAGAACGAGTATGTCATGCGGACAGAATGAAACACTGTCCACATTCATCGTTGTCATAATATCGAGAAGCAGTTCATACATTTCAATCTCCAACCGATTACGGTTGCTGCGGATAATCTTATGCAAGGCTTCTGTGTACAGAAGTGACGGGGCAAACCACATACGGCTCTCTTTCTTGGTGGATAGCTTCCTGTGCTGCAAATGATAGAGGAAAGCAGGAATCTCCGCTTTCAGCTTTTGCAGGAACTCAGTATCATCGGACTGTAAGCGGTCTATCTTCCGTACCCAATAACGTGTTTCACCTGCGTCTATGATGACAGGCAGATATTCGTTGTTGGAACACAGCACGAATTTAGCGAAGAATGCTATCTCGTCACGGTCTTTGCCTTTGGCTTCCACTTTGTAAGAGAGTGTGGTGCTAAGATTCTTCAACCGCTCGCTGTCCTCTTTGCGGCTCAACAACACTTCGTCCACCACGATAAGGAGTTTTCCTGCCCAGTCGGAATTGAACTGGCTGCGGAAGTCCTCGTTGGTGTTGAATGTGACATTGTTCTGAAACAGGGCTTTCAGGAAATTCAGAAACGTACTTTTGCCCGTGTTGCGTTCTTCCGATACCAACAGCAGGATAGGCAACTTCTGAATCGGTTGCAGGTATAGCAGTTGCAGGTAGTCCATTCCCAACTTGTATTGTTCCCCGAAGATGTGCCGTACTAATGATTGGATGTGCGAGAAGTCTCCCTTCTGCGGTTGATAGTCTATCGGTTCGTACAGGTTCAGGAACTTGTCCACTACCGGACGATAGTTCACATGGTTGGGGACTGTGCAGAAGCCGTCATACTTCGGCACGATGGCCAGATAGTGTTTGCCATAATCCTGCCGGAGTGTCTCATTGTTCCACACGATGCGTTTCCTCACATAGCCGCCGTTCAGACGGGGCTTGTTCACTAACTTGTAGAGGGCCGTACCTACCCGTATGAACTCCTCCTTTCCAATGTTGCCTTGTTCCATTAGCACTTCATTTTTTGTTTAATCAGTGCAAAACTCGGCAATTCGCACTGGACGGATTGACAACTCACGCATACCTCACGTAAAATTTTCTTGGATTGGCACAAGAGCATACAAATAAAGCCCGAAGAAGTTCCACCCTGACGGGAACTTCTTCGGGCTTGTCGTAATCGGCAATACGCTTATTCGAATACTTATATGAATATATTATCGGCAATGGGAATACGCATAGATTTCACTACTTCACGTCGTCACATCAATGTATTTTATGCCTGATAATTAGGCGTTTCTATGCTATTTATACCCAGCGAAAAGAAGATGCTTGCTTTCTCTTTTCGCATGTACAGCCTTTCAAACAGGAGTTTGCGCACCTGCTCCGCACCGAAGCTGTCGATACGGAATGCAAGTGCGACTATCATCTGAAAACTGAACACATCGGCATGACAACCGTTATTCAGCAGGATATACTTTTGTACCTTGTATTCGTTTAACACGCCGCTTTTATATACCGCTCTGATAGCAGCACGGAGTGTCGGGGCGATTACCCCGAACAGCTCCACCAGTTCCGGCTCGTTCATCCATATACCTGAAATGTCTTCCGGCAATATGAAGCTGCCGTATTCGTTTATTGTCATGATGCTCCTTTCCATTTCCATACTCATGACACCGTTATACCGTTAAACGTCTTACTCAGTTTATCGCCGAACATTGTCAGGTCGGTATTCAGTTTCTGCGTGGTTATCTTTGCGTATATCTGGGTTGTGACAATGTTCGTATGTCCCAATACACGGCTCACGCTTTCGATTGGCATTCCTTTGGTCAGAGCCAGCGTTCCGAATGTATGTCGCGCACAATGGTACGAGATTTGCTTTTCTATACCGCATTCACTGATAACCTTTTTCAACTGCTTGCACATCGTCCAATAGTTGATTTTCCCGAACACGGACTTGTCTTCCGAACGGTTCTTGTAGCGTTCTATTATCTGCATGGGAATATCAAGTAACTTCACTTGGAAAGGAACATCGGTCTTGTGCCGCTTGCCGATTATCCATTTCTCACCGTTCACTTCCACGATTTCATCCGTGGTCAGTTCCTTCATGTCCACGAAACTGAGAGCTGTGAAACAGGCAAAGATGAAAAGATCGCGCACCAGTGTGAGTGCAGGATTTTCAAACTCGTGTGTCATGATGGTCTTTATCTCGTCTTCCGTCAGATACTCCCGCTCCTTCACGTTCGGGCTGATGTGGAACTGTGCAAAAGGGTTTCTCGGTATCAGCCCGTTATAGTGCGCCCGCATCACCACTCCCTTCAGCCACATGCAGTTAAGCCATATTGTGGCGTTCTTCAGCCCCCGTTCGGCGGTGAGATATGCCGCAAACTCCTTGATGAAGTCGGGTGTCAGTTCGAGCATCGACATATCCGTGCGTTTGTAAAACGACTTGATGAAAGCCGCCACATAGTTCCTCGCACGCATCATTACCTTGTATGTACCGATGGTGCGGTCTTTGCCCACACGTTTAAGGAAGTTGGCGCAATCCTTGTCAAATGCCCGGATAAGCGTTTCATACTCGCTACCGATTCCCTGATAGGCGTTGCGTACCATTTCCGCCGTCACGAACGCCTCACGGTCGGAAAGTTTCTGGTAGTGCTTGATGATTTGCGCCTTGATGTTGTCAAGGGCGAGGTTGATGTCCCGTGCCCCTTGGCTCTTGCCTTTCGCCCTGTTCCCTTTCACGTCCCAAAGTGTCTTCGGGATGTTCTGCTTGCAGCTGAACTGCGCCACAGTCCCGTTGATTGTCACCCGCCCCATGATAGGGACGATACCATTCTTCTCCTTGCTGCCGTTCACGTAGAACAGCACTTTGAATGTGCTTCTTACCATACTCGTCTTTTTTTGATTGCAAAATTAATTATCAACGAGTTAGACCTTGTAAGCCAAACACAGCCACACGTAGAAAATGTCAGTGCCACGTGTTAAAAATCACATTTCGTCGGGTAATGATTTGAAAACCTAACGGCTTCATAAATCCGCTTTCCTTTGCATTACCCCGTTTTTTCGCCTGTCCTCTTTTGTCTTCGCAAACCCTTTATTAACAGGCGTTACGAAGACTTTTCTACCTTTTTATTAGCCTTTTCCAGAGATTTTATGTAAGTTTGCAATGAGTCCTAAAAATGTTTTGAAAGACAAAGGACTTTTAAGAATAAAAACTTATAAAATAAATGACCAATACTCATTTATCTGAAACAAAAAATAAAACTCCAAATGAAAACAAACTTGCTTTCACCCGATAAAGACCCGATGGGAGCTGCCATCGCTGATTATTTCAACTACCACAAAGTAAATAAGTTACGTGTATTTTCATCACAGTTCGAGGAAGATGAAATTCCCATAAATCAATTATTCCGTACTTATAACGAAATGCCGGAACTGGAACAGATTGCCTTACAAATGGCCGAAGGAAACATTCTGGACGTAGGAGCTGGAAGCGGTTGCCATGCACTGGCTTTACAAGAGATGGGAAAAGAGGTATGCGCTATCGATATTTCCTCGCTTTCGGTAGAAGTGATGAAAAAAAGAGGGATAAAGAATGCACATCAGATGAACCTTTTCGATCCACATTTTCTAAAGAAATTCGATACAATTATCATGTTGATGAATGGATCGGGCATCATCGGGAAATTGGAAAATATGGCAGTTTTCTTTCAAAAGATGAAACAACTGCTTCGCCCCGGAGGATGTATCTTGATGGATTCCAGTGACCTTCGCTATCTTTTTGAAGATGAGAACGGCAGTTTCCTGATTGATTTGGCAGGAGATTACTATGGCGAAATAGACTTCCGAATGCAATATAAAAATATAAAAGGAGATTCTTTCGACTGGCTTTATGTCGATTTTCAGACACTCAGCCTTTACGCTGCCGAGAATGGATTTGAGGCGGAACTTATTAAAGAGGGGGAGCACTATGATTATTTAACCTGCCTGAAACTAAAAACGGCTTGAAAGAAGCCACTCAAACATGTGCCATACATCCGCCACGGAACTTGATAATTTGGAGAAGAAATGGGGAAGAAGATACAAAAAGCCAACTAATTCGCAAGACTTTGATTATAAATTAGTTGGCTGATTTCATATCGTTTACTGAATACCTAAACACAAAACTGTGGACAGTGCCTATTAGGCAAATACATCATAAACAAGAAAGAAGAATTACAAACAAGGCACCTTCACAAATGCCGTATCCGGAAAATGCTTTTCTATATAACGACAAATATAGGCCTCCGTATCTGCCTGAATGATTTTATCCTCTCCTTCGGGAAACAGATTGTACATCACTGTATGAAGCTTTATCCCTCTCCGTTCTATAGCCTCAAAACTCAATAATGTATGGTTGATACTTCCCAATCGTCCCGAAGTAACAAAAACTAAGGGGTAACCCGATTCCTGAATATAATCTATAGTCAGGTTCTCCTCTGTCAACGGCACCATCAGCCCCCCGGCTCCTTCTACTAAAACTGCATCATAGCGCTCACTCAGCACTTCCGTGGCATGCTTTATTTTATCAAAATCAATGGCACGGTTATCTATTCGTGAAGCCAAATGAGGAGAGGCCGGATAAGAAAATATTTCAGGTTTGGTAAGTCCCTGCTCATCCTCAGGCAAATACTCCGTCCTCGTCAGACGACGATGCAACTCAATATCCTCCGAATAACCTTCCGGGTTACCTGTCTGTATGAATTTTTGAGTAATAGTACGACATCCTTGTTTGTTCCAAAGATGTGCCAGATAGGCCGTGGCATAACTTTTACCAATATTTGTATCAATACCACTTACGAAAAATACATTCTGTTTCATGATTCTTTTTATTTCTATTGTCTTTTCTTTGCTATAATATAAATAGGATGATAAGTCAAAGTCACCGAATGACCATCACTGAACAAACGGGCATATTTGTCACAGAAGTCCTGCAAATCCCTTTTAGTCCACGCTTGTTGCCTGACAGCAGCCACCCCGGTGTGTTTCAAGTGATAAAGCACTTCAAGCGGAGTGCCAAAAGTCAGACAGATACGTTCCTCATGAGTCTTCACGATCTCATAGTGTATGCGCAACGCTTCTTCTAATTCTTCTAAAGAACGATAGTGAAGACTGCTGCCGGTAACCGATGCAACTTCTTTCAGATTATCCCTGCCGAACGTAGTAAAAGCAAAATATCCTTTCTGCTTCAACAATGTATTACAACGTTCAAAAAACAGCTCGGGAGAAACAAACCATTGTAATGCCGAGCATGATACAATCAAATCCTGTCCTTTTGGAAAAGGAAGGGACTCGGCATCCCCTGCCAGAAAGGTAGCCCGCCCGCTTCCCAACAAATCAGTGAAACAGGTACTCATCTCCTGACAAATATCATTCAACACCAGTTTTTCAGGATGGAGGGTTTCCATTAGCCTGCGGGTAAGAAAGCCCGTCCCGCTACCAATTTCCAATATCCGGCCGCACGGACGGGGCAAATAATGGTTTAGCATATCACTCATGCGGTATGCAATCTGCTTTTGTGCCACCGCCTCACGGTTATAACTCTCTACAGCGCGAGAAAAGCGACGGGTTATCAATTGCTTATTAATCATACGTTTTCATTTTAAATGACAGACGGGCATAGCAAATCTCTCATTATTTCTTCAGAATAATGAGGAATATCATACTCTGCCACTTCCGTCCCGGTCCATGCATTTCTTTGGTTAACCGCCGTAAAAATCAAATCATTTTTGCCTATAACAACTCGTTCCCATACAAAACTGGGAACAGCGCAAGATTTTACCTGTTCTCCAATCCTCCGAAGCTCTTCTTGCAGTTCCTCTACCGCACGTTGCGGACGTTTCGACAAGAATATTTCCAGATTCTCCTTTTTCAAACACATCCTGCGGATAAACTTTTCCAGCGTAACCTCATTCAAGCCTTCCAGTGTTCCTTCAAAAACTTGCTGCGGAATACCTTTCAAATCATCGACAGGAGTTACCGTGCCATTCAAAGCAACACGCTCACAAATAGGCAAGTCCATATCCTGCAATACCATAGATGCGGCCCATACTCCCATAGACCAGGCTATCAGACGAATCTCCTGATAACCCTGCAACAGCGTGAAATCAAAATCCAGCGAACGATAATCATAACAAACCAACAGATCGCTATTTCCGGGGCAATAATCCATGAAAGGACATTCATCCATTCCCCAACCGGCAAAAAAAAGTGTCAATCGAGGAAGATGCTTTTGTTGTATAAAATAATGTTTCATATCAATTCTATCAGACTTTTTATTTCTTCTTCAGTAATATCCGCTGTCAACGAAAAACGGATACGCGATGTTCCTTCAGGCACAGTGGGAGGACGCACCGGCAACGCATAAAAACCTTTACGCTGCAAGAGATCGGCCTTTAACACCGTATCACCGCTATCGCCTATCGTCATTGGCAGAATATGGCTGGTAGAAGGACAAGCGTATCCTTTCTTTACCAACGCGTCTTTCAAAAGAGAGGATATTTTTTTCAACCTTTCCCTCCGAAAGCTAAAACTGTCCAAATGCTCCAAGATAAAGAATGTCCATAACAAATTGACAGGAGGAAGAGCCGTTGTAAATATGAATGTACGCATTTTATTGACCAAATAATCACGGATGGTCTTCGAACAAACAATATATCCTCCTACCGAGGCTAACGCTTTACCAAAAGTTCCACATAAGAAGTCGATGTCGGCCACACAATCCTGTTCTTCCGCACACCCCAAGCCATGCATTCCCCGCACCCCTACAGCATGCGCTTCATCCACATATAGCAATACATTATCATATTGTTGCTTCAAAGTGACCAAACGGCGAAGATCGGCCTCATCACCGTCCATACTGAAAATACTTTCGGTTACAATAATTATTCTATCATACCCGGCATGATTGGAAGCCAACAACTGTTCCAATTGGTCGTATCGGTTATGCCGGTACCGGATACACTTGACCGCCGATAAACGAATGCCGTCAATAATGCTGGCATGTACTAGTTTATCGGCAAGAATCAATGTACGAGCATCGCTCACTGCAGGAAGAATACCAGCATTCATGTGATAACCACTATTAAAAAACAACGCGCTTTCCTTCCGAAACAGTCGTGCAAGCAAATCCTCTATCTGAACATAGATATCAAAATTTCCTGTCAGCAGGCGAGAGGATGAAGAGGAAGGAAGAAAGGTGTCGGGAGTAAGACTTTGCAAGAATTCCGTACGTAATGGCAGGTAAGCAGCCAATCCCAAATAATCGTTGGATGAAAGGTTAAGCATCACTTTTCCATTCACCTCCACCTCTCTTCCCAAATGGTGGATAACAGGCAGCCTGCGAAGATTACTTCTATTTTCAAGCAGGGCTAATTCCCTTTCCCAGTCTGTTAATGAATTCATTTTTTCTATTTTTCCCAATACCATCACTTATTCTTTTAATTCTCCTACTACCTTCACCAGTGAATGCGTCAATTTGCTCAATTCTTCCGGCTGAATTATAAAAGGCGGCATGATATACACCAGTTTTCCAAAAGGACGTACCCATACTCCTTCTTCGACAAAACGACGTTGCATGAAAGCCATATCTACCGGTTTCTTCACTTCAATAACCCCGATAGCTCCCAATACACGCACATCAGCCACCTGTGGCAATAAAGCAGCGGGGGCCAGCTCCCTCTTCAACTGTGATTCAATAGCCTTTACCTTTTCCTCCCAACTATATGAAAGCAACAATTCCACGGATGCTTTCGCTACGGCACAAGCCAACGGATTTCCCATAAAAGTAGGGCCGTGCATAAAGACTCCCGGATAACCGCCGGAAATGGTATCAGCCACATCATCACTGGCAAGGACAGCAGAGAAAGTCATGTATCCACCGGTCAGTGCCTTACCTATGCACATGATATCGGGCTGGACACCCGCATGCTCCCAAGCAAACAGTTTCCCCGTTCTTCCGAAACCTGTCGCTATCTCATCAAAGATTAACAACATCCGATATTGCCTGCAAAGTTTCTCTGCCTGACGTAAAAACTCAGGATGATAAAAACGCATTCCGCCCGCCCCTTGTACAATAGGTTCCAGAATCAATGCAGCCATTTCTTCATGATGCTGTTCCAATATTTCCTTCAAGGGTTCTATATCCTCTTCATACCAGATTCCGCCAAAGCGCGATCGGAGAGCAGGAACAAAATAACGCACAGGCAATGTAGGACCAAAAATATGATGCATACCGGTCACCGGATCACAAACAGACATGGCATTCCACGTATCTCCATGATATCCGGACTGAATAGTTACAAAATTATTTTTCTTTTCCTTCCCTTGCGCATACCAGTATTGCACGGCCATTTTCAGTGCCACTTCTACCGCAACCGAACCGGAGTCAGCATAAAATATTTTCTGCATACGGGGAGGAACAATCTTCAGCAACAACCTGCCTAATTCGATGGCCGGATCGTGTGTCAATCCGCCGAACATGACATGGCTCATACGGTCTATCTGTTCCTTGATCGCTTGGTTCAATACCGGATGATTGTATCCATGTACCATGCACCACCACGAAGACATCCCTTCTATCAAACATCTTCCGTCCTCCAATTCTATATATACTCCATCCGCCCGTCTTACTTTATAAGTGGGCAGCGGATGAGTAGTCGATGTATAAGGATGCCATAAATGCTCCCTGTCAAAATTTTCCATATATTACTTCCTTATTGTTATAATAACTTTATGATGTGTCAAAGCGAATACCCGGCCTCTTCTATCAATATTTTATCTTCTGATACTTTGGAACCTAATGTAGTCAGCAAATCTCCCACAATGGCAGAATTAATACCGATATACAATGCTTTCTTTACAGCTTCCACACTCATCTGTGAACGTCCTCCGGCAAAACGAAGAAATGCTGTGGGATTGATAAAACGGAATAAAGCGATGGTTGTCAGAATCTCCACCTCTGCCAGACGCCCCATTTTTTCCAATGGAGTGCCGGGTATAGGCTGCAACAGGTTTATAGGGATAGACTGTACTTCCAATTCCCTCAGTGTAAAAGCAAACTCAATACGCTGTTCCATTGTTTCGCCCATGCCGATGATTCCTCCGCTGCATACATCCATCCCCACCCTGCGTGCTGCCTGCAACGTTTCTATTTTCTGTTCTTGTGTATGAGTAGAACATAGAGATGAAAAATAAGAGGGAGCCGTTTCCAGATTACAATGATAACGGGTGATGCCTGCCTTAAACAGCCGTTCCAGTTCCGCCTCATCCAGCAATCCTAAAGAAGCGCATAACTGAATATGCGAATGCGCACGCATGTGCTCTGTTGTCTCACATAGCCGATCCAAGTTCCGGCTACCCGGTTTCCTGCCGCTGGTCACCAAAGAAAAATGGGATACTCCCTGCGCTTCGTTATACAAAGCATGGCACAGACATTCTTCCTTCCCAACCAAATCATAAACATCCGCTTTTGTTTTATAATGTGCAGACTGTGCGCACCATTTACAATTCTCAGGACATTTACCGGATTTAGCATTGATGATGGAACACATATCGAATTTCCGGGAAGCCAGGATCCGTGTTATCTCATGGGCCGCATCATACAAATCCTGTTTCTCTGCCTTGCAGGACAGCCAACAGGCTTCTTCTACGGTAATCTTCTCACCGCCCAGCACTTTGTTTCTTATTTCATTCAGCATCATATATAGTTCATCTTAAGACAAAAAAAGCCGAAAAGATGCATGGCACATCTTTCCGGCAAACAATATTTATTCAAATAAAAAAGACAAATCACATCAGCCACCTGTGGTTGAGGCAGTTGGATCCGAAGCATTTGCAACATAGATTCAGCAGGGGCCATTCCTTCTTTATATTCCTCTCCAACCTCCTCTTTCCGTGTGGAAGAGCAAACAGAGAATGCCGTGCAAACATTTGCCTGTTTACCCAACGATACATCGGCAATCTCCTTTTTCAGGTTACCAATAGTTACACATTTGCCCAAACTATAAAACATAGCGTACTTCTTCCGGCTCCAATAGCGGAAACGTATCGTATGTTTATTCTGGCACAATTGTTTCATATTTTTTCGTATCTGAGATTGGCAAAGGTAAATAAAATATTCAATGCGGCAAACTTTTATATAGAAAAACACCGCTCCGTTTCTTCCAACCTTAAAACCTGGTTTTCCGAAAGCACAACGGTGAATTCTTAAGTCCTTTATATTATTTCTGTTATTCTTCTTTCTTCGAAGCAGCTTTCTTGACAACCGACTTCTTAGCTGCCGCCGATTTCTTGGCAGCAGATTCTTTCTTTACGGCCTTACCTTCGGCTTTTTCCAATTTAGCCTGTAATCTTTCCACTTCCTTGTTCAAAGCCACCAATTCCTCGCCCTGGTTCTTAATGGTAGTAAGCAACGAATTTAATTCTTCGTTATCCATATCTACTGGATATAATGAATTGACACGACTTATAAAATCGCCCAAAATATTCATGTAGTTGGTGAAAGCATCATACGGAGAATCATAGATACCACGATTCAACCAAATACCGGTATTCTTAGTGGTCATGAATCGGAAATTATTACTTGCCTGCAAATAATCCCAGTCCTGCTTAATACGACGATCATCGCACAAATGAACACGTTCTGCCACACTATAAAGTTTATTGAAGGCCTCACGCTGCATCACATTGCCTAACCACGGACTGATATCGCGTTCCTCGTCTACCCATGACATGGGATAAGGGACATCCACCTGATCCACCGATTTCAGTTTGGTAATAATGTCGGTCGGAGTAGAGAAAGTAACCCCTCTTTCTTTCGCACAGACAGGCAGCGCTTTCATAAATTCCAAAATATTGGAAGACAATGGCTGGGCGATGCCCAAAGCAGAAAGTTCCATGAATATATTGATAACCTGCTCCTCCTCTGGCAAAGCAGCGATCCAATCCATATATTTGTCGGCAAACAACGGATACTCACTCCATTCGGAATTAGAGAAACGCAGACTGATATCATCAGACAGTTTGAAATCGCGAAGCAGTAATTTCAAGTTCGGATTCATGGCGCAATGATACAAATAATGCGGGCTCTTCCAACCCAAAATGTGTTTTGCACCTTCAGTCAACATACCTTTAAAGCCCATATCAGCTACAGTAGCACCAATCTCATTCGAATATATCAAGCTGGAATTGCGGAATACTTTCGGCTCCTTGCCAAATATTTGTTTAATCTTGGTACGCATACGTTCCACCTCTTCGCGGAAACAATCTTCATTAGCCAAAGAGGAAAGGCCATGAGAATAAGGTTCGCACAAGAATTCGCAACATCCGGTTTCATTCAGCTGATGCAATAACTCGATCACACAAGGCGCATGTACTTCCAACTGTTCCAACGCCACACCCGAAATAGACAAAGCCACCTTGAAAGTATCACCGTGATTCTTTGCCATTTCAATCAAGGCACTCAGCGCAGGAATATACGAACGTTCGGCTATATCACTGATGCCACGCTCATTTTCATAATCATCATAATAATAGTGGTCACGGCCTATATCAAAACAGCGATAGCGTTTCAGATGGATAATTTGATGTATTTCAAAATAAAGACATATTGTTTTCATATCCTAATTATTGTTTTATTATTTACCATAGTTTTTTAACACCTGCTCATAGAGGGCACGGATTCTCAAGCCGACTTTCTCCCATGTAATGCCATCCACCTCTTTCTTTCCTTCTTCCTGCAGATATTGGAAAAGGGAAGGATTCGTACAGATTGAATAGATGGCGTCGGCCATTGCATTGATGTCCCAATAATCGGTCTTGATTACTTTATCCAAAATTTCACCGCAGCCCGATTGTTTTGAGATGATAGAAGGAGTTCCGCACTGCATAGCCTCTAAAGGAGCAATACCAAAAGGTTCTGACACGGAAGGCATTACGAACACATCACTGCTTTTATATGCTTCATAAACCTGACGCCCACGCTGGAATCCCGGGAAGTGAAAACGATCTGCAATACCTCGTTCCGCAGCTAGATTGATCATGGCGTCCAGCATGTCTCCCGATCCTGCCATTACAAAACGGATGTTACGGGTACGCTTCAAGACCAAGGCGGCGGCTTCCACAAAATATTCGGGTCCTTTCTGCATCGTGATACGCCCCAGGAAAGTCACCACTTTTTCTTTCGAATGATCAGGACGAGGAATGTCCAGCAAATCTTGCGAAAGCGGATAAACGGCATTGTGCATGGCAAAACATTTGCGCGGGTCTTGATGATATTGGTGAATAACTGTCTGACGGGTCAATTCGGACACACACATAATACAGTCGGCATGATCCATGCCATTCTTTTCCATAGCATATACTGTAGGATTCACCTTACCGCGCGAACGGTCAAAATCAGTAGCATGCACATGGATACACAAAGGTTTGCCACTTACCAGCTTGGCATGCACACCAGCCGGATAAGTCAACCAGTCATGCGCGTGGATAATATCAAATTCTTGTTGGCGCGCAACCACACCAGCAATAATAGAAAAATTATTGATCTCATCATGAAGGTTTCCCGGATAGCCGCCGGCAAACTCCATACATCCCAGATCATTGACGTGCATGTACGAGAAATCAGAATAGATATGATCACGGAAAGCATAATACTGTTCCGGAGTCGAAGTCGAAAGACGTGACTTTAAGTAATCGTAATTCACATCACGCCACACAATGGGCACTTGGTTCATGCCTATAATGTTCAGAAACTTTTCTTCGTCGCCACAAGGTTTGGGCAAACAGAAAGTTGTTTCCATATCACCTTGCAGACTCAAACCTTTTGTTATACCGTAAGATGCTACAGCAAGACCACCATATATTTTGGGAGGAAATTCCCATCCAAACATTAATACTTTCATACAGGTCCCTCCTTTCAATAATTGTATTTACTCAATAAATATAATACTCGCAATATCTCTGCCACATTCATAGCGAATGATACAGCTCCACGACCTTTGAAAGGCGGGTTACCATCAAACAATTCAGGTATAGAGCCAATACAATGAGAAGTCATTTCGTCTTCGTAGCCTATCAGCTGACGTTCCACAAATCCTACACCACTCATCTTATAAATACGAAGGTAAGCTTCAAAATAGAAGCCTGCCAGCCAAGGCCATGCGGTACCTTGATGATAAGCATAATCACGCTGCATCTGAGGACCTACATAGTTCGGGTTGTAACCACCACTCTTCGGACTGAGCGAACGAAGCCCTTTCGGAGTAAGCAGTTCTTTGGTCACAATGTCCAACACCCCTTTCTTCTGACGGGCATCAAGCGGAGAATAGTCGAATGCTACAGTAAATATCATGTTCGGACGCACGCTCCAGTCCATCATATTGCCATCTACATAATCCAGTAAATAACCGTACTCATTCAAGAAAGTATCCACAAAAGCCTTCCCCGTCTTTTCTGCCAATACATTTAACGCATCAGCCAAATTATTGTTTCCACCTTCGCCCAATAGTTCACTTGTAAACCTTAAAGCATTATACCACAATGCATTAATTTCTACAATATAGCCTGTACGAGGAATCACAGGACGTCCGTTTGCGGTAGAATTCATCCATGTGATAGCCTTTTCTGTTCCGTTGGCATATAGCAGACCGTTGGAATGCAAGAAAAGATTCGGATGATTCTCCCGACGAAGGTACTCCATAATGTCTTGCAACAATGTACCATATTTCTCACGGCATTGGTCACGCGACACCATCTTGGCATATTGCTGGATACACCACACCGCCCAAAGCAAAACATCAGGATGCTCCATTTCGTACACTTTAACATCATCAGGCTCATCATTAATAAAGTCATGAATTGCCTTGCGGGCCGTTTCCATCACCATTTCAAACTTAGCCACTTCATCAATCGCCAATGTCAGTCCCGGCAGGGAAATAAACATATCGCGCGCACGGCATTTAAACCACGGATATCCTGCCAGAATATAAAACTCATTTCCCTGTTTATTTAAGAACTGATGGGCAGCATTTATCAGACAGTGCTGGAAATTATCACGCGGAGTACGTTCTTCCACCTCCTCTTCGAAGGTTTTCTTCAAAGTACGGGTACCGGCCTCGGATACACCTCCTGAAAAGACGATGCTTTCACCTTTCTTTATGTCCACTTCGAAATAACCCGGAACATACAAATCTTCATTAAAATCATATCCTCTCTCCTGCTCTTTGGGATACTCAATACCCCGATACCAATCCGGCTGATAATGGAATTCATTCTTCTTGTTCAATTGCATATATAATTCGGGATAGCCCGGATACATGCATGTCTTGATTCCATTGTCCACTTCCTGATAGTCGCGGCTGGCTTGTGCATTTTCATGAGTGTACTGACGTACGCTGCGGAAAGCCAAAAACGGACGCAAGCGCAACGTAGTAGCTGAATGTGCTTCCACCAAAGTATAACGGATTAAAATTCTATTTTCATGATGAACGAAAAGCTTTTCCTTTTTCAGAACCACACCACCTACCCTATATACAGTAGTAGGAACTTTCTCACACTCGAATTCACGGATATACTTGTGTCCCCTGGGGCTGTAGTTGTCCCCCTGATACTTATGAAGTCCCAGATTGAATTCAGCGCCGTGTTGTATCACTGTTTCATCCAACGACGATAACAATACATGGTTTTCATCATCCAGCTCAGGCACCGGAATGACAAGTAACCCATGGTATTTTCTCGTATTGCAATCAACAATGGTTGTACAATGGTAGGCTCCTGAACGATTTGTGCGGAGAATTTCTTTCGGCAATGATTCCCCGAGGTTCGTCATAAGAGTCTTGTCAAATCGTAAGTAACTCATAGTTGTTATTTTAAGGTTATAAATAATGCATATTTTAAATGTGTCACATATTATTTTTTTTATGCAACGCTCAAAATTAGTAATTAAATAGATAAAGCAAAATTAAATGGCAAAATATTTTTCATTTTTTGTTTAAATATCGGTAGCATTCCACAAAATCCATATAATTATAACGAAAGGAAATATGAAATTTAAAAAAGTCCTGAAGCCCGTTTCTCTTTTGAATAAACAACAATGTTCCATCGGCTATTTTTTATTTTGGGCCTTCATTTGCAGTTAAAAAGTTTTCTATACAAAAAACTTTATCTGTCTTGTGGTATGAATACGAATTTGCAAAAAAATAGGAAAAGTAAGCGTACTTCGTGAAATGAATAAGTACGCTTACTTTTTCAGGTAATATAACATTGACAACTTATTAATACACTTCCACTTTTGCGGCAATAGCCTTGCACTTGTCGCGCAAAGCCTCCAAATCACTGCCATTAGGAGCATAACAAACCACGACTCCCATACGACGGTTCAATTTTGTATAAGGTTTACCAAAAATACGGAGATAAGTGTTTGTCTCCTTACAAACCTCTTCTTCACCACGAAAACGGGGAGCCTCCTGGCTGGCAATAGGAGAAAGAATCACTGCACTGGCTCCTATGCGCTCTTGTGTAATTTCAGGAATAGGAAGTCCTAACACCGCACGCAGATGCAACTCAAACTCATTTAAATTCTGAGTACCCGCCAAAGTCACCATTCCGGTATCATGCGGACGGGGAGAAAGTTCGGAGAAATAAACTCCGTTTTCATGACTCAAGAAAAATTCAACTCCCCAGATTCCCGCACCGGTCAAAGCCGCCGTAACTTTATCGGCCATACGCTGTGCTTCCTTCAAATGCTCGGGATCAATATGCGCAGGTTGGAAACTTTCCCTATAATCTCCCCCTTTCTGTACATGTCCAATAGGCGGACAGAACAAAGTAGGACCGTTTTTCTGGGTAACGGTAAGTAAAGTGATCTCGCTGTCAAACTGAATAAATTCCTCTATAATCAGCTCCTTGATATCACCACGACTACCCTCACAACCATAATGCCATGCTTGTTCCAACTCATCCGCACTCTTGACCAAAGACTGGCCTTTGCCCGATGAAGACATCAAAGGCTTCACCACACAGGGAAAACCGATTTCTTTCGCTGCCTCTTTCAATTCCTCCAAAGACTTGGCATAAAAATATTTTGCCGTTTTCAAACCCAGTTCCTTAGCTGCCAAATCACGGATAGCCTTGCGATTCATCGTGAAGTTCACAGCACGGGCACTTGGTACAACCTGAACACCTTCCTGCTCTAAATGATACAAACGTTCGGTACGGATCGCTTCTATTTCGGGAACAATCACATCCGGCTTGTGCTTGGCCACCACAGCATCCAGCGCATCACCGTCAAGCATGCTGAATACTTCAAATTCATCTGCCACCTGCATGGCCGGAGCACCTGCATAAGAGTCACAGGCAATGACATACTGCCCTTTACGTTTTGCCGCAATAACGAATTCTTTACCCAATTCGCCGGAACCCAGCAATAAAATCTTCTTAGTCATAGTATCTATATATGTTTGATATTCCTTACAAAAAAACGGAAAGTGGGAAACAAGACAACTCCCCACCCCCAACTTTCCGTCTGCAAAGATAGTGTATTTTATAAACTATGCGATATCATTGATGCAATATTTGGATCATTCAGTACAAAGAAAACACCCACCCCCAAAGCGATGAGCCACAATACGATAAATATGACTTTGGTTACAACAGACATCGGCTGCCAACCTCCGAAATAACGCATCAGCATGTGTATCAGCCCTATAATAGGAATACCGATAACTAAAATGCCAGCAACGGACATGGCAACAGTCAGCCCCGGAGAAGTACCTACCGTAGCCCAATTTACCGCAGGCATCACCTCATAAAGTACCGCAGGCAATGCCGTAATCAGCCCTGTGGCCGCCATCAGCAATGCAAAAAAGACAATCAACAATACGAACAAAACAGGTGCACAGCAAATAGCTATAAAAGCAAGCAAAAATTTGATAAGGAATCCGGCCACAGCCACAATCCCCTCTCCTATCTTCTGCAAGATGCTCCGGGGACGATCCGAACGTACATAGTCGTTCACTTTTTCAAATCCGTCGGTTACAGTTTTGCCTATATTTTCCACATTAATGGCAGCTCCTTTCATGGCAAGTTTCTCGGGAGCGGTACGTGCCATAGGAATAACAATCCACGTTATGATGTAAGCCAATATCATCCCATGGACAAAGAAACCAAGAATCAATAAAATGACACGTACCCAAGTAACATCCCATCCCATATAAGCGGCCAGCCCGGAAGCCACTCCCCCCAGCACTTTATTGTCCGGATCACGGAACAGGCGACGCACAGTAGTTCCTTTTTGTCTTTCCGAACCGGATGTTTCTCCATTTTCTGCATCGGAAAGATCTTCGGGTTTACCCATGCGGGCTATGATTTCTTCCACATCCTCAATGGTAATGACCTGTTTGCCTTCATTCAAACGGTCTGTAAATAACTCTGAGATGCGCAATTCCATATCATGCACTATTTCTTCTGCATCTTCCTCACGACGAAAGTGGATACGTAAATTAACTAAATAGTTATCCAGCAAATGATAAGCGTCCTCATCTATATGATAAACGGTACCTCCTAAATTTATGGTTAAAGTCTTTTTCATTGCATCCTGTTTTTTAATTGTTTTTTAAATGGTTCACTGTATTCGTCAACTCCTCCCAAGCAGCCTCCAGTCCACTAAGGAATGTTTCACCCTGAGGAGTGAGATTATAATATTTACGAGGTGGTCCCTGAGTGGACTCCACCCATTCGTATGAGAGCAGGTCATCGTTTTTCAGCCGGGTAAGCAGCGGATAAAGCGTTCCCTCTACTACAATGAGCCGGGCTTCTTTCAATTTCTGAATGATATCCGAAGCGTATGACGGCTCTTTATGCAACAACAATAAAATGCAATATTCCAGCATTCCTTTACGCATCTGAGATCGTACATTATCTACATTCATAATCCATAGTACTTTGTTTGGCACAAATATATGTATTATATCAGTACCATGTATTACAAGGATCTATCATTTTACATAATTTAATTTTTAAACAAGTAAAAAAAGAAAGTCTACACCCTTTTTCAAGACAAAAAGTTTATCTTTGCCTCCTGTTATAATTCTAAAAAAGACATAAAGTTCATGTTTACCATACAAAAGGCGACAACCAATGATATTCAGTTGATCAACGAGATGGCTCAGGTTGTATTTCCGGCCACCTACCGGGAAATTCTTTCAAAAGAACAGCTGGATTACATGATGGACTGGATGTATTCTCCGCAAAACCTGCATAAGCAAATGGAAGAGGAGGGGCACATCTATTACATAGCTTATAAAGACGGAGAAGCTGCCGGATATGTTTCCATACAGCCCGAAGGAGAACACTTATTTCATCTGCAGAAAATTTATGTACTCCCCCGTTTTCAAGGCTGCCGATTAGGCAAAGCACTCTTTGAGCAGGCTGTCAAAGCAATTAAAGAAATCCATCCCGGACCTTGCGAAATGCACTTGAATGTAAACCGTAACAATAAGGCATTGCAATTCTACCAACATTTGGGAATGGAAAAAGTGACGGAAGGAGATTTCCATATAGGCAACGGATATTATATGAATGATTATATTATGGGACTGAAAATCTGAGATTCAGTTTCTGGACCACCAGCACATCCGTATAGCCACCGCCAAACGTATGCACCCACTCTTTCAATACCGCACTCTCTTTGTAGCCGCACGCCGCAAAGAGTCTGCGGCAAGGAAGGTTTTCCACAGCGATATAGGCAAACAACTGATGAATTCCCAGATAACGGAAGCAATGCTCCTCCAGCAAAGCCAGAGCATTACGCCCTATCCCCTGCCTGCGACAGGATTTATCCACCACAATCCCCACCTCGGCCCGGTTGTGCAAAGGATCGAAAGAACATACATCCACAATCCCCACCACCTGCCGGTTCCCGTTTTCTATCATCAGGCGCAACTGGCGGTCGGCAAACAAATCATTCTGGGTCTGTTCTATGTATTGCTTCAACTGAAAACGCGAATACGGGCCAGTGGTATTACTCATCTCCCACACATCCGTAGCGTTCTCAAAACGGAACATGACTTCCAGGTCTTCCGGCTCCGGCGCACGGAGCTGGATCCCGTTCCCTTGAAAATGCCGGTCACTCATCATAAAGCAGGCTTTTCACCCTCCTCTTTTACCAAATCCAGCTCATCCAGCATCCGCTTGCGGGTAGGAACACAGAAGAGGGAAGCGATCAGTGCCATCATGGCACACAATACGCCCGTATTGTTCAGAGTCAGATAATAAAACGATAAGTTCACCAATACGGGAACCACCAGCATCCCCGTCCTTATCTCACTCCAACGGCGATAACTTTTCAAGGCTTCCAGCAATGAAAGCCGCTTTACATTCTTCACCAGGGAAAGGCTGAACAACCGGAGCGATAAAGGGATCAGCCCCACCGTCAATAAAATCCCTACTGTCTGCAAGACATAATCCATACGGACATCGCCCGCATAAGCCCCCTCGGCCATCACTCCCGTTTCATAAAGAGCCGCCAGGAGCAAAGGCAATACCCACACCGATACATATTCTATCTGCAAGTATCGCAACAATTGTTTTATCTTCTTTTCCATCTTTTTCTGTTTTTTCTCCATTTATGCCGTTCCCGTAAACAAAGTACGATTTATGATGGAACGTCCCAAAGTCACTTCATCCGTATATTCCAGCTCATCCCCGATAGAGATGCCACGCGCTATCACACTCAGCTTCACGTCCATGCCTTCCAGCTTGCGCGAGATATAGAAATTTGTCGTATCCCCCTCCATTGTCGAACTCAAGGCAAGGATCACCTCCTTCACCCCACCGCCTTTCACCCGTTCCACCAGACTTTCTATCTGCAGATCGGAAGGCCCTATGCCATCCATAGGCGAGATGACTCCCCCCAGAACATGATACAACCCCCTGTACTGCTGCGTGGCTTCCACCGCCATCACATCACGGATACTCTCCACCACACAGATCGTGGAAGCGTCCCGCGCCGGATTGGAACAGATACGGCAAGTCTCCGTGTCCGATATATTATGGCACACTTTACAGTATTTCACTTCATGTTTCAAGGTAATCATCGAATTACCAAACGCCTCTACCACAGCCGTATCCTGTTTGAGCAGATGCAATACCAGCCGCATGGCGGTCTTGCGTCCCACCCCCGGCAACTTGGCAAACTCTCCTACCGCTTTTTCCAGCAGCATGGACGGATATTGTTGATTCATCAGTTATTTTATATTATAATGAGTGCAAACTTACGCAAATTCAGCGATTTTGAGTACATTTGCACTCAAAAAAATAAAATGAACGGAATTTATATTCTGCTGACCATACTGCTCTATTTCGGAATATTGCTGCTCATAGCCCGTCTTACCAGCCGTCATTCCGACAATGACGCGTTCTTCCGCGGCAACCGCCGCTCTCCTTGGTATATCGTTTCTTTCGGAATGATCGGAGCCTCCCTTTCGGGAGTCACCTTCGTTTCCGTTCCGGGTATGGTACGCGGCATCGACATGACCTATATGCAGACCTGTTTCGGTTTCTCCATAGGCTATCTCGTCATCGCCCACGTTCTGCTGCCGCTGTATTACAAGTTGAACCTGACCTCCATCTACACTTATCTGGGAGACCGGATCGGAAAGCACGCCTATAAGACGGGGGCCTCTTTCTTCCTTCTGTCCAAGCTCATCGGAGCCGCGGCGCGCCTCTATCTGGTATGCCTCATTCTCCAGCATTATGTATTCGACGCCTTCCATATCCCTTTTGCCGCCACGGTGACAGGAATTGTCATACTGATCTGGCTGTACACCCGCCGTAGCGGCATACGCACCATCGTATGGACGGACAGCTTGCAGACACTCTGTCTGCTACTGGCGCTGGGATTAATACTTTATGAGGTTTCCGGCCAGTTGGATCTGGACTTTCCGGGACTGGTACATACCATCCGGGAAAATGAGCACAGCCGCATCTTTGTGTTTGACGACTGGCACAGCAAACAAAACTTCTTCAAGCAGTTCTTCAGCGGCATCTTCATCACGATTGTCATGACAGGGCTGGATCAGGATATGATGCAGAAGAACCTGTCGTGCAAGAACCTGCGTGAAGCCCAAAAGAACATGTATTGCTACGGCATCTCATTCGTTCCGGTCAATTTCCTGTTCCTGTCACTCGGAATCCTGTTGTTATTGTTCGCCTCGCAACTGAACATCCTCCTGCCGGCAGCCGGGGATGAGATACTGCCCTTGTTTGCGGCGGAAGGCCGTCTGGGATCCGCCGTACTGATATTCTTTACCGTCGGCATTATTGCAGCCGCCTTTTCCAGTGCCGATTCGGCATTGACCGCCCTCACCACCAGCTTCTGTATAGACATCTCAGGCATAAGCCATTTGTCCAGCAAAGAAGCGGAAAGACGGAGAAAGATCGTGCACTTCTGCATATCAGTCCTCTTCATCGGAATCATCCTGCTGTTCAAGGCTGTAAACAACAAAAGTGTCATTGACGCCATCTATACCATCGCCTCGTACACTTACGGCCCGTTACTGGGGCTGTTTGTATTCGGGCTGTTTACCCAAATGCGGCCGCGCGACCGTTTTGTTCCTTACATCGCCATCGCCTCACCGCTATTATGCTATGCCACAGACCGACTGGTGTCCACCTCCACCGGCTATCAGTTTGGCTATGAAATGTTAATGTTTAACGGCTTCCTGACTTTTATGGGGCTGGCTTGTTTAAGTATAAAAACGAAGAATTATGGAAATACTCAGTGCAGAATTTATAGTAAGTAACACAAAAGTAGAGAAATGCCCGCAGGACAACCTGCCCGAATATGCATTTATCGGCCGTTCAAATGTAGGAAAATCGAGTCTGATAAATATGTTGACCAAACGTCCTAAGCTGGCAATGACCTCCTCCACTCCGGGGAAGACCTTGCTGATCAATCACTTTCTGGTCAATAAAGAATGGTATCTGGTGGATTTGCCGGGATACGGATATGCCTCCCGAGGCAAAAAACAAGTGGAAAAGATCCAGCAGATTATCGAGGATTATATTCTGGAACGCGAACAAATGACCAATCTGTTCGTCTTGGTCGACTGCCGTCTGGAACCTCAGAAAATCGATCTGGAGTTTATGGAATGGCTGGGAGAAAATGGAGTACCTTTCTCTATCATCTTCACCAAAGCCGACAAGCTGACAGGTGGCAAAATTAAGGATAATGTAAACAAATATTTTAAAAAGCTGGCAGAACAGTGGGAAGAACTCCCTCCTTATTTCATCTCCTCCTCTGAAAAGAAAACAGGAAGACATGAAATTCTGGACTATATCGACAGTATCAACCGGTCACTGAAAGCACAGGATTAAACAAGTGCCATAAGCCTATCAATGCTCTTTCTTAGAAAATTTATTGTGGGGGCTAGTAATAATAAAAGGAGAAGCCGGTAGTATTTTCAGCACTAGCTTCTCCTCTCATTTTTCGGCCGATCAGCAAGACATCGCTATCCCGAAAACAACGATAGTTCCTATCAGATATCTACTCTTTCCTGTGTTTTCCTACTACCATAAGCACCGGCAGCACAGCACAATACAGCACCAAACAATATAGCAAAGAATGAAATCAAGGCAGACCGTGCAGCTGCATCCGTAGCCTTATCGGCAGCTACCAAAGCCTTATGTTTGATCTCTTTCCATTCTTGTGACGCTTTTTGCAGATTAACTTCCAAATTGTCTATCTGTTTTGCGGCTTCCAAACGTGCGTTGTCAATCAGGTTCACATACTGTTCGACCATTTTATCTGCTTCCGGCTTAGACAGATTGGTATTGTTGGCTATCACTTTGGTCAAATCATTCCGGTCTATCTTCCGGTTCAGATTTTCCGTACGTTGTTTCAAACGTTTCAAAAAGCCATTCACTGTTTCGTCTGCTTCTTGAGGAGAAGCAACAATTGTTTTTAAGGACTTGCCCAAGTCATCTTTTACCTCCTCCAATTGTTTCTTCAAATAGTCCGGATGCAATTCTTTCACATCACTTTTAGCAAGTGCCGTACGGATATTTTGCGGCATGTCCCCTTCTTTCAAGACAGCATTGAAATCAATCTCGCCAAATAATTCCTTTGCCTCCTCAGATAATGCGGAGACTCCATTTCCAACGGCATCGCCTGCTCCGGACAAGACACCACCTGTAACAGATGAAACGGCTCCCAATGCATTTGCTGTCATTTTCGCTGTACCTACTGCTAAAAAAATTCCCAGTATTACAGCAACAATCAGCGTGGTAGCCCAAACCAAAAATCCGTGTATTATCCCATCCATACCGGCCAGCTTTCCGGCAACAAAGCCACCGGCAGTCATGCCAGCAACCAGAATGACCGCAGAACCAATTCCTACCGCTGTGCCTATGCCTGATGCAGGATGTTCAGATAATGGATCAAACATAAATAATCCGATACTTGAGTTTAATATGGACAGCAGTACAGATATCGCCAATACGGTCATGACACCTCCCAACACACTGCCCCAGGACACTCTTCCCTTCAGTTCTGTCAAACTTAATTTTTTCATAATTGTCAGGTTTTTAATTAATACTATAATTGATACTTCACACAAAAAACAACGCTAAAAGAATATTTGTTTAATTTATATTTGTTATTACCATAAACATTTGTGTTAAAAAAAGCATGAATATATAAAGTTATATTCGAAGGGGGGATATATAAATCCAAGAGCCATATACCTTATATAATATCCGGAATCCCATTTTATGGCTAATATGGAGTTTATACGCTTTTGAGTTTTCTAAACAGATATTAAATTCCCCCCGACTTTCCGAACCATCCTTTTTTACAAATTGTTTTTTAATAAAAGACAATGACAAAGCAATTTATTATCTTGCGTACAATCACAACTATACAACAGATAATATACCGCGTATGACATTTTATTGTATTACCATTAATTTATTTTTAATTATGAAAAGATCTATTTTTGTTTTAGCATTAAGCATGGGCGCCTTTACCATGTATGCACAAAATGACCGTACCGCTCTTGAAGGCACACGTTTGGGTGACAACTGGTCTATTGAACTGAAAACCGGTGGCGTGACACCTCTTACCCACAGTTCGTTTTTCAAAAATGCCCGTCCGGCTTTCGGGTTCGGAATCGGAAAACAACTCACTCCCGTATTCGGATTGGGCATTCAAGGCATGGGATATGTAAATACCTCGGCCAGCAAGACCGCATTTGACGCTTCCGAAGTGAGCGTGCTCGGCAAAGTCAACCTGATGAACCTTTTCGGAAGCTATACAGGCGAACCGCGCACCTTCGAAATCGAAGCCTTGACAGGCATCGGGTGGCTGCATTACTATCAGAACGGCCCCGGCGACACAAACTCCTGGTCCACACGCTTGGGCCTGAATCTGAATTTCAACCTGGGTGAAGAGAAAGCATGGACATTCGGCATCAAACCGGCCATCGTATATGATATGCAGGGAGACTTCAACCGGAACAAAAGCCGTTTCAACGCCAATAATGCAGCTTTTGAGCTGACTGCCGGATTAACCTACCATTTCATGTGCAGCAACGGCACACACCACTTCACAACGGTGAAGCCATACGATGCAGCAGAAGTAGGAGAACTGAATGACGCGGTGAACGACCTTCGGTCACAATTGAACGACAAGGACATGCAGTTGAACAATGCCATGCAGCAGGCAAACAATCTGCAACAAGAATTGGCCGACTGCAGAACTCAGGCTGCCAACATAGAAACTGTGGTAAAAACCAACCGCATTCCCGAGTCTATCATAACCTTCCGACAAGGCAAATCGGTAGTCGATGCCTCCCAACTCCCCAACGTGGAACGTGTGGCCACTTACATGAAAAAGCATCCTGAAGCCAAGGTTATCATCAAAGGATATGCTTCTCCCGAAGGCAACCTCGCTTTCAATGAGAAACTGGCAAACGCACGTGCCGAGTCCGTAAAGAGCATCCTTGTAAAAAGATACAAAATCAATGACACCCGTATCACTGCCGAAGGACAAGGAATCGGTGATATGTTCTCGGAAGCAGACTGGAACCGTGTCAGCATTTGTACCATCGAAGAAAGTAAATAACCTTTATCCCCCCCCTCACTTCCTGCTTTCCAGCAGGAAATGAGGGGATAATAACAAATATAGTATGGACTTACACTCAGGATTACCCTATTGGATCATCAGAAATTCCCTATGGGACTATTTTCATCCTTTGGAAAAGGATCTGTCAACCGATGTTGTCATTGTAGGTTCCGGCATAACAGGAGCCTTGATGGCACACGAATTGTGCCGTGCCGGAATAAAATGTTGCATAGTAGACAAACGCAGCATTGCAACCGGAAGTTCCGCTGCCAGCACCGCACTGCTGCAATATGAAATTGACGTTCCTCTTTGCCGGATGGCACACATCATCGGTGAAGAAAACGCCGCGACAGCTTACCATGCCTGCCTGCAATCTATTTCCGATATAAAAAAGGTACTGGAAGAAACGGGAGTCAATGCCGGTTTCGAACAACTGCCCAGCCTCTTTTATGCCAGCAGTCCGGCAGATAACAAACTTTTGGAACAAGAATATGAAATACGGCAAAAACATAAGTTGCCGGTCAGTCTGCTCAAGAAAAAGGAAATTAGAGAGGAATATAAAGTAAAGACACCCGGCAACGCACTGATAAATGAAGCATCCGCACAGCTGGATGCCTACAGGGCAGCAACCAGACTGTTAGCATATCATATAAAGGAAAGCGGGCTGAAAGTTTTCACCCATACCGCCATAAAGGAGTGCACGGAAACATCCGGTGGATGTATCATGACAACGGACAGAGGAGATAAAATTAAATGCGGGCATGTAATTATAGCCACGGGATTTGAGGCCGGACAATTCCTTCCTCAAAAAATCATGGAGCTGACCTCCACCTATGCACTCATATCGCATCCGGTAGCCTCCGAACACTTGTGGCCTACACATTGCCTGATTTGGGAAACAGCCGATCCGTATCTATACATCCGCACCACCGATAAAAACCGGATCATCGTAGGTGGCGAGGACGAAAAGTTCAGTGACCCGCAACGCCGTGATTCGTTACTCAGAAAGAAAACCCGTATTTTAGAAAAGAAAATCAGAAAACTATTCCCCGACCTCCCTTTCAAAACGGAAATGGCATGGTGCGGCACATTCAGCAGCACCAAGGACGGACTACCCTTTATCGGCAACTGGCCCGACAGGGAACGAATATTTTTCGATCTGGGATATGGTGGAAACGGTATTACTTTCAGCATGATCGGAGCGCAAATAATCTGCCGTCAGCTACAAGGCATCAAAGATGAACGCAGCAGTCTTTTCGGCTACGAAAGAATTGAAAAATATGGATAAAAGGAATGCTCTTCTTCTCAAATTTTTATCGTCTTCACCCTACCCGGAACCACCGTGAGCCGCACCGTGCCATCCCCCTCTATCTCCACCTTCTGGTACCGCGGCTCCACCACCACCTTGCCATCCAGTGCCATCAGCCCCCATTGGCAGGCATTCCCCTCGAATACACAATAACCGCCGACGGGAGGACGGATGTTCCGATAACAGGGAGG
>BLLV01000011.1 GCA_011959205.1 Bacteroidaceae bacterium
AACTCAATTCTATCACTATATCTTTCCGCATTTCACTTTTTTGTAGTAACTTTGCTCTTCAAAACCTAATTAAAGATTAAAATTTATGTTCTCAGGGATTGTAGAAGAGTATGCAGAGGTGGTACGCATTGTAAAGGAGCAGGAAAATCTGCACCTCACCTTGAAATGTTCGTTTGTGGACGAACTGAAAATAGACCAGAGTATCTCTCATAACGGTGTGTGCCTGACGGTAGTCAGTTTGCAGGATGGCACGTACACGGTTACCGCCATGAAAGAAACGATAGAGCGTTCCAACATTGGCTTGCTGAAAGTGGGGGATAAAGTGAATGTGGAGCGCAGCATGATGATGAACGGACGGCTGGACGGTCATATTGTGCAGGGGCATGTGGACCAGACTGCCGAATGCATAGATATAAAGGATGCTGAAGGAAGCTGGTATTTTACTTTCAGATATGCGTTTGACAAGGAAATGGCGAAGCGCGGTTACATCACGGTGGACAAGGGTTCGGTTACAGTGAACGGTGTGAGTCTGACCGTTTGTAATCCTACGGAGGATACTTTCCAGGTTGCCATCATCCCTTATACTTACGAACATACTAATTTCCATACTTTTAAAGTAGGAAGCATTGTGAATATAGAGTTTGATATCATCGGCAAATATTTAAGTCGCATGATGCAGTTCTCCTGATTCTTTCACCACAGATTGCACAGATTATCAAAGATGAAAAAAAGTTTTTTGTGGAAATCCGGAATTTTCCGCATAGACTTTTTTGAACAAAAAGGATCTGTGCAATTTGTGGTAAAATCAAATGCCGGAATTATAAATCTTTCAGCAATATCTTGCTGGTGCTCTGATAATACTCTTCACGGGCATTGGCCAATGCCTCCCAAGGACCGTTGTATCGTTTCCGGTCTATTTTGAAGGCTTCCGTTCCGGCTATGTCCAGTCTGTTCAGAAGCATGGCCACGTTCATCCGGTTGATATCTACCGATGGCAGATAGCCTATGCTTTCATCGTCACTATCCATGGAGGTTTCATAAATCATGTGCATATCTTGTAGTTCATACAGGATTTTCTTCGTGAGCCTTATCGGGATTTTATGCTCGTCGCTGAGCGTTTCGGCGGTATAAGGAACCTCTTCCGTTTCAAAGCGTTTGCATATCAAGGACATGATGAGAATGCACAGAAAGTCGTGATAACGGCGGCTGATATTTGCCGTCTCTTTGCTGAAACTGTAGTTGCGCAAGTTCTGCGCCACATAGCAGAGTTCTGCGCCATACAGGCAGATTCCCCATGAGATTTGCGCCCACAACAGGAACATCGGGATAGCCGCGAAACTACCATAGATCGCATTGTATCTGGACACCCAGATCTGACTGCCGATATACAGGTATTGGAAAGCCTGAAAGGCGGTGCCTGCGATGATGCCTGGAATGATGGCATATTTCAGCTTCACCTTGGTATTGGGCATAAAGACGAACAGCCCCGTGAACATGGCCCAGGTTAGGATGAAAGGAACCAGACGTACCAAAAATTTCATCAATGGCGCCAACAGTACGAAATCCTCCATGTTTTTCACCATGGTGGACATGAAGATGGTAAGACCGCTGGAGAGCACGATGAGCAGAGGCAGCAAGAGCAGGATAGAAAAATAATCTGTCATTTTGCGATACAACGTGCGAGGCTTCTTTACTTGCCATATATAGTTGAAGGTGCGCTCGATGTTGTAAGTCAGACTCAGAATGGTCCAGAACAACATAATCAGACCTATTCCGATAAAGACCCCGCTTTTGGCGTGTATCAGATAAGAATCAATCAGGCCGAGAATGGTTTCAGCGGCTACATTTTGGCCTTCAAAACCGCTACGAAACTGGGTCTCAAGCAGGTTAGAGAAACCGAAACCGCGTGCGATGGCGAATAGGATGGCCAGAATGGGAATGATGGAAAGCAGGGTGCTGTATGTCAGTGCGGATGCTTTATTCAAAATACGTCCCTGGGTGAACTCACGGACAGAAAGAGTGGCAATCTTTATTGCATTATAGAGTATCCCGCGGGATCTGCTAACCTCGTCTTCTGTCACCCGCCATATATCATCTTTGAGAAACGATTGCAGACCTTTCAGTTTTTCCTTGTTCATGGTACTCATAAGCTCTTTATTAGGATATATGAAAAAAAAGCAGCCGGCCTGTAAGCCGGGTTCTGTTCCTCGCCTTGCGGCGAAGTGTCTGCCATTTATCTACGCCTGTTGTCACCAACAGGCTCTAGCGGTCCACCCTCCGACGTGGGGCGAGCAACCCTCATAATGTCGGTTTACATGACCTTACAACTCCTAAGACGTACAGCCCGTCATGTCACCATGCGGCTGGTGGGCTCTTACCCCACCTTCTCACCCTTACCCCGCTTCCCGTAGGAATTGTGGCGGTTGTTCTCTTCTACGTTACTCCACCTTCGCAGATGGCTTTCTGTTAGGAAGTAGGATGCTCTGCGTTGCCCGGACTTTCCTCTTCCGCCTTGTGGCGTCAGCGGCAGACCGGCCGGCTGCTTTTAAGATTGCAAAGATAGTGATTTTAGGTCAAACGAAGGATGATAAAGCGGAAAAAGTGAGGAAATGAATGAAAAAATCTTTCAGGGGGGGAGTGAAGGTGATGAAATAATAATATAAGATCAATGGAAGATGGGCGGTAATGTTACGTATGTGTGGCGTGCAAGATTTATATCTTCAAGTTGTAGGATTAGTAATCTTTACAGCTGGATCTTACGGAAGGAACGGGTGGACCGGAGTTGGCGCCACCTGTTGCCTTGGGTATGGGAGAAATGGTGATGTGGTTATTATTTATAGAATCCCAGTTCATTCCTCAGTAAATGCACTTCCCGTTGCAGGAGTTCTATACGTTCCAGCATGTGATGGATGGCGTCGATTCCTGCAATGTTGATGGACAGGTCATAATGTAAATGTGTGTAACGCTCCAGTTCCGCCAGTTGGGATGTGTGGAGGTAGCGTTCCTCGTCAATCACCTGAACTTCGATCAGTCCGTCCTCTTCCAGTTCCATGATGAACGAAGGGTCTACATGACAACGGTCGCAAAAATCGTTGATAATAATTAAATCGGTCTGCATAATCCTTCTCTTTTTTTAATTGCTACTATCTTTCAATTGGCGGAACAGTTCTTTCTGATGTTCGGTAAGGTTACTAGGAATAGTGACATTGTAGGTTACTATCAAGTCACCAAATCTGCCTTCTTCCTTGTAAACAGGGAAACCTTTGCCTTTTAAACGAACCTTGGTTCCGTTCTGAGTTTCAGGCTTTACCTTCAGTTTTGCCTTCCCGTTCAGTGTGTCCACTGTCTCCTCACCACCCAGTATGGCGGTGTAGAGGCTGAGAGGAGCATTGATGTATAAATCATTCCCCAGACGTTTGAATACAGGGTCGTCCGGAATGACAAAGGTGATGTACAGATCGCCGGCGGGACCACCGTTCACTCCCGGTGCGCCATGACCACGCAATTTGATAGTCTGTCCGTTGGCTATACCTGCTGGAACAGTGATACGTATATTTTTTCCGTTCACATTGAGTACTTGCTTGTGCGTTTCGGCGGCTTCACGCAACGAGAGTTGTAATTCCGCATTATAGTCCTGTCCACGGAATCCGGCACCTCGTCCGCCGTTTGCACCGTTACGATGTCCGAACAGTTCCTCAAAAAAATCAGAGAAACCACCCTCACTGCCACCGAAATGTGCGTCGCCAAATCCTTCTCCTCCATTACCGGAATACCAGTAACTGCCGTTACTGTCCGTACCGAATCCGTTTCTGGCTCTTCCATATTGCTGCTTTTGTTTCTCAAATTCATCGGCATGTTTCCAGTGTTCACCGTATTCGTCGTATTTCTTACGTTTTTCCGGATCGCTCAGTACTTCGTTGGCTTCATTTATCTCCTGAAATTTATCTTTGGCCGCAGGGTCATTCGGATTCAAGTCGGGATGATATTTGCGGGCCAACTTACGGAAAGCTTTCTTGATATCATCTTGGGTGGCACTTTTGCTTACCCCCAATATTTTGTAATAGTCTATGTAAGCCATATTATATATTTGTAAAATTTCATCTGCTTTAAGGATAACAAAATACATGCCAATTAGTTGCGCTATGTTTTCATTTTTTTATAACTCTAAAAGATGCTCATTCAGGTAACAAGGATTTAAATTCTTAATTAATTGTTTGCTCGGTTGGTTACGAAAGTCTATCTTTGCACTTCGATTAAATAATTTTATAATATTATGCCAATAATATCCATTCGAGGAAACGAGATGCCCGCATCGCCAATTCGCAAATTGGCACCGATGGCCGATGCTGCAAAACAGAGAGGAATTCATGTCTATCACCTGAATATCGGTCAGCCCGACCTGCCCACTCCGCGAGCGGCCCTTGATGCGATTCGTAATATTGACCGTACCGTTTTGGAATATAGTCCCAGCCAGGGATACCGTAGCTACCGCGAGAAACTGGTGGGTTATTATAAAAAATATGATATCAACTTATCTGCCGATGATATCATCATCACTACCGGAGGCTCGGAGGCGGTGCTGTTCGCTTTTCTGAGTTGCCTGAACCCGGGAGATGAGATCATTGTGCCGGAGCCTGCTTATGCCAACTATATGGCGTTTGCCATTTCGGCCGGAGCTGTGATCCGCACAGTGACGACTACCATTGAGGAAGGGTTCTCCCTGCCGAAAGTGGAGAAGTTCGAGGAGTTGATAAACGAACGCACAAAAGCTATTCTGATTTGTAATCCGAATAATCCGACCGGTTACCTGTATACCCGCCGCGAGATGAACCAGATTCGTGACATGGTGAAGAAGTATGATCTCTACCTGTTCTCGGATGAAGTTTATCGCGAGTTTATCTATACCGGTTCTCCTTATATCTCTGCCTGTCATCTAGAAGGCATCGAAGAAAATGTGGTGCTGATCGACTCGGTGTCCAAACGTTATTCCGAATGCGGTATCCGTATCGGTGCGCTGATTACCAAGAATAAGGAAGTGAGAAATGCCGTCATGAAATTCTGCCAGGCACGTCTGAGCCCTCCTTTGATCGGTCAGATTGCCGCTGAGGCTTCATTGGATGCCCCCGAAGAGTACACACGCGAGACGTATGACGAATACGTGGAACGCCGTAAGTGCTTGATTGACGGTTTGAACCGTATTCCGGGTGTTTATTCACCTATACCGATGGGAGCCTTCTATACGGTTGCCAAATTGCCGGTGGACGACAGTGAAAAGTTCTGTGCATGGTGTCTGTCGGAATTCAACTATGAAGGCGAAACGGTCATGATGGCTCCGGCTGCCGGATTCTATACCACTCCGGGTGCAGGCCGTAATGAGGTGCGTATTGCCTACGTGTTGAAGAAAGAGGATCTGGTCCGTGCGCTGTTCGTACTGCGTAAGGCATTGGAAGCATATCCCGGAAGAGTGGAAGACTGATATGGACTGGAAACTCTTTATTGCCAGACGCATCTATCGCAGCAATGAGGGTGGAAAAGAGGTGTCCAAGCCTGCCGTCCGCATTGCTATGCTAGGCATAGCCATCGGGCTGGCCGTCATGATTGTGTCGGTAGCGGTGGTGATCGGCTTCAAGCATGAGGTGCGCGACAAGGTAGTGGGCTTGGGTTCCGATATCATGATAACCAATTTCGATTCCCAGCAATCTTATCAGACAGTCCCCATCGTTGCCAACGACAGCTTGCTCCAGCTGCTGAATACACTGGACGGAGTGAAACACGTGCAGCGCTATTCCACCAAGCCGGGGATGATTATGACAGACGACAGCTTTCAGGGAATGGTGCTGAAAGGTGTTGCTCATGAATACGACTGGAAGTTTTTGAAGCGTCATTTGCAGGAGGGAGAGATTCCTGCTTTCTCGGATACGGCCTCTACCAATAGGGTACTGGTGTCCCGCACCATTGCCGACAAGCTTCATCTGAAGCTGGGTGATAAAATCTATACCTATTATATAGAGGACAATGTGCGTGCCCGTCGCCTTACTATCGCCGGCATCTATCAGACCAATTTTTCCGCATACGATGATTTGTTTCTGATAACCGACTTATATACGGTGAATCGCTTGAATAGCTGGCAGAAAGGGCAGGTGAGTGGTATAGAGCTGGCAGTGAATGAGTATAGCCGGTTGGAGCCGGTGAAAGAGGAAATCCATGTACAGGTGGATACGCAGGTGGATGCATACGGGGGGACTTACTATACTCAGACGGTGGAGGAAGCCAATCCTCAGATATTTGCATGGCTGGATTTGCTGGATATGAATGTGTGGGTCATTCTGTTTCTCATGACAGGGGTGGCAGGATTCACCATGATATCCGGTCTGCTGATTATCATTTTGGAGCGTACCAATATGATCGGGGTGCTGAAAGCACTGGGTGCCGATAATTTGGCCATTCGTAAGATATTCCTCGGTTTCTCCGTATTCTTGATAGGCAGGGGGATGTTATGGGGGAATATCATCGGGGTGGCATTATGCTTCATCCAGTCTCAATTTCATCTTTTTAGGCTGGACCCTGCCACTTATTATGTAGATCGGGTTCCTGTTGAATTCAATATCTGGATTTATTTGTTGCTGAATGTCTGTACCTTGTTGGTATCGGTACTGATGCTTGTCGGACCGTCGTTTCTGGTGACCCGTATTCATCCGGCACGATCTATACGGTTTGAATGAGAATGTGTCATCGTTCCTCGAGCGTCTCCGGAGTGGAAAATAAAGGGACGGTGAGTATGAAAAAATATAAAAGCTGCTTATTTTTGTGAAAACATTTACAAATGAATACATTGAAACCTCGTATAGCATCTCTGTTACACCAACTGAATGAAAGAGTTTTTGAAAAGGAGCATATTGTGGCCCTGGCCCTGCTTTCGGCTGTGGCAGGGGAAAGCATCTTTCTTTTAGGTCCTCCGGGAGTAGCTAAAAGTATGGTAGGACGCCGGTTGAAACTGGCATTCCGCAACGCTTCCGCATTTGAATACCTGATGTCACGATTCAGCACGCCGGACGAAATATTCGGCCCTGTTTCCATTTCCAAACTGAAAGACGAAGATACGTATGAGCGTATGGTAGATGGCTATCTGCCTTCTGCCACCATTGCTTTTCTGGACGAGATATGGAAAGCCGGACCGGCTATCCAGAATGCATTGCTCACCATTATCAATGAAAAAATATACCGTAACGGACAGTTCTCCATCCGTGTCCCTCTGAAAGGGCTGATTGCCGCTTCCAATGAGCTGCCTGCCCAAGGGCAGGGACTGGAGGCCTTGTGGGATCGTTTCCTGCTTCGCTGTCTGGTGGGCGGCATTGAGGATATGGGGGAATTTGACCGGATGATTTCCTCTACGGATGAAACGGAACCGGTGGTGGATGAGTCGCTGCAAATCACCGATGAAGAATACATCCGGTGGGAAAAGGAGATGGCTGCCATTAAAATCCATTACTCTATTTTTGAAGTGATCCATGCCTTGAAGGACTAGATAGAGCAATATAACCTCCAGATACAAAATGAAGGGGGGGTGTCGTCTCCCTTGTATGTGTCGGACCGCCGGTGGAAGAAAATGGTGAAGCTGCTGAAAGCTTCCGCTTTCCTGAATGGATCGGACACTATCCGCCTTTCGGACTGTACATTGTTGTCTTATTGTCTTTGGAGTGAGATGGATCAGATGGAGGCGGCAGAGGAGATGGTGAACGCTGCCATTCAGCAAAGTGCCGAAGGCTATCTGCTGAATATAAAAGGGCTGGAACAGGACATGGAAGAACTGAAAGAGCGACAGTTGTCCGAACACAGTTTGCGTGAAGTGAACGATCCGGGCATACAGGTCATCGATACTTACTATTATCAGGTAGAGGGCGTCCGGATGAAAGAACGCCTCCTTATTTTTGCCGCCGACTATCAACAGCTGGACCAGATCGGTAAACTATTCTACCTGCATAAGGACAAGTACAAAGCCAACTGCTGTATTTTGAAAAAATATGATGCCATACTTCATGCCAAAGTTCCGCGTAATAAAATATATACGTTGAAAAAAAGACTTCGTTCCATTTATATCAATAATTATGAATATCATCTGATGTGCTATGAGGATTGTCCTCCACCGCCGCCCGAACCCGAACCGGAGGATTTCGGAGCCAAATATAAATCGGTGGCCGAAGCGTTGGACAGGGTGGAGAAGGATTGGTCCGGGCTGCTGGATGCGGAAACGGAATATTATGAGAAGCATTTGTTTCTCAGCGAAAAGCAGCGGGCTTCCATGCGGAGGATGCTTCGCCACCAGAAGAATACCATAGACCGATATAAGAATGATTTGAACGAAATGGCAGATGCGTACCGAAAAGAGAACCAGGAATATAAGGTTGAGAGATCTGAAGATGATCTATTCTCAGGAACTGAAAGATAGGACATTCAAAGCATACGAGGAGGATGTGAGCAACGGGGTGGTACGCCAACGCGAACTGGAAGAGAAAGTGTTGATGTACTATCGGCGTACCACACCTTCTTTGCAGGAATATTATTCCCGCTACACTCCGGAGTGGGAGGCTTTCTACTCTTCGGAACATCTGCCGGATATGGCATTCCTGCCATACTTGAAGCAGATGCGCGGTGCTTTCAAAAAGAGGTATGAACTGGCGGAACTGAATATTGACTATTATATCAGTCTGCTGGAGAATGCTTCTTTATGGAGCGGAGAGGGAACCCGGACCAAGGAGTTCTTTTTGGATAAATGGCATCAGTTGCTTACCCGCAAAGAGTATGACTATCAGTACATGCATATAAACAGTTTGTGCGAGGGTTTTGATTTGTTGATCCGGAAACAAGGAAAGGAATCGGGAAACAAACTGCTGGGATCGCGTATGGAGTGGCTGCTTCATAATTATCCTGATTTGTACCGGAGGATGCTTCCGTATGAAACGGTGATGAAGCGTAACCCGGCTATCCGGCAATTGGCGCATCTGCTGGGTAAAAAGCATCGGGACCAGCAAAAATATGATTCTTTGTCGGGAGTAGATAAGAGGAGACTGATCAGGCATTCTCCGCATAGTGATATCACGGGGGTGACTTTGGGAAATGATTTGAACAGTTTGCTGCCCGTCGAGTATTGCTATCTGGCGGATGATGCGCTGCGTGCCGTATTTATGGAACGATATGCCGAGAAGCGACTGCAACTGTTCGACTACCAGTCCAAGGAAACGGAACCGGTAAAGGATGACAAGCATAAAGTTTCGGGACAAGGGCCTTACATTATCTGTGTAGATACTTCCGGCTCCATGCAGGGGGACAGGGAGATCTTGTCCAAATCGGCTATTCTGGCCATAGCGCAACTGACGGAGAAAACCCATCGGAAATGTTATGTCATCAATTTTTCGGATGAGGCCGTATCGTTATTGATTGAAGATTTGGAGCGGGATATGCCCAAGCTGGCGGAGTTCCTGAATAAACGTTTTGACGGCGGAACGGATATAGAGCCGGCTCTTCGGGAAGCAGCGCATATCATCAACGGAAATGACTTCCGTGAATCGGATATCGTATTGATCTCAGATTTCGAGATGCCGCCTTTATCCCGTGATTTAATGGAACAGGTAAAAGTAATTAAGCGAAGGAAGACCTCTTTCTTCGGGTTGGTGTTCGGCAATAAACCCGAGATGGAATACTTGAATCTTTGTGAACGTTACTGGGAAATGTAAGTTACAATCCTGTTGCATGAATATGAAATGAATAATAGAAATGATGCCGGTGGCTGGATTTTCTTTCCGCATTTCACTTTTTTGTCGTAACTTTGTCACAGGATGATGAAAAAAAGTAATTGATGCACTATATACGGATTGTCAGACTGATTATACTTTGTTTTTTGCTACCTTTAGTTGTTCAGGCTAAGAGGGAAAAGGTTGATATGCCCGGCAAGCCGGTGGTGTCCGACTCCATCCTTCAGTGCATCTTTCAGTTTTCTCCGTTCTATTCCCGTATCATTGATGAGTATAAGGCTGATTTATATATGAAAGGAAAGGTAAAAGTACACAAACGCAATTATCTTATCCGCTATGTACCGTCCATGTTCCGTTTCGAAAAGCATATCAATGATTATCTGATGGAGTCCCTTAGTGAGTTGCATTATACGGCACCGGATATATACGACCGTAAAATGAAGGCAGTATCCACTACATTTCCACGTAACAAGGGGCAGATAACGGATGTGATGGATTTTTTGAACATGAACATCTATTCTTCTTCATTGATGTCTGATAAACTACTTTCTCCGTTGGATAAGAAATCCAGCAAATATTATCATTATTTATTGGATTCTATAGCCGGTCCTCCCGACTGCCAGCGGTATAAAATACTCATTATTCCCAAATTCCGTAGTACGCAGTTGGTCAGTGGATATATGTGGGTCAGTGATCAGATATGGACTATTCGTGAACTTTATATTGAAGGCATTTATGATGTGATCCGCTTCAAGGTCCGTGTCAAGATGGGGGAAGAGGGCGATGTGGAGTTTTTGCCGGTGCAGTTTGATTTGAATCTTGTTTTTAAGTTTCTAGGGAACCATTTGGAAATGGATATGGGAGCTTGGTTGAAGTATAATGAGGTTAAATTCTATGAAGGAGCCGTCCGGCGTAAATCTCAAAAGAAGCATCACCATGATTTGACGGAATCCTATAAGCTGACCTGTGATTCGGAACAGCTGATAACAGATAAGGAAAAGTTCAATGAGCTACGTCCCATCCCGTTGTCCGCTTTGGAGGATTCTTTGTACAGAAGTTATGCTTTACGTCAGGATACGCTTTTGCGCGTACCGAAAAAGAAGAAGAATGAACATTTGGAGTTTTGGGGAGAGTTGGGCGATATGCTTATCAGCAGTTACAATGTGAACCTGTCCAGCATGGGAAGTGTGCGTTGTTCTCCGCTTATAAATCCGGTGTTGTTGGATTATAGTCACAGTAGGGGTTTTTCATATAAGCAGAAGTTTAAATACAGTCGGCTTTTTCATGATGGACGCGTACTTAGAATCACTCCGCAGATAGGTTATAATTTTACGCATAAGGAACTTTATGTGAAAGCGGATGCCGATTGGCAATATTGGCCGGAAAAGCAGGCTGGGTTCGAGCTTAGTGTAGGTAATGGTAATCGCATATATAGTAGTGTTGTATTGGATCAGCTGAAGCAATTGCCCGATAGTACCTTTAATTTTGACCAATTGGAATTGGACTATTTTAAGGATGTGTATCTCAATCTGTTCCATAATATAGAAATAGTGAACGGCTTGTTTGTTAAAGCAGGTGTTTCCGTACATTGGAGGTATTTGATAAATGATTCGAAAGTCATTCTTGAAAAGCCGTTTCCCGATAAAGATTGGGCGGCGTTGCGAGGTATCAGATCAGAATACAATAGTTTTGCACCTCGTATACGTATTGAATGGACGCCAGGTATGTATTATTACATGAACGGTCGCCGGAAGATGAATGTAGGTTCCGGTATGCCTACTTTTATGCTCGATTATGAACGGGGTATTAAAGGCGTATTCAAGAGTACGGGTGCCCATGAACGTTGGGAGTTTGATATACAGCAAAACTTGAAACTAGGTGGAATCCGAAGTATCGGTTACCGCATTGGGGGGGGGGGTGTTTACCAAACAGGAAGATATGTACTTTGTGGATTTCGCTAACTTTGCCCGTCGCAATCTTCCCGAAGGATGGAATGATGATATTGGTGGCACTTTCCAATTGTTGGACGGACGTTGGTATAACTCCTCACGTCAGTACTGGCGGGGGAATTTCACCTACGAGTCTCCCTTTATTCTCTTGAAACCCTTAAACCGTTGGTTGGGGTTAGTCCAGCAAGAGCGTCTGTATGGTGGTATCCTGTTCATGCCACATCTTAATCCATATATCGAGTTGGGTTATGGCATCGGCACACATATATTTGATGTGGGGGCTTTTGTAAGCACTATCAACGGGCAGTTTGATACCTTTGGTTTTAAATTCACTTTCGAGTTATTTAATAAATAGTCATCCTTAATACGGCTCGTTACGGATTGAAATGTCCTATAAATAAGGATTAACTGTTGAAAAATCGTAAAAAAAAGGACGGATAGGGGATTTATTGCCAAAAAAGAATTTATTTTGAGCAGTCTTATAATTTATAAAAAAGAACATGAACGAATTAATTGCTAAAATCAAAGAATTGAATGAAGTTTTTATGTCTGATGCTGCATTGCAGATTGAAAAAGGTAACAAAGCAGCAGGAACACGTGCACGTAAAGCATCATTGGAATTGGAAAAACTGATGAAAGAATTTAGAAAAGCATCTTTGGAAGCTTCTAAATAATCTTTTATTCGTCTTTTAAAAATTACAAGAGGGTATCCGAAGGGGTACCTTCTTTCTTTTTTATGTGTATAAGCTAGAGACACATTCAGTAAATGGCAATAGAAATTTAGTGGGGAGCGACAACGGACTTTTTTTCATAAAAAAACCGTCACATCTGTCCTTCTCGCCAGAGGCCATGACTGGAGAGGAATGGAAAGAGGAAAGGGGGTATACCATCTGTCCATGTGGCGGACAAACCTTACCGGAATAGGATATCATTGTGGAAACAGCCCGCAGACAAAACGCATTATAAACCTCCCTCTTCTCAACAATAAATATTGTTACATT